>JBFILX010000011.1:0-23423 GCA_041612035.1 Gemmatimonadales bacterium | reverse complement strand
GTGGCGGGCCCCTACTACGAGTTCCCGCGCCCGACCGGGCCGTTCGTGGACAACTGGGCGGCCCGGCTGGTGTACGGCACCCTGGCGCAGGGGAGTTCCTACGGGGCGGCGTTCCCGTCGTCCCACGTGGCGGCCACCATCGTGGCGGCGATCGGGGCCGGGCTCGGCTCCCGCCGGCTGGGCCTGGCCCTCGCCCTGCCGACCCTCCTGCTCACGGTCGGGGTGGTCTACTGTCAGATGCACTACGCGGTGGATGCCCTGGCCGGGGTCGTGCTGGCGGTCGCGGTCGCCTGGGCGGTGGCCCGATGGCTTCCCGCCCCCCAGAACGCCGCGAGGGCGGAGGCCTGAAGCCCCCGCCCTCGCGGACGTCCGGTCCGGCTCCGGTTACGGAGTGACCGTGATCTTCGCCACCATCTTGTTCGCGAGGTGCGGCAGGCAGAAGAACTTGTACTCGCCCGGCGGGGTGTTGTTGAACGTCACCGTGTAGAGCGCGTTCGGCTCCACCAGGAGCGGGCCCGCCAGGGGCGCCATCTGATCCGCCATGCCGGCGCTCAGCGCGTCAGCCGAGCCGGCCGGGATGCTGTCGGGCCAGAACTGCACGTTGTGCGGGCCGCCCGACACGTTGTGGAAGGCCACCATGTCGCCCGAGCGGATCGTCAGCTGGGCGGGCACGTACAGGTAGTTGGTCCCCTCGAGCACCATGTTCACGTCATGGCTGGCTCCGGCCGGCATCGCCTCCGCCGCGGCCGGCGGCGCCTCCGCCTGCTGCTGGGCCGGCTCGCCGCCGCCGCACGCGGCCACCATGAACGACAGGCCCATCACCATCGCAAGCTTCCGCATCGGTCTCGTTCCTCCCTCACGCATGTGGTTCGACTGGAGTTCGTCCGGTTCAAGAAACCCGAATCCGGGTGACTTTGTGAACAGATTCACAAAACTAATGAGGCCCCGCACAATTCTCCAGAGGGCCACCCCCGGCTAACTTACCGCCCCTCATGGCCCGCGCCCCCACCCCTGCCCCCCCGGCCTGTACCCGACTCGGTTCCCAGTGCAAAGGCCTCAAGGTGGTCCTCAGGGCCTCCTCCGCGTACGCGCGGCCGGGCGGGGGCGATCACGAGGCCACCTGGCTCTTCGGGCACACGGAACGGCTGACTTTCGGACAGTCATGGGTCGACGACGAGGACCTGTTCGTCCAGGCCTCCATTCACGTGCCGTGCAAGCACCTGGAGACTCGGCCCGGCGGCAAGGCCCGGTGCCGGGCCCACGGCTTCGAGGGGGGGATGCCGAAGGACCTCCCTCGCCCGACCCAGCCCCGCCAGCTGGGGGACGAGCGGTTCCGGGTGATCCAGCGGGGCCGGGTGGCGGACCTTCCGCTCCCCGTCCCTCGGCCGCGGCGGGTCCTCCGGGTGCTGTCGGACGAGAACCCGTGCGCCACCGCCCGCTGCCGCACGGCGGACAACACCATCGGGTCGGCCTGCTGCCGGGACCTGCAGATCGAGATCATGTGCGACAAGGGCTGGACCTACCGGGAGGCCCTGATCCGGTCGCGGAAGTCGCCCTACCTGTGCAAGGTGCACCGTGACGACGAGGCCTCGCTCGAGGCCGAACTGATCTCGGCCTGCGCGTACCTGAGCGAGACCGACGGCGTCTCCTGCACCCTGCACGGCCGCCGCCGGCCGAACGGGGGCCAGGCCAAGCCCGATCTCTGCCGCCGGTGGCCCAAGCCGACCACCGACGAGACCCTCCACCCGGGATGCGTCTTCGCCCGACCGGCCGGGGCCGGTGTGTAACTTCCGGGCGCCGCAACCGTCTTTCCTCTGACGGCGACCACCCTCACCCGGGATTCCAGGGATGGCTGAGTCGATCGAGCGGCTGTACCAGACGATGTACTCGTCCGTGGTCCGGTTCCTGTACCGCAAGGTCTGGGACGCGGATCGGGCGGAGGACCTCGCCCAGGAGGTGTTCATCCGGGCGCTGGCGCACCGGCCCGAGAAGCCGCGGGCCTGGATCTTCGCGGTCGCGGCCAACCTGGCGCGCGACGAGGCGCGGGCCGCCGTGCGCCGGAAGAAGCACCTCACCCTGCTCTCCAACGACCCGGTGGCCCTGTCGCGGCCCCCGCGCCCGGCCGACGAGCGGGTCGAGCACGAGGAGCAGATGGCCCGGGTGCAGGATGCCCTGGACGCCCTGAGCGAGCGGGACCGCGAGGTGCTGCTGCTGTGGGACGGGGGGCTCAGCTACACCGAGATCGCCCAGCGGACCGGGCTGGCGGTGGGGGCGGTGGGGACCACCCTGGCCCGGGCCCGGAAGCGGCTGGTCGACGCCTACGACCGGCAGGAAGCGGAGCGCCGTGCGGCACATTCCTGACGCCGAACTGCATGCGTACCTCGACCAGGCGCTGAGCCGGTCGCAGTGCATCGAGATCGAGTCCCATCTCGCGCGCTGTCCGGCCTGCAGCCGGCTGCGGGACGAGATCGCCGCCCTGCGCGACCGGACCACCCACCTGCTGGCCCGGGTGGCGCCGCAGCTCCGGGTCCCGCCCCCGATCGAGCAGCTCCGCGCCACCGCGGTGGCCCGCCGCCGCCTGCTGTGGCGGCGGCGCGGGCTCTGGGCGGCCGGGTTCGCGACGGCGCTGGTGGCCGGCTGGAGCGCCCGGGAGACCCTGTTCCCGGCGGCATCCCCGGCCCCGGCGGCCCTGGTGCTCGAGGTCGCCGCCCCGGTCGAGCCGGTGCCCGCGCCCGAAGCCCGCGACGTCGATCTGCCGGTGCTGACCCGCGAGCCTCCCGCCCGGGAGGCGACCCCGGTGGTGCGGCTGGCGGTCTCGGCGGGGGTGAGCGCGTCGGCCGAGCGGACCCCGGACGCCGACGCCGAGACCCTCCGGGCCCCGCTGGCGCTGGACGGCCGGTGGCTGCCGGCCACCCTGGACGAGGCGGCGGAAGCCACCGGCCACCTGGTGCCGGTGGTCCCGGGGCTCGCGGTGGTGAGCGTGCAGGTGCGGCGGGCCGGCACCCAGGAGCGGCCGATGGTGGTCGTCACCCAGCGGCATCCCGGCGGGGCGGCGGTGCACGTGGTGGAGGGCCCGGTGGCTGACGTGGCCGACGTGGTCGCGATCCAGCTGGGGCCCGGACTCCGGTTCAACTCCAGCGAGCCGTCCCGCAGCCCGCCGGACTACGTGGACGCGGGTACGGCCCTGCGCCGGACCAGCCGCGTGCTGGTGGTGGTGGGCCACCTCCCGGTCGACTCGCTGGGCGCGCTGGCCGGGCAGGTCGTACTCCGCTAGGCGCGCACGACCCTACGAACGACGGACGGGGCGGCGATCCTGGATCGCCGCCCCGCCGCGTTGTGGATCCGGCCGGGCTCAGCCGCCCCGCTTCTCCTCCTCGATCGTCTTCTCGCTGACGTAGTCCCGCGGGGACTCCTCGTGCTCGAACTCCGCCACCACCTCGGTGTGGTGCACCTCGCGGTCGAGGGTGATCTCCGCCAGCCGGGGGGAGAGCATCGGGAATCGGCGGGCGAAGAGCCCGTAGCTCAGCAGGAAGAGCCCGCCCAGCAGGAGGGTCGCGCCGGCCTCGGCCGCCCCGAAGGCGGGGCCGTGCTCGTGGGTGACGGACGGCAGCACCAGCAGGTACCGCTCGACCCAGAGGGCGGTGAGGCTGATCCCGGCGAAGAGCCCCAGCAGGAGCCGCGACTTCTTGGGGGCCACGCCCAGCAGGCCGATGAAGGGCACCACGAACATCCCCAGGAACACGGCGGTCCCCACCGGGCGCCAGGGGCCCCAGAGCCGGGTGAACACGAACCCGGTCTCCTCGGGCAGGTTGCCGTACCAGATGACCAGGTACTGGGACCACATGAGGTAGGCCCAGAACACCGTGAAGCCGAAGCAGAGCTTGCCCAGGTCGTGCCGCTGCTTGGGGCTGATCAGGTCCGCCACGCCGAGCTGGCGTTCGCCATACAGCATGGTGAGCGCCAGCAGCATGTGGGCGCCCAGGAACGACCCCATGAAGAAGAAGGCGCCCAGCAGGTTGGAGAAGAAGTGCGGCTGCAGCGCCATGATCATGTCGAACGCCACCAGCGAGAACACCAGGGCGTAGACCACGACGTACTGGGCGGCCAGCCGGTTGATCCGGCCGTGCTGCCGGTCGCGGGCCGCGTCGGAGCCGTCAAACCCGGCGCTCCAGCGGGCGAACAGGTCCTTCCGGGCGGGGTCGGCCATCCGCTGGGCGAAGAACAGGTCGGGCACCATGTCGGCCCGGATCAGGGCCCAGCCCACCCAGAACAGGAGTCCCAGGCCCAGCGCCAGCCGCACGACCATGAACGGATACGACAGCCACACTTCCTTGGCGTGCTGCAGCGAGTGCAGCTGCTCCACCATGTGGCCGTACACCGAGTGGTAGCCCAGGGTGAAGATCAGCACGAACCCGAGCAGCAGGACCGGCACGAACGCGATGGCCGCCCCGGCGAACCGCAGGATCATCCCGGACCACTTGGCGTTGGCGATCTTGTGCACCGCGACCAGGGCCACGCTGCCTCCGGTCAGCCCGGTGAAGAAGAGCCAGTTCCAGTGGAAGGCCTGCCAGGCCCGCTCGGGGTGGCCCCCGGCCAGGGTCATCCCGAACAGCACCGCGCCGATCAGGGCCAGCAGTCCCCCGACCCGCACGAACGCGCCGTAGCGGCCGGCCAGGCCGTGGGTGACCAGTCGCTCGCGCAGGACCAGGTCGGCCATCAGCGCATCCCTCCGTCCGCCGCGGCGTCGGCCTGCAGCTGCCGCACGTAGTTGACGACCGCCCAGCGGTGCTCGGGGGTCAGGATCTTGTCGCCGTAGCGGGGCATCACCCCGCGGCCGTAGCGCACGATGCTGTACAGGTTGCCCTCGGGCAGCGCGCGGGCTTTCTCCGTCAGCAGGGACGGGGCGCCGACCCGCGGCCCCACGGGCCCCCTCCCGTCCCCGGTCACCCCGTGGCAGACGGTGCAGAAGACCTGGTAGAGGGTGTCGCCCACGGCCAGGTTGTCGGCCGGCAGGGTGGGGTTCACCAGCCGGTCCGCGGTGGCGGTGCTGGCCGGCCACTCGGCCGACCAGTCGCCCTCGGTCACGTGCACCGGCACCGTGCCCGGCACGGTGCGCCGCGGCACGTCGGCCCGCTCGTAGGGGTGCACCGCGGGGGACCGGATCATGTGATCGAACCAGGGCACCAGCTTCACCAGGTCGTCCGGGGACGGCAGGGTGTTGTAGTACCAGTTGCAGCCGCCCAGGAGCAGGGCGGCGGCCAGGGCGACGGGGCGGACGGCGCTAGCCCTCACGGGTCACCTCCACCGCGCCGGCGGTCCGGAACAGTCCGCTGAGCGCGTCCACCTGCTCGGGCCCGCACGGGGCGAAGATCCCCACCCGGTCGTCGCTGAAGCGGGGGTGGAAGGGGCGGCCCCTGAGCGACCGGCGGACGGAGAGGATGATCATCCCGGCCACGGTGCTGAGCGCGCCGAGCAGGATGGTGAGCTCGAACATGATCACCACGTAGGGCGGGATCGACGCGATCGGCTTGCCGCCCACCAGGAGCGGCCAGTCGTACGACATCCAGGTGGTCATGGCGTACCCGGCGATGCACCCCGTGATCCCGCCGATCAGGGTGAACAGCCGGACGCCGCTCACCGGGTGCCGGAGGGCTTCCTCCAGCTCGTGGTTCGGCGCGGCCGAGTACACGGTCAGGTCGGTGAAGCCGCGCGCGCGCAGGCGGTGGATCGCCTCCACCGCCGAGTCGATGTGCTCGAACGAGGCGAGCACGCCGGACGAGGCGGCCATCAGTGGCCTCCCTTCCGGCGCGGATAGGGGATCATCTCCTTGATCTCCTGGATCGCCACGATCGGGAAGGTCCGCGCGAAGAGCAGGAAGTACATCAGGAACCAGCCGAACGACCCCAGCAGGATGCCCCAGTCGGCCCAGGTCGGGTCGGCCTGGCCCCAGGCGTAGGGCACGAAGTCATTCGAAAGCGACGAAGCGATGATCACGTAGCGCTCGAACCACATCCCGATGTTGATGAAGATCGAGATGACGAACAGGGCCGTCAGGTTGGTCCGGATCTTCTTGAACCAGAGCAGCTGCGACACGAACGCGTTGCAGATGATCATGGCCCACCCGGCCCACCACTGGGGCCCCAGGGCCCGGCGGTAGAAGGTGGTCTGCTCGAAGGTGTTCCCGCTGTACCACCCGACGAAGTACTCCATCAGGTAGGCGTAGAACAGGATCGACCCGGTGAGGAGGGTCAGCTTGGCAAGGTTGTCGAAGTGGTACTCCGTGACCATGTGCTCGATCTTGAGCACCCGGCGGAGCGGGATCAGCAGGGTCAGCACCATCCCGATCCCGGAGTAGATCGCGCCCGCCACGAAGTACGGCGCGAAGATGGTGCCGTGCCACCCCGGGATGATGGACATCGCGAAGTCCCACGACACCACCGAGTGCACCGAGAGCACCAGGGGCGTCGCGAGGGCCGCGAGGTAGAGATAGCCCCGGGTGTAGTGGCGCCACTGGTTGTCCGACCCGGTCCAGCCCAGCGAGCAGGCGGCGTAGAGCTTCTTGCGCCAGCCCGACACCTTGTCCCGCACCGCGGCGATGTCGGGCACCAGCCCGACCACCAGGAAGGTGGTGGACACGGTCAGGTAGGTGCCGATGGCGAAGACGTCCCAGATCAGGGGCGACTTGAAGTTGGGCCAGAGGTACCGCTGGTTCGGGTAGGGCAGCAGCCAGTAGAAGATCCACTGGCGCCCGATGTGGATGATCGGGAACAGCCCCGCCGTCATGACCGCGAACACGGTCATCGCCTCGGTGGAGCGGTAGACCGCCGTGCGCCAGGGCGACCGGAACAGGAAGAGGATCGCGGAAATCAGGGTGCCGGCGTGCCCGATGCCGACCCAGAAGACGAAGGTGGTGATGTACACCAGCCACATGACCGGGGGGACGTAGCCCGCCAGGCCCAGGCCGTCCTTGAGCAACAGGACGAAGGTGCCCAGCCCCACCAGGAACATCCCCACCGCCGCGAACAGGGCGATGTAGTAGCCCCGGCTCGGGGTGTCCAGCGTGGCGACCACATCCCGGGTGACCTCGGCGTGCGTCTGGGTGATGGCAGGCTCGTGCGCGATGGCCGTCATCGGCTACGCCTCCCCGCCGTGGTAGACCTTCGCCAGGTAGGTCACGGCTGGCCGCACGTTGATCTCCTCGAACACGTGGTAGGCTCTCGGGTTCGCCAGGGTCGCCACCAGGCGGCTGTCGGGGTTCTTGACGTCCCCGAAGGTGAGCGCGCCGCTGGGACAGGCCTGGGCGCAGGCGGTGACGATCTCGCCGTCCCGCACCGGGCGGTCCTCCAGCCGCGCGTGGTGCTGGGCCGCCCGGATCCGCTGGACGCAGAAGGTGCACTTCTCCATCACCCCCCGGGCCCGGACGGTCACCTCCGGGTTCAGCTGCAGGTTCATCGGCTCCGGGAAGGCCTGCTGGGCGTAGGCGAACCAGTTGAAGTAGCGGACCTTGTAGGGGCAGTTGTTGCCGCAGTAGCGGGTCCCCACGCACCGGTTGTAGACCTGGCCGTTGAGCCCGTCCGGGGTGTGGTAGGAGGCGTACACCGGGCAGACCGGCTCGCACGGCGCGTTGTCGCAGTGCTGGCACATGACCGGAATGAAGCGGGCCTCGGGCGGGGCCCCGTCCTCGTCACCCTCCCAGTACCGCTCGATGCGCATCCAGCTCATCTCGCGGCCCCGGGTGACCTCCTCCTCGCCGACCCACGGGATGTTGTTCTCGGCGTAGCAGGCGGTGACGCAGGCCGAGCAGCCGGTGCAGCGCGACAGGTCCACGGCGAGCCCCCACTTGGGGTGCTCCTCGGCATAGGCCCCGAACTTCTGCTTCTCCACCTGGGCCTGGTGCCATCCCTCGATCGCCTCGAGCTCGGACTCCGGGTTGAGCTCGTGGTGCGGATGGCCCATCGCCTCGTAGGCCTCCTTGACGGTGAGCCCCCGGGCCGCGAGCGCCACCGGCATCGCCTCGACGATCCCGCGCCCCAGCTGGCGGGGGTTCCCCTCGGTCTTGGCCAGCTTGGTGTAGCCCCGCACCTTGGCGGCCACCACCCGGGTGGAGCAGTAGGGCAGGAAGCCGTTCCCGTCCGCTCCGCTCAGCAGGTCGAGCGCGTTCACCCCGCGCCCCGCGGCGAATTCGCCGTACTCGGTGTGGCCCAGGCCCAGGGGCACCGCCACCACGTCGCGCCGGACCCCGCCGTACACGTAGACCGGGGCGGTGACGGTCCCGTGCGGCGAGGTCAGCTGGAGATGCTCGCCCTCGCGCACGTCGAGGGTGCGGGCGGTGTCGGGGTGCAGCTCGATCCACGACTGCCAGGTGATCTTGGTGACCGGATCGGGGTTCTCCAGCAGCCAGGGACGGTTGGCCCCGCGGCCGTCGGTCAGCATGGGCGACGGATAGGCGACCAGGGTGAGCGGGCCGTCCCCGTCGAGGGCCGGCGTCGCACCGCTGGCGCCGGCGCCCGCCGCGAGCCGGACCGGCGTCACCGGGGCCTCCTCGAACACGCCGCCGCGCCGGAGCGCCTCCCGCCAGAACGCCTGCGCATCGGCCGCGCCCCGGCGCCGGGCGACTTCACCCCAGGCGGCCCGGAGGTGGGCCTCGAAGGTGGGCGCGGTGAACGCCGCCAGCGGGCCGCCCACGGCGCGGGCCGTCTGCAGCAGCACGTCGCCGGGATGGCGGGTGTCGTACACCGGCTCCATCACCGGCTGCATGAGGGAGTGGACCCCGGCGCGGGGCCGCAGGTCGTCCCAGCGCTCCAGCGCATGGTGGGCCGGCAGGATCAGGTCGCACGCGGCGGCGGTCTCGTCGTACACCGAGGCGGTCGAGACCTTGAACGGCACCTTCGCGAACGCGGCCGCGAACCCGGCGGCCCGGGGGAGGGCATAGACCGGGTTGGCCTCGTGCACCAGCACCACCCCGACCCGGCCGGCGTCCATCGCGCTCTGCAGCGCCTGGAGGCCGGCGTAGCCGTCCCCCGCCTGGAGCCGGGCGCCGAAGCGCACCGTGGTCCCCACGTTGCCCGCGACGTAGTTGAGGATGTTGACCGCGGCGCAGACCTCGATCGCGGCGCGGTGCTGCCCCGCGATGCCGCCCGCCACCGCCAGGCTGGGCTGGGCGGAGGCGAACTCCCGCGCCAGCTGGCGGATCCGCTCGGCCTCGATGCCGCTGCGCTCCGCCGCGCGCTCGGGGGTGTGCTCCGCCAGGAGCGGCCGGAGGGCGGAGGCGTCGGACGGCCAGCCCGACCGTTCGGCCAGGATGACCTGGGCCATGGCCAGGGCCACGGCGGCCTCCGTGCCGGGGGCGGTGGCCAGCCATTCGTCGGCGTTGAGGCCGGTGAGCGAGCGGCGCGGCCCCACGTAGACGCACTTGGCCATCTGGCCGTCGCGGAAGCCGTGCGCCTCCGCGAAGCCCCGCTGCTGTTCGACCGGCGCCAGCCAGGTCTCCAGGAAGTCGGCCCCGAAGGAGACGATGTGACGGGCCGCGGCGAAGTCGTGGGCCGGCAGCTCGTCCAGCCCGAACACGCGCCGGTTGGCGGCGCGCAGCGCCTCGTGGCCGAACGGCTCCCACCGCACCGTCTGCCCGCCCAGCGCGGCGACCCAGGCGGTGAGCAGGTCGGCGAAGGTCCCCTCCCCGGCCCCGCTGAGCGCCGCCACCGCGCCCCCCGGCGCGCGGAGCCGCTCGGCCAGCCGGGCCATGGCGTCATCCCAGGTGATCGGCTCGTGCCGCCCCTCGGCGGTCCGGGCCATGGGGCCGCGCAGCCGGCCGGGGTTGTAGAGCCCCTGGAGCCCCGCCTGGCCCCGGGCGCAGAGGGTCCCGCGGTTCACCGGGTGGTCGGGGTTCCCCTCCAGCTTGACCGCCCGCGCCTCGCGGGTCACCACATGCAGCCCGCAGCCGGCCGCGCACTCGGTGCAGGTGCTGGCGTAGACGGTCGGCAGTCCCGGCACCTGGTCCTCGGACTGGACCAGGTAGGGGATCAGTTTCTCGACCTTGTCGGTGGAACAGCCCGAGAGGGCCGCGGCCCCGGCGCCGCTGACGCCGAGCACGGTGAGGAAGCGCCGCCGGTCGAGACCCTCGGGGGGGGCCGGCGGGGCGAGGTGATCGTCGGGGGGAGTGCCGCGGTGGGCCATCAGTCGCCGTCCCGGATCATCAGTAGTGGCACACGAAGCAGTCGCGCGAGACGCCCCGGGCCAGGTGACAGTCGATGCAGAACCCCATGTTGTTCACGTTGTTCACTTCCCAGACCTGCGGCATGCGGGACACGTCCCCATGGCAGGTCCCGCAGGCCGCGGGGCCCATGGCCTTGATGTGACGCATGTGGGGGAAGTGGGCGTGCCGGGCCAGGGTGTGGATCCGCACCCACTCCAGCCGGGGGGCGTCGGGGTTGTTCCGGTCGTTCCAGAACTGCCGGAGCTTCCGGATCTCCGCCCGGCCGCCGCTGTCCGACCCGGCGATCACCAGGTGGCAGCCCATGCAGGTCTCCACGCTCGGGATCCCGGGCTCGCTGGCCACGGCCACCGAGTAGTGGCAGTACTGGCAGTTGATCTTGAACTGGCCGGCGTGGATGTCGTGCCGGAAGAAGATCGGCTGCCGGGGCCCCGGCAGGGCGGCGGTGTCGCCGGCGGCGAGGGCGGGGGCGGCGAGCGAGTCGGGAGCGGCCGGGCCCTGCTGCGCCGTCGAGGGACGGCTCGCGAGGAGAATCCCGCCGGCCGTCCCCAGCGCCAACAGGGAACCCAGCACCGCGACCTTTCGCATGCCTGACCTGCCGTGCCTATGGGAGTGGTGAGCGGCCGCCGGGTCCACTTTCCGGGCGGCGAGCCGCCCAATTATAGACCCCGACCCACGCGAATCAAAGGGCGGCGGGCTAGTCCGCCGTCTCGTCGGGGGCCGCCACCGGCACGCCGCGGCGTTCGAGGAACCGCACGATCTCCAGCGCCATGGCGCGGAGCAGCGTGGCCTCCCGTCCGTCCAGCCCCGCCCGGAAGACGATCTCCCGCACCGAACGCATCACCATGTCGGGCTGACGCGTCTTGAAGAACTCGATCGCCCAGAGGGCGCGCTCCCAGTCCGCGAAGAGCCGCTCGTGCTGGTCCCCGGTCGCCGCGCCGGCCCGGCGGCGGGGGGGCTTCACGGCGGAGCCGCCGCCGGTCCGGGCCACCCACGACTCGTAGCAGAGCACCCCGACCGCCTGGGCCAGGTTCAGGGACCGGTAGTCGGGGTTGGTCGGGATGGTGACGAGGGCGTGGCAGCGGTCCAGCTCGTCGTTGGTGAGGCCCTTGTCCTCCCGGCCGGCCACCAGGGCCACCGGCCCGTCGGCCGACCGCTCGACCAGCTGGTCCGCCGCGGCGCGGGGTCTGAGCACCGTCCGCTTGGCGCGGCGGGCCCGGGCGGTCAGGGCGCCGGCCCAGACGATGTCCGCCAGGGCCTCGTCCAGCGTCGCGGTGATCCGCAGGCGGGCCAGCATGTCGCCGGTGTTGTGGGCGATCCCCTCGATCCGGTAGGGGTCGAACTCGCGGGGGGCGACCAGCCGGACGTCCTCCACCCCGAAGTTCTTCGCCACCCGGATGGCGACCGCGATGTTCACCAGGTCCTGGGGCTCGACCAGCACCAGGACGGGCGCGGCACTCACCCCGCGAAGTCCACCCGGTGGCCGCGGGTCTTGAGGGCGGTCACGAGCGCCGCCTTGTCGATGGACTTGAGGTAGGCTTCGTGCGGCTCGATCTGCCTGGCCTCCACCAGCTCCACGAGGGCGTCGTTCAGCAGCATCATCCCCGCCTTGCGGTTGGTCTGCATGATGCTCGGGATCTGGAAGGTCTTCCCCTCCCGGATCAGGTTGGACACCGCCGGCGTGGTGAGCAGGATCTCCCGGGCGGCCACCCGGCCGCCTCCGATCTTCTTGCACAGCACTTGGGCCACCACCCCCCGCAGGGTCTCGGAGAGCATCACCCGGATCTGCGACTGCTGCTGATGGGGGAACTGGTCGATGATCCGGTCGAGCGTGGCCGGCGCCGTGGTGGTGTGCAGCGTACCGAACACCAGGTGGCCCGTCTCCGCCGTCTCCAGGGCGATCGAGATCGTCTCCAGGTCACGCAGCTCGCCCACCAGGATGATGTCCGGGTCCTCCCGCAGCGCGGCCCGGAGCGCGGCGGAGAAGCTCTCGGTGTGGACCCCCACCTCCCGCTGGGTGACCAGGGCCTTCTGGCTCTGGTGCACGAACTCGATCGGGTCCTCGATGGTGAGGATGTGGTCGCTGCGCCGGCGGTTGACCAGGTCGATCATGCTGGCGAGCGTGGTGGACTTGCCGGAGCCCGTGGGCCCCGTCACCAGCACGAGCCCCTTGGTGAGGTCGCAGAGCGCCTGGACCTCCCGGCTCAGCCCCATCTCCTCCGCCGACAGGATCACCGACGGGATGAGCCGCATCACCCCGAAGGGCCCCAGCCGGTCGCGCCCCGCGTTGCACCGGAACCGGGCCACCCCCTCGATCTCGTAGGCCCAGTCGGCGTCGCCCGAGGCGCGCCACTCCCGGGCCCGGTGGGCCGGCATGATGCCGAGCAGCATCGGTTCGAGGACCTCCGCCGTGAGCCGGGGCGCTTCGACCCGCGTCAGGGACCCGTCCTTCCGGATGATGGGGGACTGCCCCACCCGCAGGTGCAGGTCGGACCCGCCCTGCTCCGCCAGCCGCCGCAGCAGGCCCTCGATGGCCTCCCGGCCACGCGTGAGCTCGCCCGCGCTGGGTTCGCGGGCCGGCCCCTCGCCCGGGCCGGAGTCGCTGAGTCGCAGGGTTGCGCCGCCGTCAGATACCACCGCCACCTCCGGTCGAAGACGTCAGTCGAGCGGCCGCACCACCCGCACGTTGTCACGGTTGATCAGCCGCGGCCCGCTCCCGGTCCGCAGCAGGAAGAACGGGTCCAGCGAGTTCACGTAATCCAGCGACCGGTTGCGCGTCCCGGGCAGCGCCACCGCCGCCTCGCCGCGGTACTGGTCCCCGGTCACCAGGGTCACCTCGAGATGGACGTGCCGCGCGGCGGCCTCGATCTCGTCCTCCCCGGGCAGGGCGTCGGGCCACTCGCACGTCACCATGGCCACCTGGGCCTTGGACAGGAACACCACGCCCCCGTCGTCGAAGGTGACCGGGAAGAACCCGACCCCCCGGTTCAGCATCTCCAGCGGGGTCTCGGGGCCGGGCCGATGCGACACCGCCCCCTGCAGGTGGATCTGGCCCGGCAGCACGTCGCCGTTCGCCAGGGTCACCACCGCGTTCAGGTGCAGGACCGCTCCCCAGGCGGTGATCTCGCTCATCCTCGCAGCTCCACCCCGGCCCGTTCCTCCTGCAGCCGGATGACCTCCACGTGATCGGCCTCCTCGCCCAGGGCGCGCCGGGCCTCCCCCAGCAGGGCCCCGGTCTGCGTGAGCACCGGGGTCTCCAGCGCGAGCTCGCGCGCCAGCGCGTTGGCGATGCCGACGTCCTTGTCGAGCAGGGCGAGCCGGAAGGTCCGGGGCCAGAGCCCGGTCAACACCCGCTCCGGCACCAGCCGCTCGCTCACGAACGACCGCCCGTTGGCCCGGTTGATGACGGCCAGGGCGGTCCGGGGCGGCACGCCGGCCCGGGCCAGGGTGGTCAGGGCCTCCCCCAGCGCGAGGACGTGCACCCCGATCAGCGCATTGTGCACCGCCTTGAGGGCGTGCCCCGCGCCGACCGGTCCCACATGCTCGATGGCGGCGCCGAAACTCTGCAATAGCGGTGCCGCCCGGGCGAAGTCCTCGTCGGTGCCGCCGACCATCACCGCCAGGGTCCCGGCCTCCGCCCCGCTGGTGCCCCCGCTGACCGGCGCATCGACGAACCCGATGCCTCGCTCCCGGAGCCGAGCCGCGATCCGGTGCGAGGCCGCCGGGATCCCCGAGGTCAGGTCCACCAGCAGCGCGCCCCGCGCGAGCCCCGCCTCGAGCCCGTCGGGCCCGTCCAGCAGCGCTTCCACCTCGGGAGAGTTGGGCAGGCAGGTGAAGATCACCTCGCGGCCTGCCGCCAGGTCGCGCGGCGTGGCGACCGCTTCGGCGCCGGTTTCCGCCGCGAAGGCGGCGGCCCGGGCGGCGGTCCGGTTCCAGACGGCCAAGTCGTGGTCGCGCGCCAGATGGGCGGCGATCGGCCGCCCGATCGCCCCCAGCCCCGCGAACCCGACCCGCACCCGCCGCTGCCCCGACGGGCTACTCGCCACCACGCTCCCCGAGCTGACGATCGAGCATGAGCAGCCCGGAGGGACTGTCGCCGGCCATCCGGAGCCGCTCCACGATGGCGGTGCTGGCGGCTTCCTCCTCGACCTGCTCGGTGAGGAACCACTGCAGCATCACCTGGGTCGGGGCGTCCTTCTCCTTGCCGGCCAGGGCGTACAGGTCCTGGATGCTGGCCGAGACCTTGGCCTCGTGGGCCGCCGCGGCCTGGAACACCTCCAGGGGCGACTTCCACGAGGGCTTGGGCTGGTCCAGCGCCATGAGCTGGATCTTGCCCCCGCGGTCGAGGATCCACTGGTAGATGCGCATCGCGTGGCTCTGTTCTTCCCGGGCCTGCGCCTGCATCCACCTGGCGAACCCGGTGAGGTTCCGCTCCTCGAACCAGGCCGCCATCGCGAGGTACAGGTAGGCGGCGTTGAACTCCTTGCGGATCTGGTCGTTGAGGCTCTTCTGGACCGCGGCGCTGAGTTTCATGGGGACTCCGGCGAGAAGGGACGACTGACGCATGGAAGGTAATGACGCGGCGGGGGCGCGCGAGGCCGGTTCGGGTGGCCCGCACCCGGCCGGCCGTGGCATCTTTGCCCCCGTGGCGGCCCGCATCGGGTGGTTCCGGCTGGGCAGCGTCCTGCTGGGGGCGCTGCTGGTGCTCTTCGTGGTGGGGCCCCTGCTCCGCCTCCTGCTCGGCGCGCCCGCGTCCGAGCTGGCGGGCGCCCTCCTCGATGCCGAGGTGCGGGACGCCATCGTGCTCACGGTGCTCACGGCCAGCGCGGCCACCGTGCTGGCGGTCGTCCTGGGCGTCCCCCTGGCGTACGCCCTGGCCCGGCTCCGGTTTCCCGGCAGCCGGCTGGTGCGCGGCATCCTCGACCTCCCCATCGTGATCCCCCATCCCGTGGCGGGCATCGCGCTCCTCCTCTTCCTGGGCCGCCACTCCCCCGTCGGGGGGGTGCTGGCCCGGATGGGCCTCGAGGTGGTGAGCCACGTGCCCGGGATCGTCGCGGCCATGCTGTTCGTCTCCGCCCCGCTCCTGGTGAACGGCGCCCGGGAGGCCTTCGCCTCGGTGGACCCCAAGCTGGAGCGGGTGGCGCGGACCCTGGGAGACTCGGGGTGGATGGCCTTCCGCCGGGTCACCCTGCCCCTGGCCGCGCGCGGCATCCTGGCCGGCGCGCTCCTCGCCTGGGGGCGCGCGGTCTCCGAGTTCGGCGCCATCGTCATCCTGACCTACCACCCGAAGGTGGCGAGCGTCCTCATCTTCGACCGCTTCACCCTGTACGGCCTGTCGGCGGCCATCCCCGCCGCCGTTCTCCTGCTGCTGGTGGCGCTGGGGGTGTTCCTCCTGCTCCGGGTGCTGGAGCCGGCGGAGGAGCGGTGAGATGATCCGGCTCGACGGGGTGGCCCTGGCGCTGGGTTCCTTCCGGCTGCACGACGTGAGCCTGGAGATCCCCTCGGGCGGCTACGGCCTCATCATCGGTCCCACCGGCTCCGGCAAGACCTCGCTGCTCGAGTGCATCGCCGGCCACGTGGCGCCCGCCTCGGGACGCATCGCGCTGAACGGCCGCGACGTCACGGCGGAGCCCCCCGAACGGCGGGGGATCGGGTTCGTGTACCAGGCCTATCACCTGTTTCCCCACCATTCGGTCCGCGAGAACATCGCCTACGGCCTGGCCCGACGGGGCCGGGGCCACGAAGCAGCGGCGCGGAAGCGGGTGGAGGACCTGGCCGCGCTGTTCGGCATCGGGCCCCTGCTGGACCGGGGCATCCGGGGATTGAGCGGGGGGGAGCAGCAGCGGGTGGCGCTCGCCCGGGCCCTGGCCCCGCGGCCCGGCATCCTGCTCCTCGACGAACCGCTGGCCGCGGTGGACCCCGCCCTGCGGCGCACCCTCCGGCGCGAGCTGCGGCAGATCCAGGCGCAGGAGGGCGTCACCGTCCTGCACGTGACCCACGACGTGGAGGACGCGCTCCGACTGGGCGACGAGGTGGCGGTCCTGGCCGACGGCGGGGTGGTTCAGCGCGGCCCCCCCGAGGAGGTCTTCCGCTACCCCAAGACCCCGTTCGTGGCCCAGTTCCTCGACGCCGGCAACGTCCTGCGCGGGACCGTCACCCGGCAGGGGCCGTCCGAGGGCGACCCGCCGCGGTTCGCCGCCACCTTCCGGACGGGAGGCCTGGTGTTCGACGTGGTGGCGGAGCGGGAGGGCGCGACCCACGTCCTGGTGCGGCCCGAGGACCTGCTCATCACGCGCGACCCGGTGGTCGGCCCGCCCAGGAACCGGTTCGGGGCACGGATCGAACGGCTGGAGCGCCGCGGGCCCGTCACCCTGGCCCACCTCGATGCGTCGGGCACGCCCCTGGTCGCCTCGATCACCTCCCAGACCGCGGAGGAACTCGGGCTCGCCGCCGCGATGACGGTGGCGGTCGGCCTCAAGGCGACCGCGGTCCACCTCTTCTAGCTCGCGCCGTCGGGTCGGGCGCCCTCGTCGGCCCCGCCCGGCGGCGGCACCAGCCGGCCGGAGCGGATGGCCTCGGGGCCGAACCGCTGCCGGATGCGGTCCATGGTGGCCGCCACGGTGCGGTCGGTGGCCGACTCGACCGCGGGCGGTCCGCCGAACAGGGTGAACTGGGTCGGGCCGTCCCCGGCCCCGAGCTGGGACAGCGCGACGCCCAGCAGCCGCACCGGACGGCGGCGCTGGCGCCGCAGCCGGTCGAGCAGCTCGCGGGCCACCGGCAGGACCGCGCGATCGCTGCTCACCGGGGCCGGCAGGGTCCGCGACGCCCCCCGGGTGGAAAAATCGAAGTCGCGCAGCTTGACTGTGACGGTCCGGGCGGTGAGCCCGGCCCGCCGGAGGTCGCGGCAGACCTGGCCGGTGAGCCGCAGCAGCTCCACCTCGAGGACCGCGTCGGCCTCGATGTCCTCCGCGAAGGTCCGCTCGTGGCTCACCGACTTCCGCTCCTGCCGGCCCTGCACCACCGATCCGGCCCGGCCACGGATCCGGTCGTACAGCCATCGGCCGGTCCGCACCCCCAGCCACTCCTCCAGCGTCCACCGCTCGCACGCCAGCGCGTCGGTCACCCGGACCAGGCCCTTCCGGTGGAGGTCGGCCGTGAGGCGGGGACCGACCCCCGGCAACGCCGCCAGGTCGAACCCGGCCACGAACTCGGCCTCCTCCCCCTCGGGGACCACGTGCACTCCGGGGGCCTCCCGTCCCGGCCCGGGCTTGGCCCGTCTCACCGCCAGCTTCGCCACCAGCCGGTTGGTGCCGCCGCCGATGGAGACCGGGAGGCCCGCGCGGGTCATGACGTCGTCCCGGATCCGGGCGGCCGTGCGACCGAGCGGCTCGTGGCGGTACAGCGCCTCGGTGCCGTCCATGCCGAGATAGAACTCGTCGATGCTGGCCGGCTCGACGACCGGCGCCCAATCCTCGAGCACCTGGCGCACCTCGCGGCTGGCGGCCGAGCACGCCTGGCGGGGCACCGGCACGAAGGTGGCGTGCGGGCAGAGCTGCGCGGCCCGCGCGATCGGCATCCCGGACCGGATCCCGAAGGCGCGGGCCTCGTACGACGCGGAGCACACCACGCCGCGGGACTGCCGGTGCCCCCCGACGACCAGCACCGCCGCCCGGCCGGCGCCCTCGGGATCCTCCCGACGCGCCACCGCGCAGAACATCGCGTCGCAGTCCGCCAGGAGGATCCGGTGGGCCATGCGCGAAGTCTACCCAGCGCGGTCGCCGTGGGGTGCGATGGGCCGCCTGATTATCGGACACTCCTCAAACCAGCGAGGTTTTGACTGGAGGTGAGCGGTCCATTAACTTGCTAGTTGACTAGCAAGTGACCTTGGAGCTGGACGGATGACCACTGCCACACGCAGCGAACCGCAGGTCGAGCGGGAGCGGAACCCCGCCCGCAGCCGGGAGGACATTCTCGATGCCGCGGAGCGGCTCTTCGCCGAACGGGGCTACGGCGCCACCAGCCTCTCCGAGGTGGGCCACCTGGCGGGCCTCTCGCGGGCCGCGCCGGGGTACTTCTTCGGGTCGAAGGCCGACCTGTACCGGGCGGTGCTCGACCGCTGCTTCGCGGAGGCCCGGGAGGCGGTCCTGCGGGGCCGTGATCGGGCGCTCGCCAGTGCCGAGCGGCCCGAGGCCATCCTGGCCGGGGTGGTGCGCGACTATTTCGACTTCCTGGCCGCTCGCCCGCACTTCATCCGGCTCATGGAGCGGGAGGCGCTGGGGGGCGGGCCCGAGTGGCAGGGGCCCAGCCCGGCGCTCGCGGCCGGGCAGGAGGCCCTGGCGGCCATCATGCGGGAGCTGGGGCTGGCCGACGCCCGCACCCGGGAGGCGGCCCACCTGCTCGTCAGCATGGTGGCCCTCTGCTGGTTCCCCCTGATCCACGCGACCACGCTGCTTCCCTCGGTGGGCCTCGATCCGTTGGCCGCCGGCTTCGCCGAGGAGCGGAAGCGGCACGTCATCGATCTCATCCTGCATGGGGTCTCCGCCCGGCTCGAGGCCGGCGTGTCCCCGGCGTCACCACGGGCAGACTGACATGACCACCACCGACACCGCCGTCCCGACCACCTCCGCGCGGCAGATGCCGCCCGCGCCCCCCACCGTCTCCGAAGAGGAGGCGCGGGCCGTCGCCGAAGCGGCGCGCGAGCAGGACTGGGCGGACAGTTTCGTGCGCGAGCTGTTCGAGGGCCGGCTCCGGCTCGACCTGATCCACCCCTTCCCGGAGCCCGCCGCCGAGGACGTGGCGCGGGCGGAGCCGTTCCTGCGCCGGCTGGAGCAGTTCCTGCTCGAGAAGGTCGACGGGGACGCGATCGACCGGGAGCGCCGGGTGCCCGACGCGGTGGTGGAGGAGCTGCGCGCCATGGGCGCGTTCGGGATCAAGATCGACCGGACGTACGGCGGGCTGGGGCTGAGCCAGCTGATGTACACCCGGGCGATCGGGCTGGTCACCAGCTGGGACGGGAGCCTGACCGCGCTGCTGTCCGCCAGCCAGAGCATCGGGGTGCCGGTGCCCCTCAAGCTGTTCGGCACCGAGGCCCAGAAGCAGAAGTACCTGCCCCGGATCGCCAGGGGCGCCATCTCCGCCTTCGCGCTCACCGAGGACCACGTCGGTTCCGACCCGGCCGGGCTCGCCACCACGGCGACGCTCAGTGCCGACGGGACCCACTACGTGCTGAACGGCGAGAAGCTCTGGTGCACCAACGGGCCGGTGGCGGAGGTGATGGTGGTCATGGCCCGGACCGGGCCCAAGAGCATCACCGCGTTCATCGTGGAGGCCGACTGGCCGGGCGTGGAGGTGGTCAGCCGCCTCGACTTCATGGGGCTCAAGGGGATGCAGAACGGGATCCTCCGCTTCACCGACGTGAAGGTGCCGGTGGAAAACGTGCTGTGGGGCGAGGGGAAGGGCCTGAAGCTGGCCCTCATCACCCTCAACACCGGCCGGCTCACCATCCCCGCCGGCTGCGCGGCCGGCGCCAAGCGGGCGGTGGAGATCGCCCGGCGGTTCGCGGCCGAGCGGGTGCAGTGGGGCCAGCCGATCGGCAAGCACGACGCCATCGCCCAGATGCTGGGGCGGATGGCCGCGGAGACCTTCGCCATGCAGGCCGTGGCCGACCTCGGGTCGCTCCTGGCCGATCGCCCCGACGCCGACATCCGGCTGGAGGCGGCGATCGCCAAGCTGTGGAACACCGAGATCGGCTGGCGGATCGTGGACGACCTGCTGCAGATCAAGGGCGGGCGGGGCTATGAGACCGCCGACAGCCTCCGGGCCCGCGGCGAGACCCCCGATCCCGTCGAGCGGATGATGCGGGACTGGCGGATCAACCTGATCTTCGAGGGATCCAGCGAGATCATGCGGCTGTTCATCGCGCGCGAGGCGGTGGACACCCACTTGCGGGTGGCCGGGGACCTCATCAACCCGAAGGCGCCCACGGGCCGTCGGCTCGCGGCCCTGGTGAAGTCGGGCCTGTTCTACGCCCTCTGGTACCCGCGGCACTGGTTCGGATGGGGCCGCTGGCCCCGCTACGGCGAGTTCGGGCGACTGGCCACCCACATGCGGTTCGTGAACCGGGCCTCGCGCAAGCTGGCCCGCACCCTGTTCCACGCCATGGTCCGGTTCGGGCCCAAGCTGGAGAAGAAGCAGGCGGTCCTTTTCCGCCTGGTGGACATCGGGGCCGAGCTGCTGGCGATCAGCGCGACCTGCGCCCAGGCGGTGGCGCTGACCCGGGCCGACCCGGCCAACCGCGGCCCGGTGGACCTGGCGGACGTCTTCGCGCGGCACAGCCGCCGGAAGGTGCGGGCCCTGTTCGCGAGCGTCTTCGACAACGACGACGCGGCGACCTACCGGGTGGCGCGCGAGGTGCTGGACGGGCGGCACGTCTGGCTGGAGGAGGGGATCGCCGGGTGGGAGGGCCGGACCGGCTGACCCCGCCTCCCGGCGGGCCGCTGTAGATTCCCGGCGACCCGCCGGAGAGGCGACCATGACCACCGCGGAAGGACGTGCCCTGCCGTTCGTCGGCCCCGAGGCGATCGACGTCGCCGTGCTGGAGACGTTCCCCTACGAGGGCCCCGACCAGGAGATCACCACCGAGACCGCCGAGTTCTCGGCGGTCTGCCCCTACAGCGGCCTGCCCGACGTGGCCCGGCTCACCATCACCTACGTGCCGGCCGCGGCGTGCGTGGAGCTGAAGAGCCTCAAGTACTACGTGACCAGCTTCCGGAACGTGGGGATCTTCCAGGAGCACGCCACGGCCCGGATCGCCGAGGACCTCTTCCGGCTGCTGGCGCCCCGGCGGCTCGTCGTCCGCACGGTGTACAACGTGCGGGGCGGGTTCGAGACCACCTGCACCGTCACCCTGCCCGCGGCCTGACCCGGCCTCCGGTCAGGGCGCCGGGTCCCGCGGGGTGACCAGCTTCTTGGCCATGCCGCGCAGGTAGGCGAGGTCGGGCAGGTCCACGGCCCAGGCGAGCGGGAAGACCCCTTCCCCGTCCCGGGCCCCGAGCAGCCCTCCGGCCACGGCCACCGCGCTCCGGGGCGCCCCCCGCTCCACCGCCCACTGCAGTCCGCGCTGCGCGTTGGGCTCGTGATACGCGAGCCACAGGGCCTGCTCCGCGCAGGCTGCGGCCCCGGGCGTCTCCGGCGGGTCGAGTTCGTCGCGCCCGATGAAGGGGACCCGGCGCAGCCGGGCGAGCAGGCCGACCGGGGCGTCGTTGGCCAGCAGGGCCTCCACCACGTCGGGGAAGAAGTCGCGGCGGCCCCGCAGGAAGCTGGCGGCGGCCACGTTCACCGCCACCGCGCTCCAGGGCGTCATGGGATCCTGGTGGGTGAGCAGGATGGTGTGGTAGGTGCCGCTGACCAGGTTCCGCGAGGCCCGGTGGGCCGGGAGCGCCAGCGGGAGGACCCGCGCGAGCGGCCCGCCGTCGCCCACGCCGTCCTGCCCTTCCTGCGGGAAGGGGGCGTCGTGCCGGGCGATGAACTCGAGGGCGTCGGCGGTCGCCGGGTCCAGTCCCCGGCCGTCCCGGCGCCACCACCCGATCCACCGGTCGGCCAGGCGCCGCAGGTCGATCTCGCTCTCGAGCAGCTCCTCCGCCAGCAGCAGCGCCAGCGCCACGTCGTCGCCCCAGCGGCCGTCGGACGGCGGGGGCCCGGGGTCGGCCGGCTCGGCCGCCCGGGCCAGGGCGTGGCCGGCGGCGAGGCCGACCATGAGCCCCCGGGCGCGGTCGAAGAGACTGGGTGCAAGGCGTGCCATGACGGTTCGGAAAATAGGGGGAGACCGATTATTTTTCGGCCACTGCAGCACCGGGCATTCCCACCTCCCACAGACAAGGTAGTCCCGTGACCCGCGACGCCCTGACCATCACCGATCACCGGACCGACAAGACCTACGAGATCCCGATCACGGACGGGACGATCCGGGCCACCGACCTGCGCCAGATCAAGACGGACGAGGACGACTTCGGGCTCATGGCGTACGACCCGGCGTACCTCAACACCGCGTCCTGCCGCAGCGCGATCACGTTCATCGACGGCGACAAGGGGATCCTCCGCTACCGCGGCTATCCGATCGAGGAGCTCGCGGAGCACTCGAGCTTCCTGGAGGTGGCCTACCTGCTGGCCATGGGCGAGCTGCCCACCCAGGGCGAGCTGGCGGCGTGGGAGAACGACATCCGGTACCACACCTACGTGCACACCAACGTCATCAAGTTTCTCGAGGGGTTCCGCTACGACGCCCACCCGATGGGCATGCTGCTGGGCACCGTGGGGGCGCTGTCCACCTTCTACCCGGACGCCAAGAACATCGCCGACCCGGCCAACCGGTACGTCCAGCGGGTCCGGCTGATGGCCAAGCTCCCCACCCTGGCCGCCTTCGCCTTCCGGCACTCCCGGGGCCTGCCCTACGAGTTCCCCCGGAACGACCTGACCTACATCGCCAACTTCGTCAACATGACGTTCAGCATCGGGGGCAAGCACGAGCCCAACCCGGTGCTCCAGCGCGCGCTCGAGATCCTGCTGATCCTGCACGCCGATCACGAGCAGAACTGCTCCACCAGCGCGGTGCGGTCGGTGGGGTCCTCCCACGTCGACCCCTTCTCCGCGGTCTCGGCCGGGATCGCCGCGCTGTACGGCCCCCTGCACGGCGGGGCCAACGAGGCGGTGCTCCAGATGCTGGACGCCATCGAGAGCAAGGCCCAGATCCCCACCTTCATCGAGCGGATCAAGCGGGGCGAGGGCCGGCTCATGGGGTTCGGCCACCGGGTGTACAAGTCCTACGACCCGCGGGCCAAGCTGATCAAGCAGACGGCCGACGAGGTGTTCGAGCAGACCGGGCTCAACCCCAAGCTGGAGATCGCCCTGGAGCTGGAGCGGATCGCGCTCGAGGACGACTACTTCGTCAGCCGGAAGCTGTATCCCAACGTGGACTTCTACTCGGGGCTCATCTACCAGGCGATGGGCTACCCGACCGACTACTTCACGGTGCTCTTCGCGCTGGGCCGGCTGCCGGGATGGCTGTCCCAGTGGGAGGAGATGCTGGGCGACAAGGAGCAGAAGATCGCCCGGCCCCGCCAGGTCTACACCGGCAAGGACCTGCGGCGGTTCGTGCCGATCGGCGACCGGTAGGACCGCCGGTCGGGGCCGGAACGACGACGGGCGGACCCTGGTG
>JBFILX010000010.1:0-23637 GCA_041612035.1 Gemmatimonadales bacterium | reverse complement strand
GTCTTCGGGGAGGAGCCCAACACCAACGTCTGTCCGGTCTGTCTCGGCCTCCCGGGCGCGCTGCCGGTGCCCAACGCCGAGGCGGTCCGGCTGGGGACCGTCGCGGCGCTGGCGCTGGAGTGCACCGTGCACCCGGTGAGCGTCTTCGCCCGCAAGAACTACTTCTATCCCGACCTCCCCAAGGGCTACCAGATCTCGCAGTACGACCGGCCCCTCGCCACCGGCGGGCGCCTGGCGGTCGAGAGCCCCGACCGGGGCCCGATCACGGTGGGGATCACCCGGCTGCACCTCGAGGAGGACGCGGGCAAGTCGCTGCACGACCGGTTCCCGGGGCTCACCGCGGTGGACCTGAACCGGGCCGGCGTGCCCCTGGCCGAGATCGTCAGCGAGCCCGACCTCCGCAGCCCGGCGGAGGCCCGGGCCTACCTGGGCGCCATCAAGCAGCTGCTGGTCTTCGCGGGGGTGAGCGACTGCTCCATGGAAAAGGGGCACCTCCGGGTGGACGCCAACGTCTCGGTCCGCCGGGCGGGCGAGGCCGCCTTCGGCACCAAGACCGAGGTGAAGAACGTCAACAGCTTCGCCAACGTGGAGCGGGCGCTGGAGGCGGAGCGCGACCGGCAGATCGCGGTCCTGGAGGGCGGCGGGAGGGTGGAGCAGGTGAGCCTGCTCTTCAACGCCGCCAGCGGCGAGGTGCGTCCGATGCGGGCCAAGGAGGAGAGTCACGACTACCGCTACTTCCCCGACCCGGATCTCCCGCCCCTGGTCCTGGAGCCGGGCTGGGTGGCGGCGCAGCGGGACGCCCTGCCGGAACTGCCCGACGCGAAGCGGGCCCGCCTCATGGCCGAGCACGGGCTCTCCGGGTACGACGCCCAGGTGGTCACCGCGGAGCCCGCGCTCGCCGACTACTACGAGGCGGTGGTGACCGCGGGCGCCGAGCCCAAGCTGGCGGCCAACTGGGTCATGTCCGAGGTGCTGGCCGATCAGAACGCGGCGGGAGCGCTCCGGGTGGCGCCCGCCCGGCTGGCCGCGCTCATCGGCCTGGTGCAGGAGGGGACGGTGAGTCTGCAGGCGGCCAAGAAGATCTTCGCCGAGGTCGCGGTGTCGGACGGCGACCCGGCGGAGACGGCCCGGCGGCTGGGACTGGTGCAGGTGCGGGACGCGGGCGCGCTCGAGGGCTGGGTGGACGAGGTGCTCGCCGCCCACCCCGAGGAGGTGGCCCGCTACCGCGCCGGCGAGACCAAGCTGCTCGGGTTCCTGGTGGGCCAGGTGATGAAGCGGAGCCAGGGCCAGGCGGATCCCAAGGGAGTGCAGCCGGTCCTGCGGCGGAAGCTGGGATGACGGGCACCCGCGCCACCCCGCTCCCCGCCGTGGAGGCGATCCGCGACCGGTTTCCCGCGCTGGCCCGGCGGCAGGCCGGACGGCCCGTGGCCTTCTTCGACGGACCGGGCGGGACCCAGGTGCCCCGTGCGGTGACGGAGGCGAT
This sequence comes from Gemmatimonadales bacterium, assembly GCA_041612035.1. Taxonomy (GTDB): domain Bacteria; phylum Gemmatimonadota; class Gemmatimonadetes; order Gemmatimonadales; family GWC2-71-9; genus SZUA-320. The sequence continues at coordinate 22,154 of JBFILX010000010.1, read as the reverse complement.
GACCGACTACCTCCTGCACCACAACGCCAACACCCACTGGGCCTACCCGACCAGCGAGGAGACCGACGCCCTGATCGCGGAGGCGCGCGAGACCCTGGCGACCTTCCTGGGCGGCCGCCCCGGCGAGATCGTGTTCGGCCAGAACATGACGACCCTCACCTTCCACCTGGCCCGGGGGCTGGGCGCCTGGTGGGAGCCGGGGGACGAGCTGGTGGTGACCGACCTCGACCACCACGCCAACCGGGCGCCGTGGGAGGCGGTGGCCCGCGAGCGGGGACTCACGGTGCGCGCGGTCCCCTTCGATCCCGCCACCGGCGAACTCGACGTCGAGGCCTTCGACCGGGCCCTGACCGCCCGGACCCGGCTGGTGGCCCTGGGCGCCGCCTCCACCGCGCTGGGCACCGTGCCCGACACCGCGGCGCTCGCGGCGCGGGCCCGCGAGGCGGGGGCCCTGGTGTTCGTGGACGCCGTCCACTACGCGCCCCACCACCAGGCGGACGTCGGCGCGCTGGGCTGCGACTTCCTGGCCTGTTCGCCCTACAAGTTCTACGGTCCCCACCTCGGGGTGCTGTGGGGGCGGGAAAGCCTGCTCGCGGAGGTCCCGGTGCCGCGGCTGGCGCCGGCCCCCGACACCGTCCCCGAACGGCTGGAGACCGGCACCCTGAGCCACGAGGGGATCGTCGGGGCGGCCGCCGCGGTCCGCTTCCTCGAGCGGCTGGTCCCCGACGCGGGGGGCGCCCGCGACCGGCTGGCCGCGGCCTTCGGCGCGCTGCACGAGCGCGCGGAGCGGCTGGTCGAGCGCCTGTGGGAGGGGCTGGCCGGGCTCCCCGGGGTGACCTGCTACGGGCCGCCGCCCGGCCGCCCGCGCACCCCGACGGTCGGCTTCACGGTGCGGGGCATGGATGCGGAAACCGTGGCCCGCCGGCTGGCCGGCGAGGGCGTCTTCGTCTCGCACGGCGACTTCTACGCCGCCACGGTCGTGGAGCGGCTGGGGCTGTCGGAGCAGGGACTTGTCCGGGCCGGGTGTGCCTGCTACACCTCGGGCGACGAGGTCCGGCGGCTGGTCGAGGGCGTGGGGCGGCTGGTCAGCCGCTGATCGGGTCGCCGTCGGCGGGGACGCCGGCCTCCAGCCAGGGCCGGGTCACCTCGGAGGACTCCCAGTAGCCGGGCAGCGTGCCGGGCAGCCCGAACTCCGCCTCGGCGATCCCGAGCAGCCGCTCCGGCTCGAACCAGGCCCCCCGGAGCACTTCGGAACGGCGCATCCGCTTGGCGTGGCGCAGCGAGCGCGCCCCCGACGGATCGAGCTGCCGCGCCATCGCCTCGCCCTGGGCGCTGAGCAGCTCCATCGTCACGTCGTACGCCGCGATCAGGTGCCGCTCCACGTCCTCGTCCGTCAGGATCCAGCGGCTCCGCTCCCGGGCCGTCTGCATGGCGCGCTGCCAGCTCCGGGTGTGGGCCAGGTGGACCATCCCCCGGAACAGCCGGCGGTTGGTCCACACGCTGAGCAGGGTGGGGGAGATAATGCGCTCCAGGTGGCGGTCGGCCGGGGCGTGGTCCTCCAGGATGATCTCCCGCGCCTTGCGGGCGTACCGGTCGGTCAGGTGGGTCTCCGCCCGGACCTCCCAGTAGGTGTGGCCCATGGTGCGCGTGCTGCTGGTGAGGAGCAGCTGCCGGGGGACGTAGTAGTTGTGGGCCACGGTGTCGGCCGACAGGTGGGCCAGGTAGCCCAGGCCGAAGGCGCGGAGCGCGTCGGAGGGGGCCTCGTGGAGCACCTCCTGTCCGACGTTCCAGTAGTGCGAATGGCGGCCCGGCGGGACGTACTGCTTGGCGAACGAGGTGTCGGGCGCGATGCTGCCGTACAGGAAATCGTAGGGGAAGGCGTGCAGCAGGTCGGCCACCGGGACCGGCAGCAGACGGAGGTTGGCGAGGATGCTTTCGCCGAACCAGATGTGGGTGCCGGGCGTCCAGGCCCAGAGCGGGTCCGGAAAGGCCAGCAGGGCCAGCAGCGCCAGCCCGCCGCCCACCAGCAGGATGCGGATCTCAGCCCCTCCCGCGCACCAGCCGGCGGAGGCGACCGATCATGCCCTTGCTGCGTCGCATCGTCCGGAGGGTGGAGGCCACGTCGAGCGCCGTGTCCTCGACTTCGCCCTGCACGACCTCGGCCAGGGCGTCCAGGTCGGAGAGCCGGCGCCGGGCCCGGCGGAACCCGCGCTCCACGTCGAACCGGAGCCGCTGGCTGGTCCGGATCACCTCGTGCATCTCCTCCCGCAGGCGGACCGCGACCTCACGCCCCGACTTGGCCATCTCCTGCAGGTCCTTGAGCGTGGGCTCCGCCTCGCGCCGGAGGCTCGCCAGCTCGTGGGTGAGCGCGTCCCGGGCCGAAGCGGCCTTCCGGGCGCCGGCGGCCAGGATGGCCGCGATCACGACGAAGGCGATCGCGATCACCACCAGCGAGAGCGCCATGGTGGGCCCGACCCAGGCCCCCTGGGCCTGCTGCAGGGCGAGCGCCGGCAGGAATGTCGCGGGGAGCATGCCCCCAAAATAACCCGGGCGGCCCGGATTGGCCGCCTTGACGCCCGGCCCGGTCGGCCGCGAGGTTTGGCGCCATGGCTCAGCGATTCGTGGTCCGGGGCGGGGTGCCCCTCGGCGGGACCATCCGGCCGGCGGGCAACAAGAACGCCGCGCTCCCCATTCTGGCGGCCACCCTGCTGGCCGACGGGCCGGTCACGCTCGACAACGTCCCCCGCATCCGCGACGTCGAGGCGATGCTGGCGCTGCTGGCGCACCTCGGGGCCGCGGTCGAGTGGACCGGGCCCAACGCGGTGCGGGTGGACACCGGGGGCGCGCGCGACGTCGCGCTCGACCCCGGGCTCTGCGCCCGGATCCGCGCCAGCATCCTCTTCGCCGGGCCGCTGCTCGCCCGGTTCGGCTCGGTGAAGCTCCCGCCCCCGGGCGGCGACGTGATCGGCCGGCGCCGGGTGGACACCCACATCCTGGCGCTGGAGGCGCTCGGCGCCACGGTCCTGCTGGGCGACCGCTACGAGATCGAGGCCAGGACGCTCACCGGGACCGACGTCTTCCTGGACGAGCCCAGCGTGACGGGGACCGAGAACGCGCTGATGGCCGCCGTGGCCGCGTCCGGCACCACCGTGCTCCGCAACGCCGCCAGCGAGCCGCACGTGCAGGACCTGGCCCGGTTCCTGGTCGCCATGGGGGCCCGGATCGAGGGGATCGGCAGCAACACCTACCGGATCGAGGGCGGGGCGCCGCTGCGCGGCACCGCCTACAGCATCGGCCCGGACCACATCGAGATCGGGAGCTTCATCGGGCTCGCCGCGGTCACCAACGGCGCCCTCACCATCGAGGGGGTGCGGGGTCCCGAACTGCGCAGCGTGCTGATGGGGTTCGACCGGCTGGGCGTCCGGCCGCGGCTGGACGGCGACCGGCTGGTGGTGGACGCCAACCAGGAGCGGCGGGTGCGGCCCGATCTGGGCGACCACATCCCGAAGCTGGAAGACGGTCCCTGGCCCGCGTTCCCCGCCGACCTCATGTCCATCGCCCTGGTGACCGCCACCCAGTGCGACGGGATCATCCTGATGTTCGAGAAGCTGTTCGAGTCGCGCTTCTTCTTCGTGGACAAGCTGATCGGGATGGGAGCCCGGTGTGTGCTGTGCGACCCCCACCGGGTGGTGGTGAGCGGGCCCTCGGCGCTCCGGCCGGGGGTGGTGGACTCGCCCGACATCCGGGCCGGCATGGCGATCCTCCTGGCGGCGCTCGCCGCCGAGGGGAAGAGCGTCATCCACAACATCGGGCAGATCGACCGGGGCTACGAGCGCATCGACGAACGGCTCCGGGCCCTGGGGGCGGAGATCAAGCGCGACGATGGGTGACCCCGGGACCGGGCCGGGGGCAGGGCCCGAGCGGCCCGTCCCCGGCGTCCCGGTGCCCCGGTGCGTGCTCCCCGGCTGGGCGGAGCGGTTCGGGCTGGTGGCCGGCATCACCACCCGGGGCGGGCCCGAGGCGCCCTGGGACCACGGGCTCACCACCGGGGGTGCGGTGGGCCAGGTGCTCGATCGCTGGCGCCGGCTCCAGACCGACCTGGGCTTCCCGGCCATGGTCACCTCCCGGCAGGTGCACGAGGCGGCCCTCGCCACCCACGGGGAACCGGTAGCCGGCTGGCGCCTGCTCGACGGGCGGGACGGCCACCTCACCCGCTCGGACGGGGTGCTCCTCACCGTGACGGTCGCCGACTGCGTCCCCCTCTTCCTCGCCGATCCCCGGTCCGGGGCCCTGGCCCTGCTTCACGCCGGATGGCGGGGGACCGCGGCCGGGATCCTGGAACGCGGGGTCGAGCAACTGCTCGACCTCGCCGGCGGGGCCGTGGAAAACCTCGTAATGCATTGCGGCGTGGCCATTTGTGGGGACTGTTATGAAGTGGGTCCTGAGGTCTTCGACGCCCTCGGCCTGGCCCCGCCCCCCCGGGGTCGGGGCCCCCTGGACCTCCGGGCCGTTCTGGCCGACCGGGCCAGGCGGGCGGGGGTGGGTGAGATCTCCACATCACAATGGTGCTCGGCCCACCATGACCGGGTGTTCTTCAGTCACCGGCGTTCGCGGGGAGCCGATGGGCGGATGGCCGCCTTCCTGGGCCGTCCGGCGGGCGGTGACGCGGAACGGGCGGGGGCGGGAGGTCCGGGCCCGCGGCATTGACGGGCGGCGGCGGCCGGGGGTATTTTCCCCGCGCTGTTGGGGAACCGAGCAGGGCTCGTCGGATGTGGGGGGTTCCCCCACATTTTTTTTGACCCCCCACGATCATGGCGTCTCCCGACCCCATCCTTGCGCTGGCCCGCGACCTGGTCGAGCAGCTCGGGTTCGAGCTGGTGGACTTGCGGGTGAGCGGTCGCCGGCACCCGGGGGTGCAGCTCCGGATCGACCGGCCCGGCAGCCGGCCGGGGTCGGGGGTCACGGCGGAGGACTGCAGCGCCGTCGCCCGCGCGCTCCGGGCCCGGCTGGTCGAGGCGCTCCCCGACCGGCCACTCGACCGGCTCGAGGTCTCCTCGCCGGGGATCGAGCGGCCGGTGCGCTGGCCCGAGCACTGGCGGCGGTACGTGGGGGAGCGGGTGAAGGTGCGCTCGCCGCTGCTGCGGGGGCGGCCGGTGGCCCGGATCGTGGCGGTGCCCGACGACGGTCACGTCGTGCTGCGGTTCGAGCAGCCGGGCGCCGGCCCGGACGGGGAGACCGACCGGACCTTCGCGCTGGACGAGATCGCGGAGGCGACGCTGGTGGTGGACTGGCCGCGGCCCTGAGGCCGGCGGCGAACGGACAGGAGCAGGCATGGTGGCATCCCAGGAAATTCTCGCCGCCTTTCGGGAGCTGGCGAACGCGAAACAGCTGGAGCGCAGCGAACTGCTGGCCCTGCTGCAGGACGGCATCCACGCGGCGCTGGCCCGCAAGTTCGGGCCCGGCGTCAAGTTCGAGATGGCGGTGGACGAGCTGAAGGGGTCCATGCGGGTGGTGCGGCTGCGGCACGTGGCCGACCCGGTCGAGGACCCCAGCTGGCAGATGAGCCTCGAGGAGGCCCAGTTCGTCGACCCCGAGTTCGAGGTCGGCGACGTCCTGGAGGAGGAGGTCCCCTTCGAGGAGTTCGGCCGGCTCGCGGTGCAGGCCGCCAAGCAGCGGATCATCCAGCGGGTCCGGGAGGGCGAGCGCAGCAAGATCCGCGAGGAGTTCGGCGACAAGGTGGGCGAGCTGCTCTCGGGCGAGATCCAGCAGATCGAGCGCGGCAAGCTCGTCATCATGCTGAACAAGTTCCGCGAGGCCGAGGCGATCATCCCCTACCGGGAGCAGAACCGCCGCGAGCGGTTCCACCAGGGCGACACCATCCGGGCCGTGCTCAAGCGGCTGGAGGAGACCCCCAAGGGCCCGCGGCTGATCCTGTCCCGGGGCGACCCGATGTTCGTGGCGGCGCTGTTCCGGCTGGAAGTGCCGGAGATGGCGCAGGACATCATCGAGATCCGGGCCATCGCGCGCGAAGTGGGAAGCCGCACCAAGGTGGCGGTCATCTCCAAGGACGACGCGATCGACCCGGTGGGCGCCTGCGTGGGGCTCAAGGGGTCCCGGGTGCAGGCGGTGGTGAACGAACTGAGCGGGGAGCGGATCGACATCGTCCCCTGGTCCCCCGATCCGGAGCGGTTCGCCCGGCTCGCCCTGGCGCCGGCCCGGGTGGCGAAGGTCTTCTCCGATCCCGAGACCAAGACCATCCAGGCGGTCGTCGACGAGGACCAGTTGTCGCTGGCCATCGGCCGCAACGGGCAGAACGTCCGGCTGGCGAGCGAGCTCACCGGCTGGAAGATCGACCTCTACTCCAGCCGCGAGTGGCTCGACCGGGGCGGCGAGGGGCCGCTCTTCGTCCTGCCCCCGCTGGAGGAGCAGGACCTGGTGACCCAGGTCCCGCTGTCGGAGATGAAGGGGCTGAGCCCCGAACTGCTCCGCACCCTGAACGAGGGGCGGTTCACCCTGCTCACCGACGTGCTCGACCTGGAGCGCGAGGACGCCTTCAAGATCCCCGGGATGACCGAGGAACTGGTGGAGCAGCTGATGCAGTTCCTGGCCGACCTCGATCCCGAGGAGAGCCAGGCCGCCGAGGCCCGCGCGCCGGAGGCGGAGGCGGAGGAGGGGAAGGCGGACGCGGACGCCGATGCGGACGCGGAGCCCGACGGGCCCCCCGCGCCCGGGACGGAGCCCGCCCCGGCCGCGACCAAGGCCGAGCCGCCGGCGGGCGAGCCGGTCGCCGAGGGGTGAGCGGCCTCTTGGGGCTGCTGGGCCTCGGGCTCCGGGGGGGCAACGTGGTGATCGGGGTCGACGCGGTCCGGGCGGCCCTGCAGGCCGGTCGGTGCCGCTGCGTGGTGCTGGCCTCGGACCTGAGTCCCCGGGCGGGGGAGAAGGTGGCCCGGCTGGCCGACGGCATCGGGGTGCCCCGGGTGACCGGCCCCCCGGCGGCGGCGCTGGGTGAGCGGCTCGGCCGGCCCCCGGTGATGGCGGTGGGGGTGACGGACCCGGCCCTGGCCCGCGGGGTGATGCGGGCGGCGGAACAGGCGACGCAGGCGTTGATGGAGGATTGAGTGGTCAAGACCAAGGTGCAGGACCTGGCGAAGGAATTCGGACTCAGCTCGTCGGAGCTGCTCCCCATGCTGCGCGACTGGGGCATGCAGGTGCGGAGCGGGGCGTCGGCGCTGGAAGACGGCCAGGTGGCGACGGCCCGCGTCAAGTGGGAGCGCGAGAAGCGCAAGGCGGCGGTCCCGGAGAAGAAGAAGACCGCCCGCCGCAAGACGGCGAAGGCCAAGGAGGCCGCGCCCGAGGCGGAGAAGAAGGCCGCCCGGCCCGCCCGGCGCCGGCGCACCAAGGAGGAAGTGGAGGCGGCGGAGGCCGCCGCCCGCGCGGAGGCCGAGGCCAAGGCCGCCGCCGAGGAGGCGCTGGCGTTCGAGATGGAGCGGGAAAAGCTGTCGTTCGAGCTGCCGGAGCCGGGGCACGCCCCCATGCCGACCATCGAGGAGCGGGCCCGCGCCCTGTTCAAGGACCTGCCCGCGGTCGAGCCGGAAGAGGAGGCGGCGGAGCCCGCCGCGCCGGTCCCTCCGGCAGAGGCGCCGGCGGTCTCCGCGGCCGAGGCCCCCGCGGCGCCCCCCAAGCAGCCGTTCATTCCACCCCGGGTGCGACGGCCTCCCGGCGGTCCCAAGCCGGTGTTCAGCAGTGCCAGCCCGGTCCCCCCCCGGGGCCCGCGGAGTGGCGACGGGCGCACCACGACGACCCCCGAGGCGCCCCGGCCGGGCGGGCGGAAGAAGGGACGCAAGGGCCGCCGGCCCGAGGTGGATCAGGACGCGGTGCAGGCCAACATCCTCAAGACCCTGGCCGGGATGCGGAGCGGCGGCGGCCGCAAGCGCCGCAGCGAGGACGCGCGGGAGGACCTGGCCGATCAGGTGGCGGCGGAGCGGGAACGGGAGCGGACCCGGATCCGGGTGAACGAGTTCGTCTCGGTGTCGGAACTGGCCGAGACGATGAAGGTGTCCCCCAGCCAGATCGTCCAGTTCGCCTTCAAAGAGCTGGGGCTGATGGTCACCGTGAACCAGCGGCTCGATTTCGACCAGATCGACCTCATCGCCGGCGCGTTCGGCTTCGAGGCGGTACGGGTGGACGAGTACATGGCCGACGTGGAGCTGCCCACCCCGGCGGAGGACGAGGCGGAGCAGGAACCGCGGTCGCCGGTGGTCACCATCATGGGTCACGTGGACCACGGCAAGACCTCGCTGCTCGACTACATCCGGAAGGCCAACATCGTGGCCGGTGAGGCGGGCGGGATCACCCAGCACATCGGCGCCTACCACGTCGAGCTGCCGGACGGCCGGGCGGTCACCTTCCTCGACACGCCGGGACACGAGGCGTTCACCGCGATGCGGGCCCGGGGCGCCCAGGTCACCGACCTGGTGATCCTGGTGGTGGCCGCCGACGACCAGGTGATGCCCCAGACCATCGAGGCGATCAGCCACGCGAAGAACGCGGGCGTGCCGATGGTGGTCGCCATCAACAAGGTGGACCTCCCCGCCGCCAACGCCGCGAAGGTGAAGCAGGACCTGCTCCAGCACCAGGTGGTGCTCGAGGAGTTCGGCGGCGACGTGCTCTCGGCCGAGGTGTCGGCCAAGACCGGGGCGGGGGTGGACGACCTCCTCACCAAGGTGCTGCTCCAGGCGGAGCTGCTCGACCTGCAGGCGCCCCCCACCGGGGCGGCGCAGGGCACGGTGCTGGAGGCCACCCTCGACCCGGGCAAGGGCCCGGTGGCCACCGTGCTGGTCCAGCGCGGTGTGCTCGCCACCGGCGACAACTTCATCTGCGGCAGCCACGCCGGCCGGGTGCGGGCCCTGTTCGACGAGCGGGGCAAGACGGTGGACCAGGCCGGCCCCTCGGTCCCGGTCCAGGTGCTCGGGTTCGACGGCGTGCCCGCGGCGGGCGACACCTTCATCGTGCTGGGCGAGGCCTCGCAGGCCCGGGACATCGCCCAGAAGCGCCAGCGGCTGGAGCGCGAGGCACAGAACCGCCGCACCATGCGGGGCGGCACCCTGGAGGACATCTCCCGGGCGCTGGCGGCGGGCGAGATCACCAACCTGCCGATCATCATCAAAGCCGACCAGGGCGGCCCGGCCGAGGCGCTGGCCGACGCCCTCGCCCAGCTCAGCACCAGCGAGGTGCGGGTGGACGTGGTGCACCGCGGGGTGGGCGGCATCACCGAAAGCGACGTCCTCCTGGCGAAGGCCTCGGGGGCGATCATCCTCGGCTTCCACGTGCGGCCCGACGCCAACTCGCGCGCGGCCGCCGAGCGGGAAGGCGTGGACGTCCGGCTCTATCGCGTCATCTACGAGGCGGTGGAGGACGTGCGCCAGGCGCTGGAGGGCCTGCTCAAGCCGGTCGAGAAGGAGGTCGTGCTGGGCGAGGCCGAGGTGCTGGAGACCTTCAAGATCAGCCGGGTGGGGACCATCGCCGGGTGCGCGGTGCGCGCCGGGGTCATCACCCGGACCGCGCGGGTCCGTCTCATCCGCGACGGGACCACGGTGTACGACGGCACGCTCAGCAGCCTGAAGCGGTTCAAGGACGACGTGAAGGAGGTCCGGGAAGGGCTCGAGTGCGGCATGGGCATCGAGAACTTCAACGACATCAAGGTCGGGGACCTGATCGAGGCGTACCGGGTCGAGGAGGTCAAGCGCACCCTCGAGCCCGGCGCCGCGGAGCCGGCCTGAGGCGATGGCCGTGAAGCGCGCCTCCCATCGGCCCGAGCAGGTCGCGGAGACGGTCCGCCAGGTGGTGGCCGACGCGCTGGTGCGCGAGGCCCGCGACCCGCGGATCGGCCGGGTGAGCGTGACCGGGGTGACGGTGACCGGTGACCTGGCCCACGCCCGGATCCGGGTGCTGGCCCTGACCGAGGACGAGGCGGAACGGGAGCGGACCCTGGAGGGCCTGCGGAGCGCGGCGGGCTTCCTGCGGACCCGGGTGGCCAAGGCCCTCGCCACCCGCACGGTGCCCGAACTGATCTTCGAATGGGACCGGGGGGTGGAGCACGCGGCCCGGATCGACCAGCTGCTCGAGGGCCTGCGGCGCGGGGACGAGGTCTGATCGGAGGGCTGCGGCTCGACAAGCCGGCGGGCCCCACCTCGCACGACGTGGTGGCGCAGGTCCGGCGCGCGCTGGGGGTGCGGCAGGTGGGCCATGCCGGCACCCTCGACCCCTTCGCCACCGGCCTGCTGGTGGTGCTGGTGGGACGGGCCACCCGGCTCGCCCGGTTCGTGGAGGCGGGACGCAAGGGATACCTGGCCACGGCGGTGCTCGGCGTCGTCACCGACACCGACGACCGGGACGGCGAGGTGCGGCGGACGGTGGCGCCGCCCGCCTGGCCCGACCGGGCCCGGGTGGCCGACGCGCTGGCCGCGCTGGTGGGCACCCACCCCCAGGTGCCCCCCGCCTACAGCGCGCGGCGGGTGGCCGGACGGCGGGGCTACGAGCTGGCGCGGCGGGGCGAGGAGGTGGCGTTGCCGGCGCGGGAGGTCACCGTCCACCGGATGGAGCTGGTCGCCTGGGAGGCGCCCCGGCTCACCTTCCGGACCGAGGTGTCGCCCGGAACCTACGTGCGGGCCCTGGCCCGCGACCTCGGCGAGTCGCTGGGGACCGGGGCCCACCTGGACGCGCTGCGGCGCGAATGGATCGGGGCCCACCGGGTGGAGGACGCGATCGCCCCGGAGACGGTGGGGCACGGCACGGCGCTGCTGGCCCCGCTCGACCTGGTGCCGGACCTTCCGCGGGTGGACGTGAGCCCGGCGGAAGCGGAGGCGGTGGGCCACGGCCGGCCGGTCGCCCGGTCCGGGGGGCGGGGCGAGGCGGCCCTGGTGCACGGCGGGCGGCTGCTGGCGGTCGCGGAGGGGGGGGAGGACGGGTGGCAACCCCGGGTGGTGCTGGAGGCGGCCTGAGCGCCGCGCTGCCGGTGCCGGGCGGGACCGTGGTCACCGTCGGCTCGTTCGACGGGGTGCACCGGGGCCACCTCGCCGTGCTCCGGGAGATCGCGGCGCGGGCCGGGGCCACCGGGCGGGCGAGCCTGCTGGTGACCTTCGAGCCGCACCCGATGGAGGTGGTGAACCCCGGCGCGGCCCCGCCGCTCATCACCACCCCGGAAGAGCGGCGGGAGGTGCTGGCCCAGACGGCGCTGGACTACGTGGCCATCCTCCGGTTCGACGACCGGTTGCGGGCCCTGGCGCCCGAGGCGTTCGTGGGCGAGGTGCTGCGGGGCCGGTTCGGGATGCGGGAACTGGTGATCGGCGAGGACCACGGGTTCGGCCGGGGCCGGGCGGGCGACGTCGCCCTGCTGCGCGACCTGGGCGCCCGGGACGGGTTCGGGGTGGACGTGGTCCCCGCGGTGGTCGACCCGGTCGCGGGACCGGTCTCCAGCACCCGGATCCGCTCGGCGGTGGCCGGGGGCGACCTGGCGCTCGCCGCCACCCTGCTCGGCCGGCGGTTCACCCTGGCCGCGCGGGTGGTGCCGGGGGCGGGCCGGGGACGGGGGATCGGGGTGCCGACCGCGAACCTCGCGGTCCCGGCCCGGAAGCTCCTGCCGCCCGACGGAGTCTACGCCGTGTGGGTGGAGCACCGGGGCGGGCGGGTCGGCGGGATGCTGAACCAGGGGCCGCGGCCCACGGTGGGCGAGGCGGGCCGCACCGTCGAGGTGCACCTCTTCGGGGTCGAAGGGGACCTGTACGGGGCGTGGCTCAAGGTGGAGTGGGTGGCGCACCTGCGCGAGGTGCGGCGGTTCGCGTCGCTCGAAGCGCTGCGGGACCAGCTGGAGCAGGACCGCGTGGCCGCCGTGGCGGCGCTCGCGGCGGCAGGGAATGACGACGGCTCTCACGGGTAACGGCACATGAAACTCCGCAACCGGTTCATCGTGATCGGGGCGCTGGTGGCCCTGTCGATCTTCTACCTGTATCCCCGGGAGCAGACCATCCGCGAGCGTGGCCAGGACGGGGTCATGCGGGACGTGGTGGTCACCCGGGTGCCGCTCAAGCGCGGCCTCGACCTCCAGGGCGGGATGCACCTCGCGCTGGAACTGGACGAGGAGAAGCGGGTGTCGACCGACCCCGCGCGGGACATCGAGCTCGCCCTCACCGTGCTCCGCAAGCGGATCGACGAGTTCGGGGTGGCCGAGCCGCTGATCCAGAAGTCGGGGGAGGACCGGATCGTGGTCGAGCTGGCCGGCATCACCGACCCGGCCCGGGCCAAGGGGATCGTGCAGAAGAGCGCCTTCCTCGAGTTCCGGATCACCGACGAGTCGGGGGCGCTGGACAAGTCGCTCCCCACCATCGACCGCACCCTCCGCTCGCTCGGCGTGCAGGCCGGGCCGGGGGCCCGGCCGTCGGCGGTCCAGCAGCTCCTGGGGGGTGACACCGCGGCCACCGGCGATACCGCGGCGGTGGACACCGGCCCCGGGGTGCTTTCGACCCTGATCTCCCCGGGCAGCCTCCCGGGCGAGTACGTGGTCCCCGAGACCGCCTACCCGCGGGTGGACAGCATGCTCGCCATCCCCGAGGTGCAGCGGGTGCTGCCCCGCGGGGTGGTGCTGCGCTGGGGGAGCGCCCCCGTCAGCCAGGGGGTGAACGCGGTGCGTCCGCTCTACGTGCTGGAGGACCGGCCGATCATCACCGGCACCAGCCTGGTGGACGCCGCGGCCCAGCTCGACCCGATGACCAACGGGCCGATCGTGGTGTTCGAGCTCGACCGGAGCGGCGGCCGCCGGTTCGGGGCCGAGACGGGACGGCACGTGGGCGACTACATGGCGATTCTGCTGGACGGGCTCGTGCAGGGCCAGCCCCCCGTGATCCAGAGCCGGATCGACCGGCGGGGCCAGATCACCCTGTACAACCGGACCCTGCAGGAGGCCCAGGACCTGGCGCTCACCCTCAAGGCGGGCGCGCTCCCGGTGCCGCTCAAGATCGTGGAGGAGCGGCAGGTCGGCGCCAGCCTGGGACAGGACGCCATCCGCTCCGGCGTCGAGGCCGGGATCATCGGGACGGTATTCGTGATCCTGATCATGATCGGCTACTACCGACTCGCCGGGGTGCTCGCGGTGTGCGCGCTGGGCTTCTACGTGGTGTTCACGCTGGGGGCCCTGGCCATGATGGGCTCCACGCTCACCTTGCCGGGCCTGGCCGGCCTGGTCCTCTCCATCGGCATCGCGGTGGACGCCAACGTGCTCATCTTCGAACGGATCCGTGAGGAACTGGCGCTCGGGAAAACCGTGGGGCTCTCGGTGGACGAGGGCTTCCGACACGCGATGAGCGCGATCGTCGACAGCAACGTGACCACCATTCTGACCGCGCTCTTCCTGTTCCAGTTCGGCACCGGGCCGGTGCGCGGATTCGCCGTGACCCTGATCATCGGCGTCGTGGCCTCGATGATCACCGCCATCTTCGTGACCCGGACCTTCCTCCTGGTCTGGCTCCAGCGCCGGCCCACGCTGCAAACCCTGAGTATCTGACCCATGCGCTTCTTCGCCAACGCCAACTACGACTTCCTCGGCGCCCGCCGCCGGGCGCTGGTCATCCTCGTCGCGGTGATGGTGCCCGGCGTCCTCATGATCCTGGCCCGGGGCGTGGACTACAGCGTCGAGTTCACCGGGGGCACCCGGATCCAGATCGAGACCCAGCAGCCGGTGGATGTCGGGGTGCTGCGCACCGCGCTCGAGGCCGAGGGGATCGAGGGCGCCGAGATCCAGCGGTTCGGGTCGGACCGCGAGTTCGTGATCCGGGCCCGGACGGCCCAGCGCGGCAGCGACCCCGACAACACCCAGACGACCCGGGCCGCCGTCACCGCGGCGGTCGACCGCGCGCTGGGGGTCGGCACCTACGAAGTGCACCGGACCGAGGCGGTCTCCGCCAAGGTGGGCGCCGAACTCCGGGTGCAGGCCGCCTGGCTGGTCCTGCTGTCCTTCGTCGCGGTGCTGATCTACCTCGCCTTCCGGTTCGAGTGGCGCTTCGGGCTGGCGGCCGTCGTCGCGGCGATCCACGACGTCGTGTCGTCCATCGCCTTCATCGGGCTGACCCGGATCGAGATCTCCCTCTTCGTGGTCGGGGCCCTGCTCTCCATCGTGGGGTACTCGCTCAACGACACGATCGTGGTGCTGGACCGCGTGCGGGAGAACCTGCGGAAGACCCGGCGCGAGGACTTCACGGCGCTGCTCAATCGCTCCATCAACGAAATGCTGCCCCGCACCTTCTTCACCGGCCTCACCAGCGTGGGCGGGCTGCTGGCCCTCGCCATCCTGGGCGGCGAGGTGGTGCGCGCCTTCGCGATGGTCATGCTCTACGGCGTCGTGATCGGGACCATCTCGTCCTGGTTCGTCGTGCTCCCCGCCCTGGCCTGGATCGAGGAGCGCTGGCCGGGCGAGGCGGTCAAAGCGCTGCGGGCGCCGGTCAAGGCCTCCCCGGCGGCCGGGTCGGCGGGCAAGAAGGCCCAGCCCGCGGGCTGACCGGCCGGTGCTGGTCGACAGCCACTGCCACCTGGCCGACCCCGCCTTCGAGGCCGACCGGGAGGCGGTCCTGGCCCGGGCCCGCGACGCGGGGGTGGGCCACGTGGTGGTCGTGGGCGAGAACCCGGAGCGGTCCGACGCCGCCCGCGCCATCGCCCGGGCGCACCGGCGCTGCTCCGCCACCGCCGGGCTCCACCCCCACGAGGCCCGGCGCTGGTCGGCCGAGGTGGAGCGGCGGCTCGCCGACGCGGCGGCCGACCCGGTGGTGGTGGCGGTGGGGGAGACCGGCCTCGACTACCACTACGACCACTCGCCCCGCGAGCGGCAGCGGGAGGCCTTCGACGCCCAGCTCGACCTGGGGACCCGGACCGGCAAGCCGGTGGTGGTCCACGCCCGGGAAGCGGACGAGGACGTGGCCCGGCTGCTCCGCAACCATCCGCAGGCGGTGGCCATCCTGCACTCCTACAGCAGCGGGCCCGAGCTGCTCCGCACCGGGGTGGCGCTGGGCCACTACGTCTCCTGGAGCGGGATGATCACCTTCCGCAGCTGGACCGCCGACGCCCTGCTGCACGAGGTGCCGGAGGACCGGCTCCTGATCGAGACGGACGCGCCCTACCTGGCGCCCGTCCCCCACCGGGGCAAGCGCAACGAGCCCGCCTTCGTCGGCCGGGTGGCCGAGCGGCTGGCGGCCGTGCTGGAGCGCGACCCCGACCACATCGCGGCCGTCACCACAGCCAACGCCCGGCGGGTCTTCGGCCCCCGGGTCCGCCCTGACGAGGAGAGCCCGTGACCAGCGTGCCTTCGGACATCGCGATCGCCCAGGCGGCCACCCTCCGGCCCATCGCCGAGGTGGCGGCCGAGGCCGGCCTCGGTCCCGACGAGTTCCTGCCCTACGGCCGGTACAAGGCCAAGATCAGCCCCGAGGCGATCGCGGCCCGGCCTCCGCGCGGGCGGCTGGTGCTGGTCACCGGCATCAACCCGACCCCCGCGGGCGAGGGCAAGTCGACCGTGACGGTGGGCCTCGGGATGGCGCTCCGCCGGATGAAGCAGCAGGTGATGATCTGCGTCCGCGAGCCGTCGCTGGGCCCGGTGTTCGGGGTGAAGGGCGGGGCCGCCGGCGGCGGGTACGCCCAGGTGGTCCCGATGGACGAGATCAACCTGCACTTCACCGGCGACTTCCACGCCATCGCCGCCGCGCACAACCTGCTCTCCGCCATGGTGGACAACCACATCCACCACGGCAACGCCCTGGGGATCGATCCGCGGCGGATCACCTGGCCGCGCACGATCGACATGAACGACCGGGCGCTGCGGAGCGCGGTGGTCGGGCTGGGCGGGCTCAACGGGGGCCCCTCCCGCGAGGAGCGGTGGGTCATCGTGCCGGGCAGCGAGATCATGGCGATCCTGAGCCTGGCCGGCGACCTGCAGGACCTGGAGGCCCGCTGCGGCCGGATCATCGTCGGCCTCACCCGCGACCGGAAGCCGATCCGGGCGGCCGACCTGAAGGCGGCCGGGGCCATGACCCTGCTGCTCAAGGACGCCATCCTCCCCAACCTGGTGCAGACCCTGGAGGGCGGGCCCGCCCTGGTGCACGCCGGCCCCTTCGGCAACATCGCCCACGGCTGCAACTCGGTGGTGGCCACCCGGCTGGGCCTCGGCATGGCCGACCTGGTCGTCACCGAGGCCGGGTTCGGGGCCGACCTGGGCGCCGAGAAGTTCTTCGACATCAAGTGCCGGATGGGCGGGCTCACCCCCGAGGTGGCGGTGGTGGTCGCCACGGTGCGGGCGCTCAAGATGCACGGCGGGGTGGCGCGGGACGCCCTGGGCAGCGAGGACGTGGCGGCGCTGGGCCGGGGGCTCGCCAACCTGGAGGGCCACGTGCAGAACGTCCGGAAGTTCGGCGTGCCGGTGGTGGTGGCCCTGAACCGGTTCCTGTCCGACACCCAGGCGGAGATCGACGCGGTCCTCGAGGCGTGTGCCGGATGGGGGGTGCGGGCGGCGCTCAGCGACGTGTGGGCCCGGGGCGGGGCGGGGGGCGAGGCGGTGGCGGCCGAGGTGCTGGCGGCGCTCGAGGAGGGGAAGGCCGCCTTCCGGCCGATCTACGACGCGGCCCGCCCGATCCGCGAGAAGATCGAGACGGTGGCGCGGGAGATCTACGGCGCCGAGGGGGTGGACTTCCTCCCTGCCGCCGAGCGGGCGATGGGCCAGTGCGAGCAGATGGGGCTGGGCGACACCCCGGTCTGCATCGCCAAGACCCAGTACTCGTTCAGCGACGACCCCAAGCGGCTGGGCCGGCCGACCGGGTTCCGGATCACCATCCGGGACGTGTACCCTTCGGCGGGCGCCGGGTTCGTGGTGGCGCTGGCCGGAGACATCATGACCATGCCGGGCCTCTCCAGGGTGCCGGCCGCCGAGGCGATCCGGGTGCACGCCGACGGCACCATCGAGGGACTCTTCTAGGACGGGGGCCACAGGCATGAGCATCGCGACGGTGCATTCCGAGGGCGCGCCCAAGGCGATCGGGCCCTACAGCCAGGCGGTGGTGTCGGGCGGGCTGGTGTTCACCGCCGGCCAGATCGCGCTCGACCCCGCCACCATGGAGGTGGTCCCCGGCGGGGTGGCGGAGCAGACCGAGCGGGTCATGGCCAACCTGAAGGCGGTGCTGGAGACCGCGGGGACCGACCTCTCCCGGGTGCTGAAGACCACGGTCTTCCTGGCCGACATGGCCGACTTCGCCGCGATGAACGAGGTGTACGCCCGGGCCTTCGGCGATCACCGCCCCGCGCGCTCCACCGTGGCGGCGGCGGGGCTGCCGCGCGGGGTGCGGGTCGAGATCGAGGTCATCGCCGTGCGGGGCTGAGCCCCGCGTGAGGCGAGACATGACACGGGGGCGGATCGGGCCTGGTGGCCTGGCCGGTCTTCAAAACCGCGACGGAGGCGCCTTCGGCGGCTCCGGTGGGTTCGATTCCCACACGTCCCCGCCAGCGCCGCGCCGCCTGCCGCTCCTCGTGGCCGCGGCGCTGGCGCTGGCGCTGGTCCCGCCCGGGCTGGCCGCGCAGGACACCACCGAGGTGCGCCAGGGGGCGGTGATCCTCGAGGCGCCCGCCGCCACCCCCGCCGGGGTCAGCGACTCCGCCTTCCCCCGCCCGCCGGTGCGCCCCCTCGGCGCCTTCTTCCGGTCGCTCGCGGTGCCCGGCTGGTCCCAGGCGATCCTGGGCCGCCGGCTCACGGCGGGGCTCTTCATCGCCTGGGAGGGGGTCACCCTGGGGATGACCATCAAGGCGACCCGCGAGCTGCGGCACCTCGAGGCCCAGGGCTCCGGCCTGGTGGAGGGCAAGCGCCAGGAGCGGGAGGACTGGCTCACCCTGCTCGTGTTCAACCACCTCTTCTCGGGGCTGGAAGCGTTCGTGGCCGCCCACCTGTGGGACTTCCCGGACGACGTGCGGATCCGCGCCGCCCCCGAGGGAACCGGGGTGCGGGTGACGGTGCCGTTCCGGGTCCGATGAACCAGGCCCCGATCGGGATCTTCGACTCGGGGCTGGGCGGGCTCACCGTCGCGGCCGCCATCTTCCACCGGCTCCCCCACGACGCCACCCTCTACGTCGGCGACACCGCCCGGGTCCCCTACGGCCCCAAGTCGCCCGAGACGGTGCGGCGCTACAGCCTGGAAATCCTCGACTGGCTCCTGGGCCAGGGGGTGAAGGCGGTCGTGGTGGCCTGCAACACCAGCACCGCGCACGCCCTCGGGGCGCTCACCGCCGCCTCGCCGGTGCCGGTCATCGGGGTGATCGAGCCGGGGGCCCGGGCCGCCGTCGCGGCCACCCGGGTCGGCACGATCGGGGTGATCGGGACCAGCGGCACCGTGGCGAGCGGGGCGTACCCCCGCGCCATCGCGGCGGTCGCCCCGGAGCACCGGGTGGTGCAGCAGGCCTGCCCGCTCTTCGTGCCGCTGGTGGAGGAGGGGTGGTTCGAGCACGAGGCCACCCGGCTGGTGGCCCGGGAGTACCTGGCCCCGCTGGTCGCCGCGGGGGTGGACACCCTGGTGCTGGGGTGCACCCACTACCCCCTGCTCAAGCCGATGCTGGGGAGCGAACTGGGGGACGCGGTGCGGCTCATCGACAGCGCGGAGGAGACCGCGGCGGCGGTCGCCGACGCGGTGGCCGCCCGGGGCCTCGAGGCGCCGGCGGGCTCGGCGCCCTCGCACCGCTTCGCGGTGACCGACGACCCGGCGCGCTTCCGCGACGTGGGGGCGCGGTTCCTGGGCGAGCGGCTGGGCCCAGTGGAGGTGGTGTCGCTCGGCGGCTAGCCCTCGAACCGGTGAAGCGTGGCGCCCCCGGGGGTGGCCACGGCGTAGCGGAAGCCGTCAGCCCAGGCCCCGGGGTTCAGGTACCAGCGGCCGGGCTCGGGCTCCGCGAGGCAGGGGCGGTGGGTGTGGCCCATCACGAGGAGGTGCAGCCCGGGCTCGTCCTGCAGCCGGGTTTCCGCCCACGCGCGCTGGGCGGCGGCCGCGCGGTCGAGCACCGCGGCGTCCCGGGAGTCGTCGGCCAGGCGGCCGCTCATCCGGTCCACCAGCCAGAAGCCGAGGTCGGCGGGGAGGGCGCGAAAGCCGGCGACGGTGACCGGGTGCCGGGTAATGCGGTGAAGCAGCCGGCCGCTCCAGCGCTGCTCCGCGACCCCGTCGCCATGGAGCGCGAACACGTCGCGGTCGCCCAGCCGGAACCGGAGGCCGTCGGCCCCGAACCGGAGGCCCGCCTCGCGGTCCCAGAAGGAGTCGCCCCAGCGGTCGTGGTTGCCGCCGGTGAGCAGGACGGGGAGGCGGCGGCCCAGGGTGGCGAGCGCGCTGGCGACCCGGAAGCCGGCCCGGGGGATGGCGCGCCGGTAGGCGAACCAGAAGTCGAAGAGGTCGCCGTTCACCAGCAGGCCGTCGCCCAGGCCGGGCACGGCCTCGAGGAACCGGAGCAGGGCCGCCTCGGTGGCCTCCGGCACTGCGCCCAGGTGGGCGTCGGACACGATCACCAGTCGGCGGCCGAGCACGGGGAGCAACATAACGTCAGCATGGCGAGGGCGGCGATGGCCAGCACGGTCTCCGAGATCACGTTCCGGGTCAACTACTCCGAGGTGGACCGGATGGGGGTGGCCTACCACGCCCGCTACGTGGTCTGGCTCGACATGGCCCGGACCGAACACCTGCGCCAGACCGGGACGACCTACCGGGCCCTGGAGGACGGCGGGCTCCTCCTGGCGGTCTCGGACGTCCGGGTGCGGTACGTCCGGGCCGCGGAATACGACGACCTGGTGCGGGTCCGGTGCTGGGTCCGCGATCTGGGCTCCCGCAGGGTAACTTTCGGCTACCGGATCGAGCATGGAGAGCGGGGCGAGCTGTTCGCCACCGCGGAGACCTCCCTGGTGGCGCTCGACCGGCAGTTCCGCGTCCGCCGGATGCCGGAGGACCTGCTGGGGCGGCTCGCCGCCATCCCCGATCCGGAGTGCTGATGCCCCTGTCCGTCGTGTCCGGGTCTCCTCCCTGCCGCGGTGCCGGCGCCCCGTCGGGCCGGTTTGACCGTCATTTTCGCGCGGCCTATCTTGCCCTTGCCCTCGCCGCGTGCGGCGGCGGGGTGCCCGGTCCCGTGGTCCCGGTCGGTGCGGTGCCGGCCACCAGGGCGGAAGCGGAGGCCTGGGTCGCCCGGACCCGCGCGGCCGAGCCGGTGCTGATCCGGTTCCGCTGGCTGTTTCGCGATCGGGACGGAAGCGCGGGGGGACGGGGGAGCGCGCGGATCACCCCGGGCGATTCGCTCCGGTTCGACGTCGTCGGGCCGCTCGGCTCGGGTCGGGGCGCGGCGTTCGTGATCGGCGACTCCGCCGCCTGGGCGCAGCCGGAGGAGGACATCTCCAAGCTGGTGCCCAACTACCCGCTGCTCTGGGCCATGCTGGGGATCGCCCGGCTCCCGGCGGGGGAGGGCACGGTGAGCTTGTTCCAGGATGCGCGGCTCAGCGCATTCCGGTTCGTGCACGGGACCGACACGGTGGAGTACGCGATCCTCATCGGCTCCGACCGGCGGCTCGTCGCCGACGTGCGGCGGGCCGACGGCCGGCTGGGCCGGGTGGAGACCGTGTTCGGGTCCGACGGCGTCCTCAAGTCCTCCCGGCTCGAGGTGCCGGGCGCCCCCGCGCGACTGGACATCACCTATGGCAGCACCGCGTCGTCGCCCCCGTTCCCCCCCGACACCTGGGTGCCCCCTGAGCCCTGACCGCCCCTGGCGCGCGCTCGCCGCCCTCCCCCTGCTGCTGGCGGGGTGTCTCTACGGCTTCGCGGGAGGCGGCTTTCCCCCGGAGATCCGCACCGTGGCGGTGCTGCCGTTCGAGAACCTCACCCCCGACGCGACCCTCACCGCGGAGATCAACACGGCGGTGCGCGAGGCGGTCGAGAACCGGCTGGGCCTGCGCCAGGCCGGCGAGAACCAGGCCGACGCCGTGGTCAGCGGGACCATCACCCGGTACGAGCCTGACCTCCCGGTCGCCTTCCAGGCGGGCCAGGCGGGGGTCCCGGGCCAGCAGCAGAACCGGGTGGAGGTGACCCGGCGGCTGGTGCAGATCGTGGTCTCGGTCGAGATCCGCGACCGCAAGGCCGACAAGGTGCTCTGGACCCAGCAGTCGATGACCCTGGAAGGGGACTACGAGACCGGCCGGGAGCGGGAAGGGCGCCAGAAGGCGCTGGAGAAGCTCACCACCAACATCGTGGATGGAGCCCAGTCCCAATGGTGAGACATCCCTCCTCGCGAGGGGCCAGCAAGCTCGGGTGCCTGGTCACCCTCGCCCTCTTCGTCGGCGCGCTCTACTACGGGGCGCAGGTGGGCCAGATCTACTGGCGGTACTACAGCTTCAGGGACGAGATGGCGACGGCGGCCCGGTTTGCGTCCACCCGGAGCGACCAGTCCATCCGGCGCACCCTGCGCGCCAAGGTGACCGAGCTCGGCCTGCCCCCCGAGGCTGCCGACTTCACCGTGCGCCGGTCGGGTCCCCCCATGCGCATGGTGATCGAGACCGAATACCGGGAAGTGCTGCGGTTCCCGCGCCCGTTCAGGCCCTACGAGTTCGTGTTCCGCCCGCGGGTGGAGTGGCGGTTCTGACCAGCGGGACCAGGGTGGTCGGGCGGGATGTCCTGGTGGCCTGGCGCCGGACGGTGCCGGGGCGGGTGGTGTTCACCAACGGCGTCTTCGACCTGCTCCATCCCGGGCACGTGGAATACCTGGAAGCGGCCCGCGCCCTGGGCGACGCGCTGGTGGTCGGGGTGAACAGCGACGCCTCCGCGCGCCGCCTCGGCAAGGGCGCCGGCCGGCCGGTGGCCTCGGCCGAGGCCCGGGCCCGGGTGGTGGCCGGCCTGGCGGCGGTGGACCGGGTGACGGTGTTCGACGAGGACACCCCCCTCGAACTGATCCGCGCCCTCCGGCCCGACGTGCTGGTGAAGGGCGGCGACTATACCCGAGCGACCATCGTGGGGGCCGAGGACGTGGCCTCCTGGGGAGGTGACGTGACGACGATCGACGTGGTGCCCGGCTATTCGACGACGGCGCTGGTGGAGCGGCTCCGTGGCGCGTCCTGACGGCCGCGC
>JBFILX010000009.1:0-23972 GCA_041612035.1 Gemmatimonadales bacterium | reverse complement strand
CTCGACGCCGCCACCCTCACCGGGGCGGTGGTGATCGGCCTGGGGCACACCGCGGGCGCGGTGCTGGGCACCGACGCGGACCTGGTCCGGGAGGTGCTCGCCGCCGGGGAGCGTGCCGGGGAGCGGGTCTGGGAACTGCCCTTCTGGGACGAATACCGCGAACTCAACAAGTCGGAGATCGCCGACGTGAAGAACAGCGGCGGTCGTCCGGCGGGCACGATCAGCGCGGCGTGGTTCCTCCGCGAGTTCGTGGAGGGGTTCCCCTGGGCCCACCTCGACATCGCGGGGACCGCCTACACCGACAAGGAAACCCCCGCCAGCGTCAAGGGGCCCACCGCAATGGGCACCCGGCTCTTCTGTGAGTTCCTGCTGGCCCGCCGCTGACCGGCGGCGGGCCGCGGCGGCCGCGGTCGTCCTGCTCCTGGCCGCGGCCCCGCTGGCCGCCCAGGAGCCGGCCGACACGGTGCCCCGTCCCCCGACCCGCGACAGCCTCGACCAGACCGGGCTCCTGCTCCGCGCCGAGGAGGATGCGCAGGTGCGGTTGCCCACCATGCCCCGGGTGGGCATCGAGCAGCTGCTCCCGTGGCACGCGCGGATCGTCTTCCCCCGGGACACGCTGAACGCGCTGAACGTCGAGACGGTGGGGGACGTCCTGGCGGAGATCCCGGGCGTCTGGCTGTGGCGGGGCGGCTGGCTCGGCCGGCCCGAGCCGGCCAACTACCTGGGCCGCGGGGCGACCTCGGTGGAGTACCTGATCGACGGCGTCCCCCACCTGCCCATGGGCCCCGACAGCCTCGCGGTGGATCCCTCGCTCCTGCCGCTCGGCTTCGTGGACCGGATCGAGGTGGAGCGCCTGCCCGGTCTGCTCCGGGTGCACCTGATGCTCCGGGAGCACGACGTGCTGGCGCCCTGGAGCCGCATCGGCGTGGCCCGGGGCACCTACGACCAGGCGGTGTACGAGGGACTGCTCCAGCGGCGGACCCGGTCGGGGTTCGGCTACGCGCTGGGCGGGTCGTACCTCATCTCACCCGCGTTCAACCGCGACGGGGGAGACTTCGACACCGCGTACGGATGGGTCGAGGCGAGCTACGTCCCCCGCGCCGACCGGGGGGCGCGGATCCGCTACCGCTTCTCCACCCCCGACCGGAGCCCCGCACTGGCCGAATCGGGCGACACGCTGAGCTTCCCGGTGATCGGGACCCGCTCCGACCTGGAGGCCCGGCTCTCGTACGGCGGGGCCCCGGACGGGCTCGGCACCCGGGCCGACCTGATGGCGGTCCGGACCGCGTGGCGGGCGGACAGCCTCGAACAGTCGCTCTGGCGGGTCGGGGCGTCCGCTTCGAAGCGCACCCCGACCCGCAGCCTCGGCGCCGCCGTCTGGTACGGCACCCGGTGGACCAAGGTGGACGCCCGGGTGCAGGCCGGGTGGGTCCCGCGGGACCGGGTGAGCCTCGCGCTGGAGGGGGCCTGGCAGCGGCACAAGGACGACCGGAAGAGCCGCTGGGTCCTGGCCCGGGCCGGGGTGGAACTGCCCATGGGGGTGCTCGCCTCGGGCTCGGCACGGGTGGGCGAGGTCGTCACCCGGCCTGCCGTGCTGAGCGACACCGCCCGCTCCATCCTCGACGTGGAAGGCCGGCTCTCGTGGGACCGGCCCCGGTACGGGCTCAGCGTGGCCGCGGCGCGGCTCGACGGCTTCCAGCCGGTCGGCTACCGGCAGTTCGCCGCCGTGGACTCGATCGGCGCGTCCGGCCCCACCGAGTGGATCATGGCCTCGGCCCGGCTCGCCCCCCGCCAGTGGTTCACGGTGCAGGGGTGGTACAGCCACCCGCTGGCGCCGGGCCCCGACGGGGTGCCCCCCACCCATTCCATGGTCACCGCGGCCATCGAGTCGAAATTCCTGCGCACCTTCCCGAGCGGGATCTTCACCCTCCGGATCGCGGTGAGCGCGGAAAGCTGGGGCACCGGCGTGCTGGGCCGGGACGGGGCGGGGGAGCCGGTCACCCTGCGCGGGGCCACCTTCCTCCGGGGCCAGATCCAGCTCCAGTTCTCGGATTTCGTCGTCTACTACGACCGCTACAACCTGACCGACACCCGATCGGTCTACATCCCGGGCTTCCGGATCCCGTCCGCGGCCGCCATGTACGGGGTCCGCTGGGCCTTCCTGAACTGACCGGCCGCTCCATTCCGCCAAGCCGTTCACCGGGTTAGCTTTAAAGGCTTTGGCTCCTGGGGGTTCAGTGCCGTTCAGCATGACCGGTTTCGGCGCCGCCGAGGGCCCCGCTGACGGGGGCCGACTCCGGGTGGAGATCCGGACGGTGAACCACCGGTTCTTCAACCCGAGCTTCAAGATGCCCGCCGAGCTCGCGGCCCTGGAGCCCGAGCTGCGGGAGCGGCTGCGCCGGGAGTTCGACCGGGGGCACGTGGCGGTGTCGGTGCGCTGGCTCGAGGGGGCGCGGCCGGACGGCGGGCTGGTCCTGAACGTGGACCGGGCGCGGGAGGCCATGGCCCGGCTGCGGGAACTGCAGACGGCGGTGGGGCTCTCGGGCGAGATCTCGCTCGACCTGCTGGCCCGGCAACTCGACGTGCTCACGGTGGCTCCCGGCGACGGTCCGGAGATCGCCTGGGCCGACGTGGAGCCGCTCGTGGCCGACGCGGCCACCGCCTGCCGGGCGATGCGCCGGCGCGAAGGCGGGGCCCTGGCGGACGAGCTGCGGGGCCGGCTGGAGCGGCTCCTGGCGCTGGCGGGGCAGGTGGAAGCCCTGGCGCCCGAGCGGCTGGAGCGCGAGCGCGACCGGCTGCGGGAGAACGTGGTCCGGCTGCTGGAGGGCCGGGCGGTGGACGAGGCCCGGGTGGCCCAGGAGATCGCCCTGCTCGCCGACCGGATGGACATCACCGAGGAGCTGGTGCGGGCCCGGGCCCACGTGGCGGCGGCGCTCGACCTGCTCGGGGGCGACGCGGCGGTGGGCAAGCCGCTCGGGTTCCTGGCCCAGGAACTGGGGCGCGAGGTCAACACCATCGGCTCCAAGGCCTACGACACGGCGATCGCGCACCTGGTGGTGGAGATGAAGGGCGAACTCGAGAAGATGCGGGAGCAGGTGGAGAACCTCGAGTGAGGCCCTTCCTGCTGGTCCTCTCCTCGCCCTCCGGCGGCGGCAAGTCCACCATCGCCCGGCACCTGCTGGACGGCCGGGACGACCTCGGGTACTCGGTCTCGGCCACGACCCGCGCGCCGCGGGCCGGGGAACAGGACGGGGTGCACTACCACTTCCTGTCGGAGCAGGAGTTCCTCCGGCGGGTGAAGGCGGGCGAGTTCGTGGAGCATGCCGCCTACGGGGGGGCCCGGTACGGGACCCTGCGGGCCGAGGTGGAGCGGGTGCTGGAGCGGGGGCGCCACGCGGTGCTCGACATCGAGGTGGCGGGCGCCCGGCAGGTGCGGGCGGCGTACCCCGACGCGGTGCACGTGTTCATCCTGCCGCCCTCGGCGAAGGTCCTGCTGGAGCGGCTGCGCAATCGCGACACCGAGGCCCCCGAGGCGCTGGCCCGCCGGGTGGCCCACGCGGTGGACGAGCTGGGTGCGGCGGGCGAGTACGACTACATCGTGGTGAACGACGACCTGGTGACCGCCGTGGATCACGTCGCCGCGATCATCGAAGCCGAAAGCCGGCGCACCCGCCGGCTGCCGGCCCTGGCAGAGGACCTCGCGCGGCTGCGGGCCGACGTCGAGACGCAACGAGACCGTTTCCTCGCGGCGCCGCCGCGAAAGGAGTCGTAACCGATGGAGATCTTCACCCCCGGGGAGGCCGCCCGGACCGCCGGCACGAAGTACCGGGCCGTGCTCGTGGCCGCCAAGTTCGCGCGGATGCTCAACGAGATGCCGGCCGACTACCGCGTCCGGTGGGACGACGACGACCGGCAGTCCAAGCTCACCACCCTCTCGCTCAAGAAGCTGGTGACCGGCGAGCTCGGGTTCCGGGAACTCCGGCGCCGCCGTTCGGACGCCTGATGCGCTGGGCCGGACGGCGCCTCGTCGTCGGCGTCTCCGGCGGCATCGCCGTCTACAAGAGCTGCATCCTGGTCCGCCGGCTGGTCGAGGCCGGCGCCGAGGTCGAGGTGGTCATGACGCGGGGCGCCACGAGGTTCGTGCGCCCCGTGACGTTCGAAGCCCTGACCGGGCGCCCGGTACGCCGGTCGCTCTGGCGGCGGGGCGCCGCCCTCGACCACGTCCGGCTGGCCGCCGACGCCGACCTCGTCGTGGTGGCCCCGGCCACCGCGCACCTGATCGCCCGCGCCGCGCTCGGCATCGCCGACGACCTGCTCACCGCCCTGCTCCTGGCCCGCACCGGGCCGGTCCTGCTGGCCCCCGCCATGAACGACATGATGTACGCCGCCGAGCCCGTGGCCCGGAACCTCGCCGCCCTGCGCGCCCGGGGCTGGACCCAGGTCGGCCCCGCCACGGGCCCCCTCGCCGAGGGCGACAGCGACCTGCCGGGCCGGATGGCGGAGCCCGAGGTGATCGTGCGCCACGCGGCCCGGGTCCTCCGGGGCGGGGGGGCGCTGGCCGGTCGGCGGGTGCTGGTCACCGCGGGGCCGACCCGGGAGCCGATCGACCCGGTCCGGGTGCTCACCAACCGCTCCAGCGGACGGATGGGGTTCCGGGTGGCGGAGGCGGCGTGGGAGCGGGGCGCGGAAGTGACGCTGGTGACGGGGCCGTCGGCCGAGGCGCCGTTCGAGGGGCTGCAGGTCGTCCGGGTGGACACCACCGCGGAGCTGCACGCCGCCGTGGCGACCCACCTGCCGGCCGCCGACCTGCTGGTGATGGCGGCGGCGCCCGCCGACTGGCGCGTGGCGGAGCCCCGGGAGACCAAGCATGCCCGGGCCGACGGTCCGGTGGCGCTTGCCCTGACGCCCACCGCGGATATCCTCTCTGAGACGCGCGCGTCCCGGAAGCCCGGCGCCGTCATCGTCGGGTTCGCCCTGGAGACGGGAGACCCGTCGGCCCGGGCGCGCGAGAAGCTGGAGCGCAAGGGTCTGGACCTGGTGGTGGCGAACGACGCGCTGGAGCCCGGGGCGGGGTTCGAGGTGGCCACCAACCGGGTGACCCTGCTGGGGCGCGACGGGCCCGCCACCGCCCTCCCGCTCATGCCGAAGGCCGACGTGGCCGAGGCGATCCTGGATGCCGCGGAGGCCCTCCTTGTCCGACGCCAGACGCCGGTACCTCCTCCGCCAGCGTGACCTGGGCGGGCCGGAGGTCTACCTCTCCCGGGCGCCCGGGAGCGGTCCCGCGCCCGCCCCCCCGGCTGCCGCCGCGCCGCCGGTCCCGCCCGCCGCGTCCGCCCCGGCACAGCCCGCCGAGGCCCTCCCGGAGCCCGCGCGGAGCGGGGCCTGGCGGGAGGGGGCGCCGCCGGTCCCCGGCCCAGGGATCGAGATCGTCACCCCGGCCCCGGGCCTGCTCGACGCGGCCCCCGACTATGCTTCGCTCGAGGCGGTGGCCGACGCGGTGCGCGGCTGCGAGCAGTGCGTCCTCTGCGGGCATCGCACCCACGCCGTCCCGGGGGAGGGCCCCGCGGGGGCGCGCCTGATGTGCGTGGGCGAGGGACCGGGCGAGACCGAGGACCGGACCGGCCGGCCCTTCGTGGGACGGGCCGGCGACCTGCTCACCGACATCCTCGCGGCGATCGATCTGCCGCGGGAGCAGGTCTTCATCGCCAACGTGGTCAAGTGCCGTCCCCCCCAGAACCGGAAGCCGCTTCCCGACGAGGTGGCGGCCTGCCTGGGGTATCTTCGGGCCCAGATCCGGCTGGTCCGGCCGACCGTCCTGCTGGCGCTGGGCGCCACGGCCGCGGAGGGCCTGCTGGGCGTGCGGCAGAGCCTGGGTTCGCTGCGCGGGCGGGTGCACCGGTTCGACGGGATCCCGCTGATCGTCACCTATCACCCCGCGGCCCTGCTGCGGAACCCCAACTGGAAGAAGCCCACCTGGGATGACGTCCGTATCGCCCGACAGCTACTCGACGCTTGAGGCCCCCGTCGGCCGCACCCCTCCGTGGAGCCCGGAGGCGGAGCAGGCCGTGCTGGGCGCCATGCTGATCGACCAGGACGCGGGACTCCGCGCGGTCGAGCTGGCCGACCCGACCATGTTCTACCGGGAGGGCCACCGCCGGGTCTTCCGCGCCATGGCCTCCCTGCTCGAGCGCCGGGTGGTGATCGACTACGTCACCCTGCGGGACGAGCTGGACCGCCGGGGCGAACTGGACGAGGCGGGCGGGGTGGAGTACCTGGCCGAACTGGCCGAGGCGGCCCCCACCGCGGCCAACCTCGAGTTCCACGTCAACATCGTGAAGGACAAGGCGATCCTGCGACGGCTGATCGAGACCGCCACCGGGATCATCACCGAGGCCTACGCCGGCCGGAGCAGCGCGAACGAGCTGCTCGACACCGCCGAGTCGCGGGTCTTCCACATCTCCCAGCAGCGGCGGGACGCGGGCTTCAGCCGCCTGAAGGAGATGCTGTGGCCCACGATGGAGGACATCGAAAAGCTCCATCAGAGCGGCAAGAAGATCACGGGGGTACCGAGCGGCTTCGTAGACTTGGACGAGATGACCTCGGGGTTCCAGCGGTCCGAGCTGGTCATCGTGGCCGCGCGCCCGTCCATGGGGAAGACCTCGTTCTGCCTGAACCTGGCGGCGCACGCCGCGCTCGAGCACCCGGCCCACGGAGTGGCCATCTTCTCGCTCGAGATGTCCAAGAACGCCCTGGTGCAGCGGCTGCTCTGCGCCGAAGCCCGGGTGGACAGCCAGCTGGTGCGGCGGGGGATGCTGCGCGACAGCGACTTCACCAAGCTGGCCCGCGCGGCCGGCGTGCTGCAGGGCGCCCCCATCTGGATCGACGACACCCCGTCCATGACCCTCCTGGAGATGCGGTCCAAGGCCCGGCGGCTGAAGGCGGAGTACGACCTCGACATGGTGGTGGTGGACTACCTCCAGCTCATGCGGAGCCCCGAGTACTCCGACAACCGGGTGCAGGAGATCTCCGACATCTCCCGCTCCCTCAAGGCACTGGCCCGGGAGCTCGAGATTCCGGTGGTCGCCCTGTCCCAGCTGTCGCGGGCCTCCGAGCAGCGCGGCGGCGAGCGCAAGCCGATCCTCTCCGACCTGCGGGACTCGGGCGCCATCGAGCAGGACGCCGACGTGGTGATCTTCATCCACCGGCCCGAGATGTACCAGAAGGAGGACAGCGAGGGCCGCAGCCTCGCCGGGCTGGCGGAGATCCTGATCGCCAAGCACCGGAACGGTCCCACCGGCACCCTCGAGCTGCACTTCGAGAAGTCCATCACCCGGTTCGACAACCTGAGCGAACGCGAAGGCCCGTCCTGATGGCCCGCGCCCGGTCGGTTCACCGCTGCGCGGAGTGCGGGCACGAGCACGCGAAGTGGGCCGGCCGGTGCGAGGGATGCGGCGCCTGGAACACCCTCGTCGAGGAGCCGGGCACCCGGCCCGCCCCGGGGGCGGGGGGCCGCCGGGCCGGCGGACGCCGCGGCGCGCTGCCCGAGCCCCGGCCCCTGGCGGAGATCGCCCCGAGCGCGCTGGCCCGCTGGACCACCGGGATCCCCGAGTTCGACTTCGTGCTGGGCGGTGGGGTGGTGCCCGGGTCGCTCACCCTGATCGGCGGGGAGCCGGGCATCGGCAAGTCCACCCTGCTGCTCCAGGCGGCGGCCCGGCTGGAGCGGGCCGGCCACCCGACCCTGTACGCCAGCGGCGAGGAGAGCCCCGAGCAGATCCGGCTGCGCGCCGACCGGCTCCGGGAAGACGCGGGAGCGGTGCGGGTGCTGGGCGAGACCCGGCTGGAGACGATCCTCGACGTCACCCGGTCGCTGGGCGCCCGGCTGCTGGTGCTCGACTCGATCCAGACGGTCTGGTCGGAGACGCTGGACGGCGCCCCGGGCGGGGTGGGCCAGGTCCGGGAGTCGGCCGCCCTGCTGATGCGCTTCGCCAAGGAGTCGGGGGTGGCGGTGATGCTGGTGGGGCACGTGACCAAGGGCGGGAGCATCGCGGGGCCCAAGACCCTCGAGCACATCGTGGACACGGTGCTCTACTTCGAGGGCGAGGCCTCGCTCGACTACCGGCTTCTGCGGGCCACCAAGAACCGGTTCGGCTCGGTGGACGAGCTGGGGGTCTTCACCATGACCGGCGAGGGACTCCTGCCGGTCCCCAACCCCTCCGCGGTCTTCCTCGGCGCCCGCGACGCCGCCACCCCGGGGACCGCGATCACGGCGCTCATGGAAGGGTCGCGCCCGGTCCTGGTCGAGGTGCAGGCCCTCGCCGCCCCCTCCGGGTACGGGACCCCGCAGCGGGTGGCGGCGGGTCTCGATCCCCGCCGGCTGGCCGTCCTCCTCGCCGTGCTCGAGCGGCGGGCCGGGGCCAGTTTCGCCTCCCAGGACGTGTTCCTCCAGGTGACCGGCGGGCTGCGCCTCACCGAGCCCGGGGCCGACCTGGCCGTGGCCGCGGCGCTGCTCTCGAGCCTGCGGAACCGGCCGACGCCCCCCGACGCGCTGTACCTGGGGGAACTGGGGCTGAGCGGCGAGGTCCGCGCGGTCACCGGACTCGACCGGCGGCTGGCCGAGGCGGCCCGACTCGGCTTCCGGCGGGTGTACGGTGCCGGTCGTGCCGGCGCCGGGCCGTCGGGGGTCACCCAGCACGATCTGCGGAGCGTGGATGAGCTCGCCGGCACCCTCGCGGCCTGACGTCGGCGTCATCGTGGTGGCCGCCGGGCGCGGCACCCGGATGGGCGGGGAGCCGAAGCAGTTCCGGGAGCTGGCCGGCGTGCCGATGCTGCTGCACGCCGTGCGGCCGTTCCTGGCCCATCCCGAGGTGGTCACCGTGGCCGCCGCGCTCCCGGCGGAAGTGGCCGCCGCCCCGCCGCCCTGGCTGGAGCGGATCGCGGGCGATCGGCTGCGGCTGGTGGCGGGCGGCACCGCCCGGGCCGACTCGGTGCGCGCCGGCCTCGCGGTGCTGCCCTCCGGATGCGAGGTCGTCCTGGTGCACGACGGCGCCCGGCCGTTTCCGGGCGCCGGGACGATCGACGCGGTCATCGCCGCCGCCCGGGCCGGGACCAGCGCCGTGGCGGCCCTCCAGGTGACCGACACCCTCAAGGAGGCCGACGGCGCCCTCGGGGTCGTCCGCACCGTGGCCCGGGAGCGGCTCTGGCGGGCCCAGACCCCGCAGGGCTTCCCCCGCCGGGTGCTGGAGCGCGCCCACCGCGAGGCGGCGGACCGGGCCGAGGCGACCGACGACGCGCAGCTGGTCGAGGCGCTGGGCGAGCCCGTGACGCTGGTCCCCGATTCCGTCCTCAACTTCAAGGTCACGACCGTGGAGGACCTGGTGATGGCCGGGGCAATCGCGCAGTGGCTGGGCCGCTGATCCCCTTCCGCACCGACGCCGACGTCGACCGGGCGCTGCCGCAGGTGCGCGCCCACCTCGCCGCGGGCCGGCTCCTGGCGTATCCCACCGAGACGGTGTACGGCCTGGGTTCACGGGCCGAGGCCGACACCCTGGCCCGGCTGTCGGCGCTGAAGGGCCGCCCCCCCGGCAAGCCGTTCCTCCTCCTGGTGGACGGGCGCGGGATGGCGGAGCGCTGGGGCCTCGCGTTCAGCGCCAGCGCCGAGGCGCTCGCCGCCGCCTTCTGGCCGGGGCCGCTCACCCTGGTCCTCCCGGGCGGGGAGGGCCGGCTCCCGGACGCCCTGCGCGGGCCCGAAGGCGGGATCGCGGTGCGCCACACCGGCCACCCGCACGCCGCGCGGCTGGTGGCCGGACTCGGGCAGCCGCTCACCTCGACCTCGGCCAACCGGCCCGGCCACCCCGCCGCTCCGGGCGCCGAGGCGATCGTCGGCGCCTTCGGCGAGGCGGTGGGGACCGGGGAGCTGCTCGTCCTGGACGGCGGGGCGCTGGGCAACGTCCCGCCCAGCACCATCGTGGACTGCACCACCCGGGAGCCCCGCCTGGTCCGTGAAGGGGCGCTCCCTCGCCGGGAACTGCGCCGCGCCGTCGGGACCCTCGCGCCGTAGAGGCCGCCGTGCACGTGCTCTTCGTCTGTTCCGGCAACACCTGTCGCAGCCCCCTGGCGGAGGCGGCGTTCCGCCGGCTCCTGGCGGCCGCGGGCCGGACCGACATCGCGGTCGGCTCCGCGGGCACCGGCGCCTACGACGGCGCCCCCGCGTCGGAGGGCGCGTACCTGGTCGCGCTGGAGGCGGGGCTCGACCTGTCCGGGCATCGGGCCCGCCTGCTGACGCGCGAGATGGTGGCGCAGGCGGACCTGATCCTCACCATGGCCAAGGGGCACCTCGCCCGGGTGGAGCGACTGGGCGGGGGCGACCGGGCGCACCTGCTTGGCGACTTCGCGGGCCAGGGACCGGACCTGGAGATCCGGGATCCCTACGGCGGCGACGTCGGGACCTACCGGGCCACCCTCGCCCAGCTGCAGCAGCTGCTGGAGGCGGCGCGCGACCGCGTGCTGGCCGACCGCTCGGGATGATCACCGGCCGCAGCGTCCTCTTCGCGCTGCTGGGCGACCCGGTGGCGCACTCCCTGTCGCCCGCGATGCAGAACGCCGCGTTCCGGGTGCTGGGCCTCGACGCGGTCTATGCCGCCGTGCGCTGTCCGGCCGACCGCGTGGCCACCCTCATGCGCACCCTGGCGGACGCGGGCGGGGGCGGCAACGTGACCGTGCCTCACAAGGCGGTGGCGGCCGAGGCGGTGACCGGGCTCGAGGGCGGGGTCCCCGGCGCCTGCAACACCTTCTGGGGATCCGACGGCCGACTGGTGGGCGCCAACACCGACGTGGCCGGCATCCTCGGGGCGCTGGAGCGGCTGGAGGTCGCGGCCACCTCGTGGCTGGTGGTCGGCACCGGAGGGTCGGCGAGGGCGGTGCTGGCCGCCGCCGCGGCGCGCGGGGTCCGGGTGGGGGTCCGGTCGCGATCGGCCGGGCGGCGCGCGGCCTTCCTGGCCGCCGCGGCGGAGCACGGCCTGCCGCCGGCGGACGAGGCGGAGTGCGACCTGGTGGTGAACGCCACCCCGCTGGGTCTCGCGCCCGACGACCCCCTGCCGATCACGCCCTTCGAGACGCCGTCCGCGCGCTGGGTGCTGGACCTGGTGTATGGCAGGGGTGGGACCCCCATGGTGCAGGCCTATGCCGAGCGGGGGGTGGCGGCCGCGGACGGACGGGAGGTCCTGGTGGGGCAGGGGGCCGCCGCGCTGGAGCGGTGGTTTCCCGAGCTCGAGGCCCCGCGCGAGGTGATGCGGGCGGCGGTGGCGCACGCGCTGGGCTGAGCTGACGGCCGGGCTGCGCGGGGCCGAGCGCTGGCTCCTGCCCGCCGAGTGCCTCGCCTGCCGGCGGCCGGTCACCGAGGCCGGCGAGCCGCTGATCTGCGCGGTGTGCCGCAGTCGCTGGGCCCCGCTCCCCGACCCGGTCTGCCCGCGGTGCGGCCAGCCGGGCGATCGCGACATCGAATGCCGGGTCTGCCCCGGGTGGCCCGGAGGATTCGGTCCCGTGCGGAGCGCGGTCTGGCTCAGCGGTGTCGCGCGCGACGCGGTCCATCATCTCAAGTACGGCGGCTGGTTCCGGGTGGCCGACGCGATGGCGGGACCGGTCGCCCGGCTGGCGCCGGTGGCCTCCGGCGGCGTCCTGGTGCCGCTCCCGCTGGGCGCCGCCCGGGAGCGGGAGCGCGGTTATAATCAGAGCGATCATCTGGCCCGCGCCGTCGCGCGGCGGCGCGGCGGCGTCGTCCGCCGGGATCTGCTCCGACGCCCGCGCGAGACGGCCCGGCAGACCGGGCTCGCGCCGGATGCGCGGCGGGCGAACGTGGCGGGCGCGTTCCGCGCGGCGCCCTGCCGGCTCGACCGGGTGGTGCTGGTGGACGACGTCTTCACCACCGGCGCCACCCTCGCCGCCGCCGCCGCGACGCTGCTCGGGGCCGGGGTTCGCCAGGTCGCCGCGGTGACCTTCGCGCGGGCCCGCCGTCCGCTGGACGACGACGTGCAGGCGCTGCTCACACACGACCAGACGCTCCACCAGGACTCCCCATGACCACTCGGATCGCGATCAACGGGTTTGGCCGCATCGGCCGCAACGTCGTCCGGGCCGCCCACCGGATGGGCGTCACCGACCTCGAGCTGGTGGCGGTGAACGACCTCACCGACGCCAAGACCCTCGCGCACCTGATGCAGTACGACTCGGTGCACGGGCGCTTCACCGGCACGGTGGCGGTCGACCCCGACGGGCTGGTGCTGAACGGCAAGCCGGTGCGGGTGCTGGCGGAGAAGGACCCCGCCGCGCTCCCCTGGAAGGCGCTGAAGGTGGACATGGTGCTGGAGTCGACCGGGCGGTTCACCGACCGGGACAGCGCCGCCAAGCACCTCGCCGCGGGCGCGCGCAAGGTGGTCATCTCGGCGCCGGCCAAGCAGGAGGACCTCACGGTGGTGTACGGGGTGAACCACGAGGCCTACGATCCGGCCGCCCATCACGTCATCTCCAACGCCAGCTGCACCACCAACTGCCTGGTCCCGGTGGTCAAGGTGCTGCTGGAGCGCTTCGGGCTGGTCCGGGGCTACATGACCACGGTGCACTCCTACACCAACGACCAGAGCATCCTGGACCTGCCGCACCGGGACCTGCGCCGGGCCCGCGCCGCGGCGCTGTCCATCATCCCGACCTCCACCGGGGCGGCCAAGGCCACGGCGCTGGTCATCCCCGAGGTGAAGGGGAAGATCGACGGGGTGGCGCTCCGGGTGCCCACCGCCGACGTCTCGATCGTGGAGCTGGTCTGCGAGGTGAAGCAGGCCACCACCGTGGACGCCGTGAACGCCGCCTTCCGCGAGGCCGCGGCCGGGCCCCTCGCGGGGGTCCTGGCGGTGAGCGACGAGCCGCTGGTGAGCGTCGACTACATCGGCAGCCTCGCCTCGAGCACCGTGGACGCCCTCTCCACCGCGGTCGTGGACGGCACCCTGGTGCACGTCTCCTCCTGGTACGACAACGAAATGGGCTACTCCGCCCGGTGCGTGGACCTGCTCCGGTACATGGCCGGCCGGGGCGGATGAGCAAACGCGGTCTCGGCGACCTCGAGGCGGTCCGGCTCGACGGTCAGCGGGCCCTGGTGCGGGTGGACTTCAACTGCCCGCTGAAGGACGGGGCGGTGGCCGATGACACCCGCATCCGGGCCGCGCTGCCCACCATCGCCCACCTGCGGGGCCACGGCGCCCGGGTGGTGCTCTGCTCCCACCTGGGCCGCCCCAGAGGCCGTCCCGATCCGGCCTTCTCGCTGGCGCCCGTGGCGCGCGCGCTGGAGGGGCTGCTGGGCATCCCCGTCACCTTCCTGGCGGACCTCCGCGACCCGGAGACCCCGCGCACCGTGCGGCGGCTCCCGCGCGGCGGGGTCGCGCTGCTGGAGAACACCCGCTTCGACCCCGGGGAGGAGGCGAACGACCCGGCGCTGGCCGCGGTCTACGCCGCGCTGGGTGACCTGTTCGTCAACGACGCCTTCGGGTCCGCCCACCGGGCCCACGCGACCACCGAAGGGGTGGCCCGGCTGCTGAAGCCCGCGGTGGCGGGGTTCCTGATGGAACAGGAGCTGCGCTACCTGGGCCAGGCGCTCGACCGGCCGAAGCGCCCCTTCGTCGCGGTGCTGGGGGGGGCCAAGATCTCGGGGAAGATCGACCTCGTGGAGTCGCTCCTCCCCAAGGTGGATCGGCTGTTGCTGGGCGGCGCCATGGCCTGCACCTTCTTCCGGGCGATGGGGCTCCGGACCGGCACCTCGCTGGTGGAGGAGGACCGGGTGGCCATGGCCGCCGACCTGCTGCACCGCGCGGGCGAGACGCTGCTGCTGCCGGAGGGCGGGGTGGTGGCCGACCGGCTCGCCGCCGACGCCGCCACCCAGGTGGTGCCGCGCGACGGCATCCCCGACGGCTGGGCGGTGCTGGACATCGACCCCGCCACCGCCACCCGGTTCGCCGCGGAGATCGCCGGGGCGGGCACGGTGGTCTGGAACGGTCCGATGGGGGTGTTCGAGACCCCGCCCTTCGACCGGGGGACCCTGGCCGTGGCGCAGGCCATGGCCGGGGCCACCGCGGGCGGCACCGTGACCGTGGTGGGGGGCGGGGACTCGGCCGCCGCGGTGGTGGCGGCCGGCCTGGCGGACCGGATGACCCACGTCTCCACCGGCGGCGGCGCCTCGCTGGAATTCCTGGAGGGCCGCGAACTTCCCGGCGTGGCCGCACTCGACGATGCCTGAGGACCCCATGATTCTCGCCGCCAACTGGAAGATGCACCTGGCCCCCGAGGAGGTCCGGCGGTTCGCGGAGCAGTTCCTGGCG
Organism: Gemmatimonadales bacterium; assembly: GCA_041612035.1. Taxonomy (GTDB): domain Bacteria; phylum Gemmatimonadota; class Gemmatimonadetes; order Gemmatimonadales; family GWC2-71-9; genus SZUA-320. The sequence goes on along the minus strand of JBFILX010000009.1, from coordinate 9,615 downwards.
GCCGTGCCCCCGAAGGCCGGTCGGGCACTCGTCTTCTTTCCGTCGGCCGTGTCGCTGGAGGCGGCGGCCTGGGCGTTCGCGGGACGGGACGACGTGCAGGTCGGGGTGCAGGACGTGCACTGGGAGCCGAAGGGGGCGTTCACCGGCGCCACCTCGGTGCCGCTCGCCAAGGCCGCGGGCGCGGCGGCGGCGCTGGTGGGTCACTCGGAGCGGCGCCACGTCTTCGGCGAGACCGACGTGGACGTACGGCGCAAGGTGCGCGCGGTGCTCGACGCGGGTCTCACGCCGTTCCTGTGCGTCGGGGAACTGCTCGAGCAGCGCGACCGGGACGAGACCGCCGCGGTGGTCACCGCGCAGCTGCGGGCCGCGTGCGACGGCCTGACCCGGGAGGACGTGGGCCGGCTGGTGGTGGCGTACGAGCCGGTCTGGGCCATCGGCACCGGACGGACCGCCACCCCCGAGGACGCCGCGGCGGTGCACCGGGTCCTCCACCAGGCCCTGGAAGCGCTGGGGGGCGGCGGGGTCCCCATCCTGTACGGGGGAAGCGTGAACCCGGGCAACGCCCGCGACCTGGTGGCCCGGCCGGAGGTCCAGGGCCTCCTGGTGGGGGGCGCCAGCCTCCAGCCGGAGACCTGGCAGGCGGTGGTGACCGCGGCCGACGGCGTACCGCAGCCCGGTTGATCGGGTGGCCCGGGGGCGGTAGCTTTCCGGGCTAACCGATTACGGACCAAGGGCATGTATTACTTCCTCCTCACGCTGCTCGTGATCGACGGGCTCCTCCTCTCGGTGGTCGTCCTGCTCCAGGCCGGCCAGGGCGGCGGGCTCGCGAGCCTCGGCGGCGGCACCTCCGACACCGTGCTGGGCGGCCGCCAGGCCACCACCCTCCTCACCAAGATGAGCTGGGTCCTGGGCGGCGGGCTGATGGTCCTCTCGCTGCTGCTCTCGGTCGTGGCGGCCAACCGCAACGTCGGGGTCACCGAGGTGCAGCGGCAGCTGCAGGGCGGTCCGCAGGCGGTGCCCACCGCGCCCCTGGGGGGCGACCAGCCCGCCCCGGCCCCCGCGGCGCCACCGTCCCCGATCACCCCCGAGTGACGGGTCGCCGCGCGACGGGACGATGAACCGGCACCCCGGGTACGTCCTGCTCGAAGACGGGACCTGGTTCCCCGGCACCTCCCCGTGGCCGATCGAACCGTGCTTCGGGGAGGTCGTCTTTACCACCAACCTGAGCGGATACCAGGAGACCTTCACCGACCCCAGCTACCTGGGCCAGATCGTGGTGATGACCGCGCCCATGATCGGCAACTACGGGGTGAACGAGGAGGACCTCGAGTCGGACCGCCCGCAGGTGAGGGGCGTGGTGGTGCGGGAGCTGTCCCGCCGCCATTCGAACTGGCGGGCCACCGCCGGCCTCGGCGAGTGGCTGGAGACGCATGCCATCCCGGTCCTGGAAGGGGTGGACACGCGCCGGCTCACCCGGCACATCCGCGAGCTGGGGGCGATGCGGGGGGTGGTGGCCCCCGGGGAGGAGCCGGATGACGCCATCCGGGCCCGGCTCGCCGACGCGCCCCGGATGGAAGGGCTCGACCTGGCCTCCGAGGCGTCCGTGGACGCACCCTACACGGCAGGCGAGGAGGGCCCGCACGTGGTGGCCTACGACTTCGGGATGAAGCGGAACATCGTGCGGATGTTCGAGGGAACCGGCTGCCGGGTGACCGTGGTGCCGGCCCGCACCCGGGCCGAGGAGGTCCGGGCCCTCGACCCCGACGGCCTCTTCCTCTCGAACGGCCCGGGGGATCCGGCCGCGGTGGACTACGTCCTCCCCGAAATCCGTGCCCTGGCCGACACGGGCCTCCCCACCTTCGGGATCTGTCTCGGGCACCAGCTGCTCGGCCTCGCCTACGGCGCCCGGACCAGCAAGCTGCCCTACGGCCACCGGGGGGGGAACCACCCGGTCCGGGAGCTGGCCACCGGTCGGGTGCTGATCACCTCCCAGAACCACGGATTCGCCGTCGTGGGCGACGAGGGGGGCGTCCCGGGGGCCCCCGATCTGGCCGTCACCCACGTGAATCTCAACGACGGGACCGTTGAGGGCATACGCCACAAGCACTTACCGGTTTTCGCCGTGCAGTACCACCCGGAAGCCTCCCCCGGGCCTCACGACGCCTACCCCCATTTCCAGGAATTCCTCCAGGTCCTGCTCGCGGGGACCCCCCCGAACGCCGCAAACTCTTGACAGACAACGGGTAACGCCATAGCATAGCGTTGCCCGGCAGGTGTGCCTCGCCGGGTATTTCTGAACCCGCCGAGGGATTCATGACGAAGGCAGATCTGGTCGAGCAGGTAACTGCCGCGATGGCCAGGACTTCCGGGCCCCTGATCTCCAAGAAGGACTGTGCCAGGGTCGTGGACCTGTTCCTGGATGCAATCAAGCAGGCGCTCAAGGACCAGCAGAACATCGAAGTCCGCGGGTTCGGGACCTTCAAGATCCGGCACCGCAAGACCCGGATGGCGCGCAACCCGCGCACCGGGGAGCCGGTCGAGGTGGCCGCGCGGCCGGTGCCGGTGTTCAAGCCCAGCAAGGAGCTGCGCACCATGGTGGCCGAGGAGGGGCCCGGCGCCGAGGCGGGGGACGGCGCGGGCGGCTGACCCGCCGCCAGACACACGTCGCAAGGGCCGGGGCCGGATCCCGGCCCTTCGGCCTTTCCGGAGCCCTGCTTGCCCGGCCCGCCCCGCTTTCGTGATAATCCCCTCATGACCCAGGCCGCGATCCCGGTTCAGGTTCACCTCTTTGCCCGCTACGCCGAGCTCCTCGGCCACGAGCGGGTGGATCTGCAGCTGGCGCCCGGCACGACGGTCGGGGGGGTCGTGAGCCGGCTTCGGGCCATGCCCGGCGGCGACCGGCTGCCCGCCCGACTGCTCGTGGCCCGCAACCTGGAGCAGGTCGGGGACGAGGCGACGGTGTCGGCGGGGGACGAGATCGCGCTGCTGCCGCCGATGTCGGGAGGCTGATGGGCTTCCTCACCGACGCCCCGATCCGGCTCGAGGCACTCCTCCGCGAGGTGGAGGCCCCCGACCGCGGCGCGGTGGCCACCTTCCTCGGCGTGGTCCGCGACCACCACCAGGGCCGGGCCGTCCGGGACCTCGAGTACACCGCCTATGGCCCCATGGCCGAGGCGGAGGGGGCCCGGATCGCCGGTGAGGCGGAGAGCCGGTGGCCGGTGCGCGTCGCGGTGCGGCACCGAACCGGGCGGCTCGCGGTGGGCGATGCCGCGGTGGCGGTGGCCGTGGCGGGCGCTCACCGGGCCGAGGCGTTCGAGGCCTGCCGCTACGTGATCGAGGAGCTCAAGCGCCGGGTGCCGATCTGGAAGCGGGAGCGCTACGCCGACGGGACCGAGGCCTGGGTGGATCCGACGGCCGCGGGCGGCGTGGTCCCGGTGGAGGGGCGCGCCCGGTGACCCTCCTCGACCGGCTGGGCCGCCCGCTCGGATCGCTCCGCCTGTCGGTCACCGACCGGTGCAACATGCGCTGCCGGTACTGCATGCCGGAGGAGGAGTACGTCTGGCTGCCCCGCTCGGCGCTGCTGAGCTTCGAGGAGCTCGACCGGCTGGCCGGGGTCTTCCTCGCGCTGGGCGTCCGGAAGATCCGGCTCACCGGCGGCGAGCCCCTGCTGCGCACCGACCTCCCGGCCCTCGTCGGCATGCTGCGCCGGCACCCGGCCCTCGAGGACCTGGCGCTCACCACCAACGGGCTGCTCCTGGCGGCCCACGCCGGCGCGCTGCGCGAGGCGGGGCTCGACCGGGTGACGGTGAGCCTGGACACCCTGCGCCCCGACCGGATGGCATCGTTCGCCCGGACCGCCCGGCACGCCGACGTGCTCACCGGGATCCAGGCGGCCCGGCGCCTCGGGCTGGGCCCGGTCAAGCTCAACACCGTCGTCGTCCGCGGGTTCAACGACGACGAGATCGCCGACCTCGTGGCGTTCGCGCGGGACGAGGAACTCGAGGTGCGGTTCATCGAGTACATGGACGTGGGCGGGGCCACCCGGTGGTCCCGGGACGACGTGGTCACCCGGGACCGGATCCTGGATGCGGTCGCCTCCCGGTTCGGTCCGGCCGAACCGCTCCCCGACGCCGCCGACCCGACGGCCCCGGCCGAACGGTACCGGCTCGGGGACGGCACGGTGTTCGGCATCATCGCCTCGGTGACGGCGCCCTTCTGCCGCGCCTGCGACCGCAGCCGGCTCACCGCCGACGGCACCTGGTTCCTCTGCCTCTACGCCGACCGGGGGGTCTCGCTCCGGGATGCGCTCCGGACCGGCGCCAACGATGCCGCGCTGGCGGAGCTGATCCGCGCCGCGTGGACGGACCGGACCGACCGGGGGGCGGAGGCGCGGCTGGCCGTGCCCGAGCGGGGGGTGCTGCACCAGGTCGCCGCGCTCCGGGCCGACCCCCGCAAGGAGATGCACACCCGTGGAGGCTAGGTGGCGCTCCACGTCGCGCTGATCGAGCCCCGGATCCCGCCCAACACCGGCAACATCGCGCGGCTCTGCGCCGCGACCGACACCAGCCTGCACCTGATCGAGCCGCTCGGCTTTTCGGTGGCCGACCGCGACCTGCGCCGCGCCGGGCTCGACTACTGGGACGCGGTGGACCTCTGGGTGCACCCGCACTGGCGCGCCTTCCGCGACGCGATCGCACGGGAACGGTGCCTCTACTTCTCGGCCCGGGCGGAGCGGATCTTCTGGGACGCCCCGATCGAGCCGACCAGCTGCCTGGTCTTCGGGAACGAAGAAGCCGGGATGCCGGCCCGGATTCTGGAGAAACACCCCGAGCGCTGCTTCCGGATCCCCACCCGCGACGCGGTCCGGAGCCTCAACCTGGCCACCGCGGTCGGGATCGTGCTGTTCGAGGCGAGGCGCCAGTTGCGGGCCGCCGAGGGCCGCGGCGGGCCGGTTGGAGGCGGGTCCGCGGGCGATTAGGTTCCGGCGGCATCGCCGCCTCACCCGAGGCGGCCGTCATGACCCGCATCACGCGCGCAGAGTGCCCTCATGCTGAACAAGATCACGGTGGTCGGCGCCGGGAACGTGGGCGCCACGGCGGCCCAGCGGCTCGCCGAGAAGCACCTCGCCCGCACCGTCGTCATGGTGGACATCGTCGAGGGGGTGCCCCAGGGGAAGGGGCTCGACCAGTGGCAGTCGGGTCCGGTCGAGGGCTTCGACACCCGGGTGGTCGGGGCCAGCGACTACGGGCCGGCGGCCGGCTCGGAGCTGTTCGTGGTCACCGCGGGCATCGCCCGGAAGCCCGGCATGAGCCGGGACGACCTCGTGAAGACCAATGCCGGGATCGTGCGCTCCGTGGCCGGCGAGATCGCCCGGGTGGCTCCCGACGCGATGATCATCGTGGTCAGCAACCCGCTCGACGCGATGTGCTACGTGGCGATGCGGGCCAGCGGGTTCCCGCGGGAGCGGGTCCTGGGGATGGCCGGGGTGCTCGACACCGCCCGCTACCGCACCTTCCTGGCCGAGGCGCTCGAGGTGTCGGTCCGGGACATCCAGGCCATGGTGCTGGGCGGCCACGGCGACACCATGGTGCCCCTGGTGTCGTACACCACCGTCTCCGGCATCCCGGTGTCCCAGCTGCTCGACGCGGCCACCCTCGACGCGATCGTCACCCGGACCCGCAACGGCGGGGCGGAGATCGTGGCCCACCTGAAGACCGGCTCGGCCTACTACGCGCCCAGCGCGGCCGCGGTCGAGATGGTCGAGGCCATCGTGCACGACAGCAAGCGGGTGCTGCCGTGCTCGGTCTGGCTCCAGGGCGAGTACGGGCTGCGAGACGTCTTCTGCGGCGTGCCGGTCAAGCTGGGACGCGCCGGGCTGGAGCGGGTGCTCGAGGTGACGCTGACCGATGCCGAGCGCGCGGCCCTCACGGCCAGTGCGGAGGCGGTGCGCGGCATCCAGCAGGTCATCGACCAGGGGTGACGCCGCCGGGTCGCGGGGGGAGGACCACCGGATGAACTGGCTGCTCGGGTTCTACCGCTCGACCATCGGCAAGAAGGTCGTGATGGCGGTGACCGGCCTGGTCCTCCTGGGCTACCTCGTGGTCCATGCCCTGGGCAACCTGCTCATCTTCCGCGGGCCCGAGGCCATCAACCGCTACGCCGAGTTCCTGAAGGCCAACCCGCCCCTGGTCTGGGGGGTGCGCCTGGCGCTGCTGGCCGCGCTGGCGCTCCACGTCCACGCGGCCTGGGCGCTCACCCGGCGGAACCGCGCCGCCCGCCCGGTGGGCTACGAGCGGCTGGCGCGGCACTCCACCACGGTCTCGGCGCTCTCGCTCCGGATCGGCGGGGTGGTCCTCTTCCTGTTCATCGTCTTCCACCTGCTGCACCTCACGACCGGCACGGTCCACCCGGCGTTCAGCCCGATCGACGTCTACGGGAACGTCATGATCGGTCTGAGCGTACCCTGGGTGGCCGGCTTCTACGTGGTGGCCATGGCGGCGCTGGCGCTGCACCTGCATCACGGGGTCTGGAGCCTGGTCCAGACGCTGGGGTTCAGCCACCCGCACGTGGAAGCGGCCCGGCGGTGGTTCGGCACCCTGGTCGCGGTGCTGGTGGCCGGCGGCTTCGTGGTGATCCCGCTGGCCGTCGTGCTCGGCCTGATCCGCTAGGCGGAGGCTCGGATGGAACTGAACGCCCAGCTGCCCGGAGGCCCGCTCGAGTCGAAGTGGGACCACCACAAGTTCGGGCTCAAGCTGGTGAACCCGGCCAACCGGCGGAAGCACCGGATCCTGGTGGTGGGCTCCGGCCTGGCCGGGGCCTCGGCGGCGGCGACGCTGGGCGAGCAGGGCTACGAGGTGCTCTGCTTCACCTTCCACGACTCCCCCCGGCGGGCCCACAGCATCGCGGCGCAGGGGGGCATCAACGCCGCCAAGAACTACCAGAACGACGGCGACAGCGTCTTCCGGCTCTTCTACGACACCATCAAGGGCGGCGACTTCCGCTCCCGCGAGGCCAACGTGTACCGCCTGGCCCAGGTGAGCGTGAACATCATCGACCAGTGCGTGGCCCAGGGGGTGCCGTTCGCCCGGGAGTACGGCGGGGTGCTGGCCAACCGGTCGTTCGGCGGGGCCCAGGTGAGCCGGACCTTCTACGCCCGGGGCCAGACCGGCCAGCAGCTCCTGCTCGGGGCCTACAGCGCGCTGGCGCGCCAGGTCGAGCGGGGCACGGTGCGGGTGCTGCCCCGGACCGAGATGCTGGACCTGGTGGTGGTGAACGGCCGGGCGCGGGGGATCATCACCCGCCACCTGGTGACCGGCGCGATCGAGCGCTGGGCCGGTGACGCGGTGGTGCTGGCCACCGGGGGGTACGGGAACGTCTTCTACCTCTCCACCAACGCCAAGGGGTGCAACGTCACCGCCACCTTCCGGGCCTACCGGCGGGGCGCGGCGTTCGGCAATCCCTGCTTCACCCAGATCCACCCGACCTGCATCCCGGTGAGCGGGGAGCACCAGTCCAAGCTGACCCTGATGAGCGAGTCGCTCCGGAACGACGGCCGGGTCTGGGTGCCCCGGACCGCCGGGGACGGCCGGCCCCCGGGCGAGGTGCCGGAGGCGGAGCGCGACTACTACCTGGAGCGGAAGTATCCCAGCTTCGGCAACCTGGCCCCGCGGGACATCGCCTCCCGCAGTGCCAAGGAGGTGTGCGACGAGGGGCGGGGCGTGGGCCCCGGCGGGCTCGGGGTGTACCTCGATTTCAGCGACGCCATCCGCCGGCTGGGCGAGCCCACCATCCGCGACCGCTACGGCAACCTGTTCGAGATGTACGAGCGGATCACCGGCGAGAACCCCTACCGGGTGCCGATGCGGATCTACCCCGCGGTGCACTACACCATGGGCGGGCTCTGGGTGGACTACAACCTCATGAGCACCATCCCCGGACTGCACGTGCTGGGCGAGGCCAACTTCTCCGACCACGGCGCCAACCGGCTCGGGGCGAGCGCGCTCATGCAGGGGCTGGCCGACGGCTACTTCGTGATCCCCTACACCCTGGGCGACTACCTCGCCCGCAGCCCGCTGGAGCCGGTGAGCCCCGACCATCCGGCGTTCGCGGAGGTCGAGGCCGAGGTGGCCGAGCGGACCCGGCGCCTGCTGGCCGTGCAGGGGACCCGGACGGTGGACGATTTCCACCGGGAACTGGGCCGGATCATGTGGGAGCACTGCGGCATGGCCCGCCGTGCCGAGGGGCTGCGCACGGCGCTGCAGGCGATCCCCGCGCTGCGCCAGGCGTTCTGGGAGGACGTGCGGGTGCTGGGGACCGGCGAGGAGTTCAACCAGTCGCTGGAGAAGGCCGGGCGGGTGGCCGACTTCCTCGAGTTCGCCGAGCTGATGTGCCGTGACGCGCTGCACCGCGAGGAGTCGTGCGGGGGGCATTTCCGGGTGGAGCACCAGACCGCCGACGGGGAGGCCAGGCGGGACGACGACCGGTTCACCTACGTGGCGGCCTGGGAGTACGCCGGCCCCGACCGGGCGCCGGTGCTGCACAAGGAGCCGCTCACCTTCGAGCACGTGCACCTGAGCACGCGCAGCTACAAGTAGGGGACCGCGGATGAAACTCACCCTCAAGGTCTGGCGGCAGGCGGGTCCCCACGCCCAGGGGCGGTTCGAGACCTACGAGGAGCCCGAGGCGAGCCCCGACATGTCCTTCCTCGAGCTGCTCGACGTGGTGAACGAACGGCTGATCCGGCGGGGCCAGCCGCCGATCGCCTTCGATCACGACTGCCGCGAGGGAATCTGCGGGTCGTGCGCGATGGTCATCAACGGCATGCCGCACGGTCCGGTGCGGGGCGCCACCGCCTGCCAGCTGCACCTCCGGCATTTCGCGGACGGCGACACGGTGGTGGTGGAGCCGTGGCGGGCCCGGCCCTTCCCGGTGATCCGCGACCTGGTGGCCGACCGCGGGGCCCTCGACCGGATCGTCCAGGCGGGGGGCTACGTCAGCGTGGGCACCGGCAGCGCCCCCGACGCCAACGCGATCCCGATCCCCAAGGACGCGGCGGAACAGGCCATGGACGCGGCGGCCTGCATCGGGTGCGGGGCCTGCGTGGCCGCCTGCCCGAACGCCTCGGCGATGCTCTTCACCGCGGCCAAGGTGACCCACCTGGGCCTGCTCCCCCAGGGCCAGCCGGAGCGCACCCGGCGGGCGCTCGCCATGGTGCGGCGCATGGACCTGGAGGCGTTCGGGGGCTGCACCAACTACGGCGAATGCCACGAGGCGTGCCCCAAGGAGATCCCGCTGGAGACCATCGCGCGGCTCAACCGCGACTACCTGGCCGCCTCCCTCGCGGAGCGGGAGCCCGCGGGCCGCGGCGGCACCGGCTAGCCGCCGCGGTCAGAGCCGGGGCAGGGTGACGCCCCGCTGGGCCTGGTACTTCCCGGCCTTGTCCCGGTAGGAGACCTCGCAGACGTCGTCCGCGTCGGCCTCGAAGAACAGCACCTGGCAGAGTCCCTCGTCGGCGTAGATCCGGGCCGGCAGGGGGGTGGTGTTGCTGATCTCCAGGGTGACGTGCCCCTCCCACTCGGGCTCGAACGGGGTGACGTTGGTGATGATGCCGCACCG
>JBFILX010000008.1:0-24198 GCA_041612035.1 Gemmatimonadales bacterium | reverse complement strand
CCCTGCGACTGCCGCAAGCCCGGCACCCTGCTCTATCGCACGGCGGGGGCCCACTTCGGGCTCGACCTGGCTCGCTGTGCCTGGATCGGCGACCGGCTCACCGATCTGCTGCCGGCCCACGCGTTCGGCGGGCGGGGGGTCCTGGTGCGCACCGGGAAGGGCATGGAGATGGAGGTGGAGGCGGAGGCGGCCGGCGCGGGGTTTCCCGCGGTGGATGATCTCCCGGCGGCGCTCGCCTACCTCCTGGGGACAACCGGCTAGTCGAGCCGGACGGGGTTCCCGGCCGCAGCGTCCCAGCGCCAGCGGGGCGCGCCCGGTCGCAGCTCGCAGCTCCCCAGCCCCCGGCGCCGGCCGGACAGCATCTCCCAGTCGGCCTCACCCGCCAGCACCCGACGGCCCGCCTCGGTCAGCGTGAGCGTCGCTTCCCTGAACCCGGGGTCGTCCACGCGCGGGAGCGCGCGGCCTGCCGTCACCAGCGGGACCGGCCCGCCGGCCAGCTCGCGGAGCGCCGCGTAGAACATCAGGTCGCCCTGCCACGGGGCGGGCTCGAACCGCTGCACGGCCCGGAAGAGGTCGCGGGGCCGCTCGCCCCCGGCGGCCACCGAGCGCAGCGCGAGCGTCTCCGTCAGGGTCAGTCCGTCCCGGACCGCGGGCAGCTCCGCCAGGTACCGTCCCAGGGCCGCTCCCAGGAAGGGCAGCCCGTCGTCCGGAGCGCCGCGCTCGCGGACCAGGGCCTCGACGTCACCGGTGCAGAGCGCGGCCCACGCGCGACGGGCCCGGGCCACGACCCCGGGCCCCACCACCACGCGGGCGGGCCAGAGCGCCACCAGCTGCGCCCGGGTGAGCGAACCCAGCCCGCGGAAATCGGGAACCTCGGGATGCGATCCGAGGCAGACCAGCCGGACCTGACCCGGCGCGAGGTCGTCGAGCCGGTGGAGGAGGTAGACGAGGATCGCCTGATCGAAGAGATCGTGTTCGCACCAGAGCACCACCTCGTCGTGCTCGCCGGCCGAGGCCAGGACCGCATCGTCGTCCTCGAGACCTCGCCGCGCCTCGGCCTCGGTGCCGCCGTAGCGGGCGGCCAGCCAGCCCGATCGCACGCGGCGGCGGGCGGCCTCGTCAGGCCAGGGCTCGAGGGGCCCCTCGCAGAGCGCGTCACACCAGCGCGCGGCCGTCCCCGGGAGCCCGGCCCGCAGGGCGGGGAGGATGTCGTCACCGCATCGGAGGTGGAGCACGGATCTCCTCGGTGCTAGGCGGCATGGCGCCGGACGATTACGTTTTCCCGCTGTGTCCTACCGGGTCGCCGTCGCCGCGTCGGGCCGCGGGAGCAACCTCCAGGCGCTCCTTCGCCGGCTTGCGTCCGATCCGGTCGCCGAGGTCGTCCTGGTGGTGAGCAACCGGGTGGAGGCCGGCGCGATCGCGACCGCGCACGCGAACGGGATCGCCACCGCGGTGCTGGGAGACCCGACCGATGCGCAGGCCTGGCTGGCCGCGCTGGCGGTCCACCAGGTGGACCTGCTCGTGCTGGCGGGGTACCTCAAGGCGGTCCCGCCGGCCGTGGTGGACGCGTACCGCGACCGGATCATCAACATTCATCCGGCCCTGCTGCCCCGGCACGGCGGCCCCGGCATGTACGGCGCCCGGGTGCACGCGGCGGTGCTGGCGGCGGGAGACCGGGAGAGCGGCGCCACGGTGCACCTGGTGACCGAAGAATACGACCGGGGCGCCCCCCTGGCCCAGGTGCGGGTCCCGGTCCTGCCCGACGACACCCCCGACACCCTGGCCGCGCGGGTGCTGGAGGTGGAGCACCGGCTGCTGCCCGAGGCGGTGTGTCGGGCGGCCGCGGCGGGACACCCGGTCCCCTTCACCCTGGAGTCGGCGTCGTCGTGAGAGGTTCGTCATGCCCCGTGCCCTGATCTCCGTCAGCGACAAGCGCGGCATCGTGCCGTTCGCCAGGGCGCTGGCGACCCTGGGATGGGAGATCGTCTCCACCGGCGGGACCGCCGCCACCCTGGCCAAGGCGGGCGTGCCGGTGACCCCCGTGGCCACCGTGACCGGGTTCCCGGAAATCCTGGACGGGCGGGTGAAGACGCTGCACCCGCGGATCCACGCGGGGCTCCTGGCCCGGCGCGACATCCAGACCCACGAGGCGGCGCTGCGCGAACACGGCATCGAGCCGTTCGACCTGGTGGCGGTGAACCTCTATCCCTTCCAGGCCACGATCGCCGACCCGACGGTCTCCTTCGAGGACGCCATGGAGAACGTGGACGTGGGGGGGCCGTCCATGCTGCGTGCCGCCGGCAAGAACCACGAGCACGTCATCCCGGTGGTGGACCCCAAGGACTACGACACGGTCGTGGACATGCTGCGCTCGGGCGGCGTGCCGGGCGACTGCCGCCGGGGGCTCGCCGCGAAGGTGTTCACCCACCTCGCCGACTATGACGCGGCCGTGTCGTCGTACCTCACCTCGCCGGAAGACGGCCTCCCCAGCCGGATCAACGTCTCGCTCGAACGCACCCTGACGCTGCGGTACGGGGAGAACCCCCAGCAGCGGGCGGCGGTGTACGCCACGGAGGAGCCGCGCGGGATCCGCGACCTCCGCCAGCTGCAGGGGAAGGAGCTGTCCTTCAACAACCTGCTGGACATCGACGCGGCCATGAGCGCGGTCTCGATCTGGAGCAACCGGCCGGCCTGCGCCATCGTCAAGCACACGACCCCCTGCGGGCTCGCGGTGGGGCGGACGGCCCTGGATGCCGTCCGGAAGGCGCGGGCCACCGACCGGATCTCCGCCTTCGGCTCGGTGGTGGCGCTCAACACCGTGGTAGACCGGACCATCGCGGAGGCCCTGGAGGACCTGTTCGTCGAGGTCATCGTCGCCCCCACGATCCACGCGGACGCGCTGGCCGTGTTCACGGAGAAGAAGAGCCTCCGGGTGCTCGAGTTCCCGCTCAGCAGCGGCGCGCCGGCCCTCGACTGGAAGCGGATCCGGGGCGGGTTCCTGGTGCAGGACCGGTTCCGGTTCGACCCCGCCGAGGCCGGGTGGACCGTGGCCACGCTGCGCCAGCCCAGTCCGGCGGAGTGGGAGGACCTGCGCTTCGCCTGGGCCGCGGTGAGCATGGTCAAGTCGAACGCGATCCTGCTGGCCCGGAACGAGATGGCCATCGGGATCGGGGCCGGGCAGATGAGCCGGGTGGACTCGGCCTTCCTGGCGGTGCACAAGGCCCGCAGCCAGGGCCACGAGGTGGCCGGGAGCGTGATGGCCTCGGACGCCTTCTTCCCCTTCCCCGACGGACTCGAAGAGCCGGCCGCGGCGGGGGTGACGGCCGTCATCCAGCCCGGCGGGTCGATCCGGGATGCCGAGGTCGTCGCGGCCGCCGAGCGCCACGGCATGGCCATGGTGCTGACCGGCCACCGCATGTTCCGTCACTGAGCGCCACGCCATGACCAGCCCTGCCCCGACCGACCGGTCGCCCCCGCCGTACGCCTGGGCCGCGCTCGCGGCCGGCGCGGTCTTCCTCGTCTACCTGCGGACCCTGGGGCCCACGATCGCCTTCTGGGACACCGCGGAGTACACCACCGCCGCCAAGGTACTGGGTATCCCGCATCCGCCCGGCAACCCGCTCTTCGTGCTGATGGCGCACGTGTTCGGTCTGCTGCCGCTCGCGGCCTCCTACGCGGTCCGGATCAACCTGTTCGCCGCGGTGACCAGCGCCGTGGCGGCGGGGCTGTGGTTCCTGGTGGCCGACCGGTGGCTCCGGAGCATCGCCCCCTACCGGCCGGCCCGGCTCGCGGCGGCGTTCGCCGGGGTGCTGGTCGGCGCCACCATGTGGACGGTCTGGAACCAGTCCACGGTCAACGAGAAGGTGTACACCGTCTCGGTGCTCTCGACGGCGCTGGCGATGTGGATCGCGGTGCACTGGGGCGACGACCGGCCGGGGCCCCACCGCGACCGCTGGCTCATCCTGATCGCCTACCTGCTGACCCTGTCGTCCACCAACCACATGATGGGGGTGCTCGCCGGGCCCGCGGTGCTGGTGTACGTGCTGTGGACCGACTGGCGGGAGGCGCTGCGGCCCTGGGTGGTGGTGCTCGGGTGGACCCTGCTGCTCGCGGTCAGCGGGGTGTGGACCGAGATGGTCGCGGGCACCCCGACCGGCGTCGGGGTCGGGCTGGTCAGCGCCGGCCTGCTGGGCTGGGCCCTCTGGGCCGACCGGCGCAACCCGATGCTCTACCTCGGCCTCGGCGCCGTGGTGGTGGGCATCTCCATCAACTACATCTTCCTGCCGATGCGGGCCGCGCAGTTCCCTGCCATCAACGAGGGGGAGCCGACCACCTGGCAGGCGCTGCTCGACCTGCTGAACCGGGTGCAGTACCAGAAGCCCCCCGTCACCGAGCGCCAGGCCGACTTCCTGTCGCAGCTGGGGAACTACTGGCAGTACTGGACCTGGCAGTTCGCCCGCGACTGGGGTCCGGCCGCCAGCCTGGCCATGGCGTTCTTCACCACCCTGGGGCTGGTCGGGCTGTGGAACCTGATCCGGCGCGAGGCCCGCGCGGGGGTGGCGGCGCTCACCATGCTGGGGACGCTCACGGTCGCGCTGGTCTTCTACCTGAATTTCAAGTACGGCTTCTCCCAGCACCTCGACCAGCCGGACCTGCCGCGCGAGGTCCGCGAGCGGGACTACTTCTTCGTGGTCTCGTTCGCGTACTTCGGGACCCTCGTCGCGGTCGGCTTCGGCAGCCTCCTGCAGGCGGTGGCCGACCTCACCGGGCCCGGCACCGAGCGGGCCCGCTGGCTCCGGGCCTCGCCCGTCCTCCTGCTGGCCCTGGTCCCCCTGCTGGGCAACCGGGTCACCGCCAGCCGGGCCCACGAGACCGTCCCCTACGATTTCGCCTGGGACCTGCTGCAGTCGGTCGAGCCGTACGCCATCCTCATCACGGCGGGAGACAACGACACCTTCCCGCTCTGGTACGCCCAGGAAGTGGAGGGGGTCCGGCGGGACGTCACCCTCGCCAACCTCTCCCTGCTCAATACCGAGTGGCACCTCAAGCAGGTTCGCCGACGCCCCGTGGAGGCGTTCGACCCGGACCGGGCGGCCGCGCTCTGGCGGACCCAGCCCGACAGCGTCACCCGCACCTGGGTGCGGCCCACCGAGTCCCCGTTCAGTCTGTCGGAGGAGGAACTGGTCGCGCTCCCCGAGATCATGGCCGTGCCGGCCAACCGGCTGGTGCGCGCCGGCGGCGTCGAGATGGAGCTGTCGGGGGACTACCTGGACCGGAGCACCCTGGCCGTCATCCTGCTCATCCGGGACAACCTGGGCCGGCGGCCGATCTACTTCAGCTGGAGCGCGGGCGGGATGCCCGACGCCTCGCTGGGGCTCACCCCGTTCCTGGTGACCGAGGGGATGGTGCGCCGGCTGCATCCGACGGTGGTGGACCCCGGCGAGGCCGTGGTGTTCAACCGCGGGGTCGGCTTCGTGGACCTCGACCGCAGCCGGGCCCTCATGTGGGACACCTACCACTGGCGGAGCGCGGCGCAGCCCAGGCCCTACGGCTGGGTGGACATCCCGTCCGCCTCGATCCTCCAGCTCTACGGCATCATCTACGGCGGGATCGGCGGCGCCCTGCGCGAGGCCGGGGACTCCGCCGGGGCGGCCCGGGCCGAGCAGGTGAGCCGCGCGGTGCAGCAGGCGATCATGCCGCCCGGGGTGAGGCTCGCCCCCTAGGCGCTCACCCGCGGTTCATCCGGATTTCATCCCGCGGGGCTACCGTCCGGTGGTCCCGCCACGGAGGCTCCCATGTCCATCGCCCTCGGCGCCGCGATCCCGCTCGCCCTCGGTCACGATGCCGCCATCGCCACGGTCACCGAGGCCCTGAAGGACGAGGGCTTCGGCGTGCTGACCCGGGTCGACCTGCACGACGCCTTCCGGGAGAAGCTCGGGGTCACGTACAAGCACCACACCATCCTCGGGGCCTGCAACCCGGTCCTGGCCCATCGCGCCCTCGGCCGCGAGCCGCTGGTCGGGCTGGTCCTGCCCTGCAACGTCACCGTCGAGGACGACGGGGCCGGGGGCTCGCTGGTCCGACTGGTCGATCCCGAGGTCATGCTCGGCATGGGCGACCTCGACACCGGCGGCACCCTGGGCGAGGTGGCGCGCGACGCCCGGGCCCGGCTGGGCCGGGTGGAAGCGGCGCTCCGGCGCGGCTGACGCGGGACCGCCCCCGCCCGTGTCCCGGGGGCCCGCCGCCCCCTATCTTGTGCCGTGGCGTGGTGGCCGAGTGGTTGAAGGCAGCGGTCTTGAAAACCGCCAGCGGGGCAACCCGCTCGTGGGTTCGAATCCCACCCACGCCGTTCCCTCCCGAGCCCGATCCGGCTGGCATCCCCCTCGCACTTCAACTGTCAGACTTCTTGACGGTGGAGGGCGTTGCGGGTCATGTCGCGGATCATTCACCTGGGGCTGCCAGCTCTGGCCCTCCTGGTCTCCTGCTCGGCCACCGAGCCGACCCCCACCCTGCCGGCGGGCGCGACCCCGCTGGCGGCCCCCGCCCGGTACGCCGACTGGTTCGACGCCACCGAGCGGTGCGCCGGCCTCCAGGGCACCTACCAGTCGATCCAATGGTATGTGGTGCCTGGAGTTACGTCGTTCGCCACGAGCCAGGGCGAGAAGGTGGGGATGTGGCTCCGGCATGGCGCCGGCCACGTGATCGTCGTGGCCGGGGCCTACCAGGACCATGAGATGGTCGTGCGCCACGAGATGCTCCACAGCCTGCTGGGACGGAGCGGCCACCCGGCCGATTACTTCGCCGAGCGCTGCCGGCTGACCTGGGAGACCTGGCCGGCGAGTTGAGCGCGCCGTAGCGGCCCCTCCGCAATCTGTCGCCGCCGGGCGACAGGATCCCGCTGTCAAGATCTCGATTCCCGGTCACCCCGCCGACCGGGTCATGCCGTGGAACCGCCGCACCGCCACGGCCAGCCCGAGCCCGGCCATGGCGGCCAGGGCGAGCACCTGGGGCCAGAGCAGGCCCGCCCCGGCGCCCTTCAGGAACACGCCCCGCACCACCTCGAGGAAATGCCGCAGGGGGTTGAGCAGGGTCACCCACTGGAACGGCTCGGGCATGCTGCTGATCGGGAACATGAACCCCGAGAGGATCAGGGTCGGCAGGAGGACGAGGAACATGGACATGAACGCCTCCTGCTGGGTGCTCGAGACTGTCGACACCACCAGGCCGAGCGCCAGGCCGGCGAGCAGGAACGGCACGGCGGCCCCGAGCAGCACGAGCGCCGATCCCCGGAACGGGATGTCGAACCACAGCACCGCGACCGAGGCCACCAGCACCAGGTCGGCGACCCCGACCAGCGCGACCGGGAGGGTCTTGCCGAGCATCAGTTCGGTGGGCGAGATCGGGCTCACCACCAGCTGGTCCCACGTCCCCATCTCCCGCTCGCGCACCACGCTGAGCGCGGTGAGCAGCATGGTGATGATGAGCAGGAGCGCGCCGATCACGGCCGGCACGTTGTAGACCCGGCTGTCCAGGCCCGGGTTGTACCAGGCGCGCGCCTCGAGCCGGATGCCGCGATCCGGGCCGGGGTCGCCGCCCAGCCCCCGCAGCAGGCCGCGCACGTACCCCAGCGCCACGGTACCGGTGTTCGAGTCGGTCCCGTCGACCAGCACCTGGACCGCCGGCGAGCGGCCAGCCGCCAGGTCGACCGCGAACCCGGCCGGCACCTCGAGCCCGACCAGGGCGTCCCCCCGCTCGAGGGCCCGCGCCAGGTCGGCGCTCCGCGCCGACCGGCCCGCGATGGTGAAGTCGTCGGAGGCGGTGAACCGCTCCACCAGTTCCCGGGAGGCCGCCGACTGGTCCAGGTCCACCACCCAGACCGGGACCTCCCGGACGTCGGTGGACACGGCGTAGCCGAACACCACCAGCTGGATGAGCGGCGCGACGAAGATCACGCCCCGCATGCGCAGGTCACGGAGCATCTGGCGCAGTTCCTTGCGCGCCATGCGGAGCACCCGTGCGGGCCGGACGGTCATCCCAGCTCCTTCCGGAACGACCGGACCGCGAGCCCCAGCGCCGCCCCGGTGAACAGGACCAGCCCCGCCACCTGGGGCCACAGCACCTCGAGGCCGACCCCCTTGAGGAAGATCCCCCGGGTGATGGTCACGAAATACCGGGCCGGGATGAGATAGCTGATGGCCTGGAGGACCGGCGGCATGCTGGCGATGGCGAAGATGAACCCCGAGAGCAGGAGGGCCGGCAGGTAGGTCGCCATGAGGGCGACCTGGGTGGCGAGCACCTGGGACTTGAGGGCCGCCGAGACGAACAGGCCGAAGCTCAGCACGCCGACCAGGAAGAGCAGCGAGAGCCCGGCCAGCAGGAGGACGCTGCCGCGCAGCGGAACGCCGAACACCAGCATTCCGACCGCGACCGCCGCGGTGACGTCGATGGCGCCGATCCCGATGTAGGGGAGCAGCTTGCCGAGCACCACCTCCAGCCGGCCGACCGGGGTGGCGGCCAGCTGCTCCATCGTGCCGCGCTCCCATTCCCTGGCGATGGTGAGCGCGGTCAGCATGGCCGCGATGATGGCCATGATGACGGCCACCAGCCCCGGGACGATGGTGCGGGCGCTCTCCAGGGCCTCGTTGTACCAGACCCTGGGCTCCGCCACCAGGGGCGGCCCCTGGCGCCCCGCGTCCTCCCGACCGAGCCGTTCGATGATCGCATCGGCGTAGCCCAGCGCGATGGTGGCGGTGTTGGCATCGCCCCCGTCCACCAGCGCCTGCACCCGGGGGCCGGCGGCCCGGCCGGCCGACCGCGCGAAGTCGGGGGGGATGACCAGCACCAGCCGCACCCCGCCCCGGGCCAGCAGCCGCTCCGCCTCCGGCAGGGTCCCGGCCCGGGCCCGGAGCCGGAAGTAGCCGCTGGCCTGGAACGCCTCCGTCAGCTCGCGGCTGGCGGGGCTGCGGTCCTGGTCGAGCACCCCGAACGGGATGTCCCGCACGTCGAGCGAGATGGCGTACCCGAAGAGGAGGACCAGCAGGAGCGGGAGCACGAAGGCGAGCACCAGGCTCCGGCGGTCCCGCCGCAGCTGGATCGCCTCCTTCCGCGCCACGGCGAGCAGGCGGGTCAGGTTCATCCCGCCACCGCCCCTCCCTCCCGGACCACCAGGGCCGCGAACACGTCCTCGAGCGACGGCTGGATCCGTTCGGGCGGCTCGTGGGTCAGGTCGGCCGCGGCGAGCGATGCCGTGATCGCCGCCCGGCCCGTGGCCGCGTCGGCCACCACCGCGTGCACCGTCCGGCCGAACATGGTGACGTCGAGCACGCCGGGCGTCCCCTGCAGCACGCGCACCGCCGCGGGGGCATCGGACGCGGTCACGGCGAGAATCGGGTCGGTCACCGCACGGCGGAGTGCCTCCGGCGTCTCCAGGGCGATCAGGCGCCCGCGGTTCAGCAGCGCCAGCCGGTCGCAGTACTCCGCCTCGTCCATGTGGTGGGTCGTCACCAGGACCGTCGTGCCGCGGGCGGCATGCTCCACGATCAGGTCCCAGAAGCGCCGACGGGTCAGGGGATCGACCCCCGACGTCGGCTCGTCGAGGAACAGCACCGCCGGCTCGTGCAGCAGGGCGCAGCCCAGGGCCAGCCGCTGCTTGAACCCCAGGGAGAGCCCGCCGGTCATCCGCTGCCGCTGGTCCGCCAGGCCCGCCACCGCGAGCACCCAGTCGCGCCGCTCCCGGTAGCGGGCGCCGGTCACGTCGTAGAGCCCCGCGAAGAACTCGATGTTCTCGGCCACCGTGAGGTCGGGGTACAGCGAGAACAGCTGCGACATGTAGCCGATCCGCCGCCGGACCTCGGCCGGATCGCGGGCCACGTCGAACCCCGCCACCAGCGCCCGGCCCCCGCTCGGCTCGAGCAGTCCCGTGAGCATGCGGATGGTGGTGGTCTTGCCCGCCCCGTTGGGGCCCAGGAACCCGAAGATCTCGCCGGGCCGCACCGCGAAGGCGAGGGCCTCGACCGCCGTGAAGGTCCCGAACCGCCGGGTGAGCCGGTCGGCCAGGATGGCGTCAGCCATCCCCCGCCTCGCCCATGCCGGCCAGGAAGACGTCCTCCAGCCGGGCCGCGACCGCCACCGGCCGCCCGGGATGGCCGGCGGCGGCGAGCGCGGCCTCGAGCGCGGGGCCGGCCCCCGCCGCGGCCATGGTGACCCGGACCCGGCGCCCCGCGCGGCCGACCGCCACCACCCCGGGAAGCCGTTCGGCCAGGGGGATGATGCGGGCGGGGTCGTCGGCCTCGAGCTCGAAGACGCGGTCCGCCAGGGCCTGCTGCAGCTCGATCGGCGGGGCGAGGGCGAGCCGCCGGCCCCGGTGCAGCAGCAGCACCCGGTCGCACCGCTCGGCCTCGTCCAGGTAGGCGGTGCTCACCACCACGGTGGTGCCCGACGCGACCCGCTCGTGGATGATCAGCCAGAGGTCACGCCGGGAGATCGGGTCCACGCCGAAGGTGGGCTCGTCGAGCAGCAGCAGGCCGGGGTCGTGGATCAGCGCGCAGGTGAGCGCCAGCTTCTGCTTCATGCCGCCGCTGAGGGCGCCGGCGAGGCGGCCCGCGAAGGGCGCCAGTCCCGAGAAGGCGTAGAGCCGGTCGAGCCGCTCCGCGCGCCGGGGCCGCGGGACCCCGTGGAGGTCGGCGTAGAACGCCAGGTTCTCCGCCACGGTGAGGTCGGCGTACAGCCCGAACCGCTGGCTCATGTACGCGTGGCCGGGCTTGACCCGCTCCGGATGTCGTCCGACGTCGATGCCGTTCACCACCGCCGTCCCCGCGTCCACGCGCAGCACCCCCGCCAGGATCCGGAGCAGGGTCGACTTGCCGGACCCGTCCGGCCCCACGACCCCGAACAGCTCCCCGGAACCCACGGCGAAGTCGAGCCGGTCGAGCGCCGTGACCCCCGCGAACCGGCGGGTGAGTCCCGCCACCCGCACGGGATGCGCGATCACGGCCGGGCCGCGAGGCGCACGTCCGCGGGCAGACCGGGCTTGAGGTGCAGGGCCGAATCGCCCACGACCCGGACCTTGACCCGGTAGACCAGCTTCACGCGTTCCTCCCGGGTCTGCACGTTGCGGGGGGTGAACTCCGCCTGGTCGGCGATGTAGGCGACCGTTCCGGGGTAGGTCCGGTCGCGAGAGGCGTCGATCGCGATGTCGGCCGGCTGGCCCAGCGAGACCCGTCCCACGAGGGGCCCCGGCACGTAGATCCGGATCCACCGGTCGGTCAGGTCGGTCAGCGTGATCACGGGGACCCCGGCGGCGACGATCTCCCCCGGCTCGCGGTGCCGGAGGCTCACCGTGCCGGCGAACGGGGCCACCAGTCCGGTGAACCCGAGCGCCGCCTCCGCCTCGCGCGCCGCGGCGTCCGCCTGGGCCAGGACGGCGCGCTGGGCGGCGAGCCGTTCCGCGCGGGGCCCCTGCTCCACCAGCCGCAGCTGTTCGCGCGCGCGGTCGGCATCCGCCGAGCGGATGGCTTCCTGGGTTTCCGCCCGCTCGAGCGCCTGCCGGCTGATCGCGCCCCCGGCGAAGAGGTTGCGCGCGCTGGTCAGGTCGCGGCGGGCCTCGCCCAGCTCCTGCTGCGCGGCGTCGAGGACGGCCCGGGCCGCGGCCACCTCCTCCGGGCGGGCGCCCCGCACCAGCTCGGCCAGCCGGGCCCGCTGGGCGTCCCGCTGCGCCAGGGCGGCGTCCCGCCGGGCCACCAGGTCCGCACGGTCGAGGAGGGCCAGGGTATCTCCCGCCCGCACCTGGTCGCCTTCCCGTGCGAGCACCCGCGCCACCCGGCCACCCACCTGGAAGCCAAGCTCCGCGTCGGTCGCTTCGACGGTGCCGGAGGCCTCGATGAACCCGGTCCGGTCCTCTCCGCATGCCGCGGCCACCAGCGCGATGGCGACGACCCAGCCCGCGGTCCTGGTCAGCACGCGTCTCATGGCAGGATCTCCAGCAGCAGGGGCAGTCGGTCGGGAGACAGGTCGCCGACCAGGGCCGCCAGTCGGGCCCGGGCCACGACCTCGGCGGCGATGGCCTGGGCCAGGTCGGTCGAGGCGAGGGCACGGTTCGCCTCCGCCTGCAGGTAATCGCTCTGCCGACCGACCCCCTCGCGAAGCGCCAGCGCCTCGACCGCGGCCACCTCGCTCAGGTGGTCCCGCACCGCGGCCAGGGCCGCCCGCCGGGCCCGCGACGTGGCGAGCTCGGCCCGGGTCCGATCGAGATCCGCCGCCACCGCGCGCCTCGCGTCCTCGAGCCGGGCCTCGGCCTCCCGGACGGCCGCCGTGGCGCCCGCCACCCGGGCCGACCGCCGCCCGCCGGTCCACAGGGGATAGCTGACGCGGAGGCCGGCTTGCCACTCGGTCGTGAAGTCGCCGTCCCCGTCGCCATAGGAGACCGACCGCCCCTCCAGCCGGAGGTCGGGCAACCAGTCCGCCCGCGCCACGGCCCGCGCGGCGCGGGCCCGTTCCACCTGACTGGCATGCTCCCGCACCGCCGGACTGCTTCCCTGGGTCGCCCGGAGTGCCCCGGGCCAGACCGTGTCGTCCACGGCACGGGCCCCGAGCGACTCGAGCGGCGAGGCCATGATCCGGCCGGTTTCCAGCCCGGTGCGCCGCGCCAGGTCGGCCGCCAGCACCTGGGCGTGCGCCGCGGCGGCGAGGCTGTCGGCGGCCGCCTGGGCCAGGGCGGCGCGTGCCCTCGCCGCCTCCACCGGCGCCACGTGTCCTTCCGCCAGGGACCGGGCCACCCGGTCCTCCTCGGCGCGGAGGGCGGCGAGGCGGAGTCCCTGGGCGGCGAGACCTTCCCGGGCGGCGGCCAGCCCGACGTACCCGGCGACGACGGCGAGGAGCAGGTCGCGCTCGGTCCGATCGGCCCCGGCGAGGGCGGCCTCGGTCCCCGCGCGGGCCTCGCGCACCCGCGCGCCGCGGGCCCCGCCATCGAACAGGCTGAGCCCCACGACGAGGTGGCCCTGGAGCAGGGTCTCGTCGAACTCCGGGCGCCGGGTCAGATCGATGGCGTGCAGCGGAGCCACCAGCATCGGCTCCTCGAACCGGACCGCGGTGGCCTCGGCGCGGGCCTCGGGCCACCGGGCGGAGGCGGCGACGCGCACCGCCTGGTCGGCCTGCTGCACCCGGGCCCGGGCGCCGGCGATCGCCGGATCGGCCCGGAGGGCGCGACCCACCGCGTCCCGGAGGGTCAGCGTGGGCTCCTGCGCGGAGAGGGACGCGGTCAGCAGGACCGTCAGGACCACGGTCGCGGCGAGGCCGGCCCGGACGAACCGGACCGCGCTGGCGAGCGCGCGCGAGCGGGTGCGGGGCTGGTCGAGGTCGATGGCGGGGCCGGCCCGCAGCAGGGGCCGCATGGCGTTGAGCATGATCGGCTGGGCCATGACCGCCAGGGTGAGGAGCCGCGGGTCGCCGGGGCGGATCTCCCCGGCGGCCTGGCCTTCGGCGATGAGAGTGGCGACGGCGGCCACCATCCGCCGCAGGTTGACGAGGGCCGGCTCCGGCATGGCGGCCTCCTGGGCGAGGATGTGCAGCAGCAGACGACGGAATTCCGGGTGGGCCGCGAGCACGGCGAAGTGGGCCCGCACGACCCGCTCGATCCGGTCCAGCGGCCGCCCGGGCCCCGCGGCGGCCTTCTCCAGCGCCGGCATCAGGGTGCCCTGCAGCCGGAGCAGCACCGCCTCGAAGAGGGCGGCCTTGGACCCGAAGTGATAGGTGATGGCGCCCAGGTTGGTGCCCGCGTCGCGGGTGATCTCCCGCACCGAGGCGCCGCGGTAGCCCTTGCGGGCGAACGCGGCGGTGGCGGCGCGGAGCAGGCGGTCGGCGGTGGCGATCTCAGTCATACGTTTGTATGACCCACGCTACCGCGCCCCCGCTCCCCCGTCAAGCCGCCACCCGGTTCCCGCCGCCCCGCCGGCTCGCTACAATGCAGGAGTGGCGGCGTGGCACGCTGCGGATGCCCTTGCACCATCCCGGAGGTCCCATGCGACTGCTGGTCGTGGAGGACGACGAGAAGGCCGCGCGGTTTCTCCGCCAGGGCCTGGAGGAAGACGGTCACACGGTGGACGTCGCGGGAGACGGCGAGGCGGGGCTCGCCCTCGCGCGCGCGAACGACTACGACGTCGTCATCCTGGACGTCATGCTCCCCCGACAGACCGGACTCGAGGTCGCCGCCGGGCTCCGGAGCGGCGGCAAGGCGACACCCATCCTCATGCTCACCGGGCGGGACGCCACCAGCGACGTGGTGCGCGGGCTCGACGCCGGGGCCGACGACTACCTCACCAAACCGTTCGACTTCGACGAGCTGGTGGCCCGGATCCGGGCCCTGGGCCGCCGGGCCGTGGGCGGGGGCGCCCAGGAGATCGTCCGGCTGGGCGACCTCGAACTGGACCGGGTGCGCCGCACCGTGATGCGGGCCGACCGCAAAGTGGACCTGGCCCCGCGCGAGTTCCGCCTCCTCGAGCACTTCATGCGCCACCACGGGCAGGTCCAGACCCGCGACATGCTGCTCGACCGGGTCTGGGACATGAGCTTCGACCCCGGCACCAACGTGGTGGATGCCCACGTGTCCAACCTGCGCAAGAAGCTGGAGGAGGGCGGCGGTGCCCGGTTGATCCACACGGTCCGCGGGGCCGGGTACGTCCTGCGGATCGAGGACGCCTAGGTGCGCTCCTTCCGGGCGTCCATCGCGGGGCGGGTCGCGGTGGCCGTCGGAATCCTCCTGTCGGCCACCGCGATCGTCAGTCTCTACGTCCTCGGGCGGCTGCTCGAGAACGACCTCGACGCGACCCTGCTCCGGATCGCCGAGGTCGAGGCGGGCGCCGGCGCGTCGGCCACCGGCACCAGCTTCCAGTTCCACGAGGCGATCCTCCTCACCAAGGCCGACCCGGCCATCCCCGAACTCTCCCGCTACGCCCAGCTGCTCACCGGCGACGGGGCGGTGCTGCTCCGCAGCCAGACCCTGGCCCGGGACCTCCCCATCCCCATGGATGCCCTGGCCTCGGCCCGGGCGGGGTCGGTGGCCTGGTCGACCCACGCGGGGCCGGGGGGCGCCCGGTTCCGCAGCCTGCTCTACCCGCTCTTCCTGCTCGGGGCCGACCACGGCGACCACGTCCTCCAGGTCGCCGCGCCCTACGCCCCGCTGGCCGAGACCGTGCGCCGGTTCGGCTGGATGCTGGGGATCCTCACCCTGGGTGCCACCGGGATCGCCTTCGTGATGGGGTGGCGGGCCTCCGACCTGGCCCTCCGCCCGACCCGCGAGATCGCCGCCCAGGCCGGGGCCGTGGAACTGGGCGCGGTGGACGCCCGGATCACCGCCCACCAGGACGTCGCCGAGTTCCGCGAGCTGGTCCGGGTGCTGAACGCCATGCTCGACCGGCTCCAGCAGTCGTTCGAGAGCCAGCGCCGCTTCGTGGCCGACGCGAGCCACGAGTTGCGGAGCCCGCTCAACGTGCTGCGGGGGGAGATCGAGGTGGCCCTCAAGCGGCCCCGGACCGATACCGAGTACCGCGAGGTGCTGGCCCGGTGCCGGGAAGAGGTGCTGCGGCTGGGGGGCCTGGTGAACGACCTGCTGACGCTGGCGCGGGCCGACGCCGGGGCGCTGCAGCCGCGCCTGGAGCCGGTCGACCTCTACGAGATCGCCACCGCCGTGGCGGACCGGTACCGCCCCTTGGCGGGCGACCGGGAGATCGCCCTCACGGTGAACGGGGACCACCGCTGGGTCCAGGCCGATGCCGCGCTGCTGGAACGGGCCGTGTCGAACCTCGTGGACAACGCCCTGAAGCACACCGGGTCCGGCGGGCGGGTCGAGGTCCTGGTCGAGCCGGGCAACCCCTCGAGCGTGGTGGTCCGCGATTCGGGGGCCGGGGTTGCGGGCGAGGACCGCGACAAGCTGTTCGAGCGGTTCTTCCAGGCCGACCCGGCCCGGCCCCGCGACCAGGGCACCGGGCTCGGTCTGGCCATCGCCCGGGCCGCCGCCGAAGCCCACGGCGGGACCCTGCAGTACGAGGGGAACGACCCCGGGGCGGTCTTCCGCGTGCTGATCCCCGCCCCCGTCATTCCGGCGCCGGACGCGGTTGTCGGCGCCGGAGCCGGCGACTAGGTTTCCCCGCCCGGGAGTGGTGGCCGAGAGGCTGAAGGCGGCGGTTTGCTAAACCGTTATAGGGGTGAAAGCCCCTATCGAGGGTTCGAATCCCTCCCACTCCGTTGCACCCCATGCTCCGCGTCCGCTTCGCCCCGTCTCCCACCGGCTCGCTCCACGTCGGCGGCGCCCGCACCGCGCTCTTCAACTGGCTGCTCGCCAGGCGGTTGGGGGGCACCTTCGTCCTGCGCATCGAGGACACCGACAAGGCCCGCAGCACCGAGGAACACACCCGCGTCATCCTGGACGGGCTGACCTGGCTCGGGCTCGCCTGGGACGAGGGCCCGCTGTTCCAGGGGGCCTTCGCCGGGCGGCACCGGGACGACGCCCTTCGCCTGCTCGAGCTGGACCGGGCCTACCGCTGTTTCTGCACCCCCGAGGAGCTCGACCGCCAGCGCCAGGCCGCGCAGCGGAGCGGCGGCGCCTTCCGGTACGATCGGCGCTGCGACCGGCTCGCCCCGGCGGAGCGCGCCCGACGGGCCGACGCCGGGGAGCCCTGGACCGTGCGGTTCCGGGTCCCGGCCGGCGAGGTGGCCTGGGACGACGCCGTGCACGGGCGGATCGCCTTCCAGGGACACGACCTCGACGATTTCATCGTCCTCCGCGCGGACGGCTCCGCGATCTACAACCTGGCGGTGGTGTCGGACGACATCGCCATGCGGATCACCCACGTGATCCGCGGCGACGACCACATCTCGAACACGCCCAAGCAGATCCTGCTGTACCGCGCGCTGGAGGCCCCCCTCCCCACGTTCGCCCACGTCCCCATGATCCTGGGCGCCGACGGGAAGAAGCTCTCCAAGCGGCACGGGGCCACCGCGATCGGCGACTACCAGGACCTGGGGATCCTGCCCGCCGCCATGCGCAACTTCCTGGCGCTGCTCGGCTGGTCCCCCGGGGAGGACCTCGAGATCCTCGCCGAGGACGAGCTGATCCGGCGGTTCTCGCTGGAGGGCGTGCAGAAGAAGCCGGCGGTCTTCGACACCGCCAAACTCGAGTGGATGAACGGGCAGTATCTCTCCGCCACGCCGGCGGCGGCGCTGGAGCCCCCGGTGCGCCGGCAGCTGGAGCGGCTGGGCGTCGAACCCGACCGGCCGCTGGGGCCGGTCATCGACGCGGCGAAGGCCCGATCGCGCACCGTGCTCCAGCTGGCCGAGCAGGTGGCCGTGCGCCTCGACCCCTCCCGGGCGGTTCCCGACTCCAAGGCCGAGGCGCTGCACCGCAAGATGGGTCCCGGGTTCGCCCGGTCCCTCGAGCGCGCCGCGACCGCGCTGGGCGCACTGGCCCCCGACGGATGGACCGCCGGGGCGATCGAGGCGTGCCTGCGGGGCGAAGCGGAGGCCGCCGGCCTCAAGCTGGGGGACCTGATGCAGCCCGTGCGCGTGGCGCTGACGGGCACCACGGTGTCCGAGCCGGTGAACGAACTGCTGGAGGTGGTGGGACGGGAGCGGAGCCTGGCCCGGCTTCGCGCCGTGGCCGCCGACGCTCAGACCGGCTGACCGGCCGGGGCCCGCCAGATCCGGTCGAGCAGGGTGGCCAGCAGCCCCTCGGCCACGAACGCCTCGACCGCCTCCCGGGTGGCCGCCGCGTCCATCCCCCACAGCGTCGCGTGCCGCCCGGCCGCCCCGGTCGCCATCTGGACGAAGCTCCGGTCGTCCCGGCTCCAGACCATCGGCAGCATCGGCGCCAGGTGACCCGAGGCCCCGTTCACCCCCGGCCCGCCGACGGCGATGGTGGGATGCTCGTGCAGCCGGGGCGCGGCCGCCCAGGCGTCGTCGGGCACCACCACCGCCCGACGATAGGCGGTGCCCTGCCCCCGGCGGTCGATCTCCTCACGCAGCCAGGCCGCGAGCGGGCCGTCCCGGGCCGACGTCCCCACGGCCGAGCCCGTCACGATCACCACCGTCTCGTTCCCGTCGATCAGCTTCACGGCACCTTCGACGTGTCGGCCGGCGGACGCTCGCGGTTGCGCTCGAACGCTTCCTCGCGCTCCCGCCGCTCGCGGATCTCCCGGATGGCGCGCTTGAACTCGTCCATGGAGACCGCCCGCTGCGCGGCGTACTGCAGGTCCGACTGGATGTCGGCCAGCCGGTTGGCGTAGCGCAGGTCGATGTTGCCGCCGCCGTCGGCGATGGGCAGCAGGGCCAGGATCGCCGTCGGGATCTTGAGCCCGCCCAGGTGGATGCTCCGGCTGTCGATCCCGAACGTCTTGCCGCCGATCTGCGTGGTCCAGCTGGGCGGGCGGTTGGTGAGCGGCGTGGGGGCGGCCAGGAGCGAGTCGATGTAACGCTGCACGATGACGCTCACGGCACTGTCCACCAGCTCGTAGTGCGTGCGGGTCAGCCGTTCCGCCAGTTCCCGGGGCGCGAGGGGGAGCGGCTGGACCCAGAGAATGCCGTCCCCGAGCGAGGGCCGCAGCAGCGGCACCGTGGCCCGTCCGGTACCGGCCGGCGACGGAACCCCGGCCGCGCTGTCCACCGGAGCCGTGGGGAACCCCGCCACGTCCGTGGTGACCAGGTCGGTCGGCCGGGCGATCTGCGCGCGGCTGATGGACTCCTCCGCGGGGCGCTCGCGCTCCGGCACCCGCGGCGGCGGCGGGGGCTCGAGCACCAGGGGCGTGATCAGCTCCGTCGGGAGTTCCACCAGCTGGACCTCCGGCAGGGACCAGGTCTGCCGGAACCAGTCCGCGCCGCGCAGGGACAGCACCGCGGCGTGCACCGCGATGGCGACGAGCAGCGCCCACCAGGTCGGGCGCCGCGGCCGCGGCGGCAACAGCTCAAGCGGACGGTGCAACGGAAGCCTCCATCCCTCGCGACCGCACCCGGCCCAGCCGGGCCGCCGCGGCGGCGATCCGGGCGGGCGGCGCCGTGAGCGCCACCCGGAAGTAGCCCTCCCCGCCCGGACCGAACGCCGCGCCGGGCAGGACGACCACCCCCTCCTCGTCGAGCGCCCGGCGGGCGAACCGCTCGGAGGGCACGTCGGTCGGCAGGGCGACCCAGAGGTACATCGTGGCCACCGGCGCCTCGACCGCGAACCCCTCCGCGCGGAGCGCCGCCACCCCGGCATCCCGGCGGGCCCGCAGCTCCTCCACCACCGGGGCGGTCAGCGCCTCGGCGTGGTCGAGCGCCGCCACCGCGGCCCGCTGGATGGCCAGGAAGGGACCGGTGTCGACGTAGGATTTCACCTTGGTCAGCGCCGCGATCAGCTCGGGCCGGCCCACGGCCCAGCCCAGGCGCCACCCGGTCATGGAGAAGGTCTTCGACAGGGAGAAGAACTCGACCGCCACCTCGCGGGCCCCGGGCACCTCGAGAATGCTGGGCGCCCGATAGCCGTCGAACGTGAGGTCGCAGTAGGCGTTGTCGTACGCCAGCACGATGCCGTGGGCCCGGCAGCAGGCCACGGTCCGCTCCAGGTAGTCCCGCGGCGCGATCGCCGCCGTGGGGTTGTTCGGGTAGTTGAGGAACGCCAGCCGGGCCCGCGAGCGCACCTCCGCCGGGAGTTCCGCCAGTTCCACCAGGAACCCGTCCCCGGCCCGGAGGGGCACCAGCCACGGTTCGGCGCCCGCCAGCACCGTCCCCCCGCGGTAGGCCTGGTAGCCCGGCTCGGGAACCACCGCGAGGTCGCCCGGGTTGAGCACGGCGAGGGGCAGGTGGGCGATCCCTTCCTTCGAGCCGATCAGCGGCAGCAGCTCGGCCCCGGGGTCCACCGTGACCCCGAACCGCCGTTCCATGTAGTGGGCGATGGCCTGCCGGAACGTCGGGAGTCCCTGCTGAAAGCCGTACTTGCTCAGGGCCGGATCGCCCACGGCGTCGCGCAGCGCCTGCACCACGATCGCCGGGGGGGGCGTGTCGTTGTCGCCGGCCCCCAGGTCGATCACGTCCACGCCGGCGTCGAGCAGCCGCCGCTTGCGCGCCGGGATGTCGGCCAACGGATAGCCCGGCAGGGCGCCGACCCGCTCACTCGGCCCGATCATGGCGCGTCGTCCGCCTCGACGGGGTTGGCGAGACAGCCCACCCCGGGAATCTCCACCTCCACGACGTCCCCCGGGCGCAGCGGCCCCACCCCGGCCGGGGTCCCGGTGAGCACCAGGTCGCCGGACTCCAGCGTCATGATGCCGCTGATGAACGCGAGCAGCTCGGGGATCCCGAACTGCATCTCCGCGGCCCGCCCGTGCTGGCGAATCTCGCCGTTCACCCGGCCGATCACCTCGAGGTCGCGCCAGGACAGCCCGCCCACCACCGCAGGGCCCACGGGGCAGAAGGTGTCGAACCCCTTGGCCCGGCCCCACTGCCCGTCGCGACGCTGGAGGTCGCGGGCGGTGACGTCGTTGGCGCAGGTGAACCCGGCGACCCCCCCGATCGCCTCGTCGGGCGAGGCCCGGCGCAGGCGCCGCCCGATCACCACCGCGATCTCCGCCTCGTGCTCCACCTGCCCGGAGACGCGCGGGAGCCGGATCGGCGCACCGGGCCCGACGACCGCGCTCGGGGGCTTGAGGAACAGCATCGGTTCCGCGGGGACCGCGTTGCCCATCTCGCGCGCGTGGGCCCCGTAGTTGCGGCCGACGCACACGATCTTGCCGGGGGCGATGTCGCTCATACCTCGGCTCCGATGCCGTGACGGGCGAAGAAGTCCTCGCAGGCGGTCCGGACCGCGGCCCACGGCCCGATCGCCCGCTCCGCCGGCGGCAGGGTCTCCAGGATGAGGGGGCCATACCGCCTGGTGACGGCCCGCGAGTCGAGGAGCACCACGACCCCGACATCCCGCCGGCTCCGGATCAGCCGGCCGAACCCCTGCTTCAGCTTGAGGCTGGCGTGGGGGAGGAGATAGCTCCAGAACCCGTCCAGCCCCTGCTCCGCCAGCCGCTCGAGCCGGGCGGCGGTGAGGGGCTCGGTCGGCACCTTGAAAGGTAGCTTCCCCAGCACCAGGGCCCGGAGCGCCCGGCCCGGCACGTCCACCCCCTCCCAGAACGAGTCGGTCCCCAGCAGGATCGCCCGCCCGCTCTCCCGGAACCGCCGCAGGAGCTGGTCCCGCGGGGCCTCGCCCTGGACCAGCAGGGGCCACCGTTCCCCCAGCCCCGCCCGGAGCGCCGACGCCAGGCGCCGCAGGGCCCGGTGGCTGGTGAACAGCACGAACATCCCCCCGTCGCAGGCGTGGGCCAGGTCCTCCACCACGTGCGCCACCGCCTGGTCATGACCCAGCTCGTCCGCCCGCGGGTCGGGCAGGTCGGTGGGCACGCCGAACAGGCACTGCGCCCCGAAGTCGAACGGCGAGGGGAGGATCTCCCGCACCATGGCGGGGGGCGGCGGGAGCGACAGGCCGATCCGGCCCTCCAGGAAGGCGAAGTCCTCCCCGGCGGCGAGCGTCGCGCTGGTGAGGACGACCGTCTCGAGCCGGTCGAACAGCGACTCGCGGAGCAGCGGCGCCAGGTCGAGGGGCACGGCGTGCAGCGCGACCTGCTGCCCGCGGGCATCGGCGCGCTCGATCCAGCGGACGGTCGGCGTGGCCTCGGGCCCCGGCTGGAGCGTGAGGCGGAGCCCGTCGGCGATCGCCTCGACCCGCCGCAAGACGCCGCGCAGTTCCTGCAGCAGCTGGGCGCGCCGCTCGGACAGCTCGTCGCTCGCCAGCCGGTCGGCCACCAGCTCGACGTCATCCCGCAGACGGCGGAACGCCCCCAGCGCCGCCTCGAGTTCGGGGCCCAGCCCCTGCTCCCAGACGGGGTCCTCGGCGAACGCCTCGTCCACCCGGAGCACCCCGCCGGGCACCTCCGCCACCCGCTGGAGCAGGCGGGCGAAGAGCGCCTCGGTGGCGCGCCGGGAGTCGCCCAGCGCGGGCAGCAGCCGGAACTGCACCACGTCCAGGCTCGCCCGGCCCAGCAGGTCGCCCGCCTGGGCCAGCTCGGCGGCCAGGGCGGGCACCAGGCCCCGCCCGTTCCGCTCGAACCGGGCCAGCAGACGGCGCACCGCCCGGCTGGTCACCCGGGAGCCCAGGTGGGCGGCGGCGATGTCCTCCAGGTGGTGGGCCTCGTCCAGGATGAGCCGGCGGTAGGGCGGGAGCACCGCCGCCTCGACCCAGTTGTCCTGGGCCTGGCGGACCGCGAGATCGGCGGCGAGCAGGTGGTGGTTGACCACCACCACGTCCGCCTCCGCCGCCCGCCGGCGGGCCTTGAAGAGGAAGCACCGGTCGAAGTGGGGACAGCGGAGCCGGGGACACAGGTCGGACTCGGCGCTGACCTCGTCCCACACCTCGTGGGTCGGTGTGAAGGCAAGGTCGCCCAGGGTCCCGTCCCCGGTGCGGTCGGCCCACGCCGCGAGCCGCTCCAGCTCGTCGCTCCGGTCGGCCTCCAGCAGGGACTGCTGGTGTCCCAGGGCCTGTTCCAGGCGGGCCAGGCAGAGGTAGTTCCGCCATCCCTTCAGCAGGGCGTACGTGGGCCGGTAGTCGTCCTCCTCCAGGGCGGCCCGCAGGAACGGCAGATCCTTCCCGACCAGCTGCTCCTGCAGGTTGATGGTGTTGGTGCTCACCACGGTGCGTTCGTTGTTGGCCCGGGCCCACGCCAGCGCGGGCACCAGGTAGGCGAACGACTTCCCCACCCCGGTACCCGCCTCCAGCAGGGTGATCCCCCCCTCGTTGTAGGCGTCCGTGATGTAGGCCGCCATGTCCCGCTGGCTGGGCCGATCCTCGTAGGCCCCGAGGTGGGTCGCGACCGGCCCGCCCTCGCCCAGCGTGGCGACCACGTCGTAGGGATCCACCGGGGTGGCGGGTTCGGCCCCCTGGACCTCCACCACGACGTAGAGCGACCGGCCGCCGTTGTCCACGATCCCGAAGCCGATCCCCGCGTCGTGCAGCCGGGCGGCCACGTGCAGGTCGGCCCCGGACGGCTCCAGCACCCCGTCGGGGTGGTTGTGCAGCACCATCTCGCCCCGCCGCGCCACTCCCGGGAGGGCCAGGACCATGTCGGGCGTGCCCCGGGCCACCGCGCGCGCGGCTACCAGAGCGCCCGCGCCGTCGAGCCGCGCGACGAAGAGCACTTCCCGGCCGCCCGCCGCGTCGATCTCCGCCGCCAGCAGCGCCGACACCTCGGGACGGATGCGCTCGACCCCGCTCACGGTGCCTGCCCGGTGGCGAGGCGGTAGGCCGCGTTCCGCGAGAGCCCGAACTCCTCCACCAGGCGGGCCGCGGCGTCCCGGGCCGAGCACCCTTCCGCCCGGAGCACCCGGGCCCGCTCCTCCGCCGCGCCCTCGTCGGGCAGGTCCGATGCCGGCTCCGCGCCCGCCAGGAGGAGCGTGACCTCGCCCCGCGGCTCCTGGCTGCGCCAGTGCGCCAGCTGCTCGGCCACCGATCCCCGGCGGAACTCCTCGTGCAGCTTGGTCGTTTCCCGCGCGACGACCACGGTCCGGTCGTCGCCGGCCGCCTCGCGCAGGTCTTCGAGCAGTCCCACCAGCCGATTGGCCGCCTCGAAACACACCACCGTCCAGGGCGACCCGGCCGCCTGGGCCAGCAGCCGACGGCGATCCGCGCCCCGCCGGGGCAGGAACCCCAGGAAGAGAAACCGGTCGGCGGGGAGCCCTGCGGCCGACAGCGCCGCCGTCACGGCCGACGGGCCCGGCACGGGCACCACCGTTCCGCCCGCGGCCTGCACGGCGGCGACCAGGTCGGTCCCCGGGTCGCTGATCCCGGGGGTCCCGGCGTCGCTCACCAGGGCCAGGTCCTCCCCCGAACGGAGGTGCTCGAGCAGTACCTCCCGGCGGCCGGGGTCGGAGTGGGCATGGTAGCTGATGGTCCGGGGGTGGGCGTCCAGATGGCTCAGCAGGCCCCGGGTACGTCGGGTGTCCTCCGCGGCCACCAGGGGGACGCGCCGCAGCACCTCGGCGGCCCGTGCGGTCAGGTCGCCCAGGTGCCCCAGCGGCGTCGCCACGACGTAGAGGGTGCCCCAGCCCATCGATGGAGCTTGGCGGGTCGGGGCCGCGGAGGGAAGCCGAGACGACGCGGGGCGCCGCGAGGGCGCCCCGGTCCGGCTAGAGGTGTTTCTG
>JBFILX010000007.1:0-26037 GCA_041612035.1 Gemmatimonadales bacterium | reverse complement strand
GCGCACGCTCCCCCGGGAGGGGGGCCGGCTGGACCGAAGCGGTGTCGGGGTAAAGCACGACGAGGTCAGCCGGGAACCGGGGATCGAGCAGGGTCGGGATGATCTGGGACTCGGGAATCCTGGCCGCGGCGGGCGCCACGGTCACCCAGGAGGGGGGCACCTCCGCCTCGTAGAGGTACGCGGTGGCCCCCGAAGCCGCCTGCACCGGGCCCGCCGCCAGCCGGAAGCCCGGGATCGCGTACTCCTGCGGGAGGATCACGTAGCGCAGGGCGTACAGCTGCCAGAGGGTGGGGTTGCCCTGGTGCTCCCAGACGTTCTTGCCGCCGAGCAGTTCGTCGAAGTAGCCCAGTTCGTTGCCGTGATACCCGAGCAGGGTCGGCACCCGGTGGGCCATGAGCCAGGAGCCCTGGTAGACGCCGGCGGGATCCCACGCCCGGAACGGCAGCGGCGTCTGCCGCATCGCCAGGGTGATCTCGTCGTCACGGTAGGTCTCCTCGGCCGGCGGCTGGAAGACGAAGAACTTCCGGTCGGTTCCCCACAGGTCCGCCCAGACCACGAACGCCAGGGCCGCCACCGCGAGGCCGGCCCGAAGCCGCCCGGCTCCCATCGCCCAGAAGACGACGCACCCTGCCGCGGCCACCGCCAGCATCCGCACGCCGCCGGCCCGGAGCCCGCCGGCGTTGGCCACGGCCGCTCCCATCCGCTGCGGGAGCGCCAGCGCCTCCGCGACCGGCTGGAGCGCGCCCGCGGCGCCCAGGAGCCCCAGCACCCCGGCCCCGGCGGCGAGCGCCAGCGCCCGGCGGGGCGACACCGCCCGACGCAGGAGCCGGTCGGCCCCGAAGCCGGCCAGCGCCGCCACCGGGAACGCCACCAGGAAGAAGGCCATCCCCGGGGCCCGGACCTTCTTCATGAGCGGCATCACCTCGTACCAGGCCCGATAGAACGGGGTGTGCCCCCCGAGCGCGACCAGGAGGAAGAAGAGCCCGATGCCGCCCAGCGCCAGCACCACCGGCCGCCGGTCGCGATCCCCTGCCCCGAGGATCGCGAGCACGACCGGGATCACGCCCACGTACTCGGTGTGCAGCTTGAAGAAGT
Source organism: Gemmatimonadales bacterium (assembly GCA_041612035.1). GTDB lineage: Bacteria > Gemmatimonadota > Gemmatimonadetes > Gemmatimonadales > GWC2-71-9 > SZUA-320. The sequence goes on along the minus strand of JBFILX010000007.1, from coordinate 24,942 downwards.
TGCTCCCCCAGTAGCGCTCCACGATCCCGTTGAACTCGGGCAGGACCGCGCTCATCAGCTCGGCCGGCGGCAGGGAGAAGGCGGTGGCGTATTCCCAGCCCCCGCTGGGGCCTCCCGCGCCGCGGGGCGAGAAGGGGATGTACTCGATGAACGGCAGCGCCTGGATGGCGTAGAGACCGAAGCCCAGCGCCACGGCCCCCGCCCCGGCCGCCATGAGGGGCAGGCGCCGCGCGGCGGCCGGCCGGTCGGGCGCGGCGAAGAGGAGCCAGAGCCCCCACCCGGCCGCGGCCACCAGCAGGTAGTAGCTGAGTTGGGGGTGGCCGTGCAGCGACAGCCCCACCGTGATCGCCAGGCCACCCCAGGCCGCGGTCCGCCCGTCCCGCACGCCCCGGAGGATCGCCAGGAAGACCAGGGGCGTCAGGGCGGACACGAACAGCTTGCCGTCATGGCCCGGGTGGACCAGCGAGGCGACGATCCCGGTCAGCTCGTACGCGAGCCCGCCCGCCAGCGCCCCGCCCCAGCTGGTCCGGAGCGCGCGCAGGAAGGCGTACATGGCGACGCCGGCCAGCACGATGTGCACGGCGAAACCCAGGTTCATGGCGGTGTCGGTGGGCAGCACCCAGCGCAGCCACGCCGTAGGGTAGAAGACATCGCCGTGCATCGCCGCGACGAAGGGAAGGCCCCCGAACAGGTAGGGGTTCCAGAGGGGGATCTGCCCCGTGGCCCGGAAGACCTCCGCCCCGAAGAGCCGGAACCCGTACCCCGCCACGTACTGGTCGGAGTGGGGGCCGGCCAGGAACTGCCCGGTCAGGATCGGCCAGAAGAGGGTGAGCCCCGCGGCGAGGAAGACCGCGAACGCCACCAGCCCCGGTCTGGGCGGCTCGTAGGGGGACAGGGAGGGATCGGGGGCGGTCATCGGCCGGGGTCTCCGGGCCGGAGCAGGAACGGCACGCTGGCCCCGACCTCCGCGACGGTCGCCCCCAGCCGGGCCACCGCGGCGATGGCCAGCGCCGCCGCCAGGCCGGTCCGCTCCTGGAGGACCAGCACCAGCACCCCCTCGCGCACGCCCAGGCCGCCCGGGGCGAAGGGGGCCAGGACCCCCACGACGTAGGCGGCGGTGGAGGCCCCGATCGCCTCGCCCAGGCCGAGGCCGGCCTCGGGGAGCGTGCCCCGTGCGAAGAGCCAGAGGGCCGTCCCGTACCCGACCCAGGCGATGAGGTTGGCACCCACCCCGAGCCCCACGGTGCCGAGGGACGGCACGTGCTGCAGGTCCGCGCCCGGGACGAACCGGGCCACCAGCCGGCGGAGCATCGGGGGCCAGAGCACGAAGGCGGTAAGCGCCACGCTCCCCGCGGCCACCGAGAGCAGCGCCGCGGTGCCCAGCCCCCGGGCTTCCAGCAGGGCGAGACCGGAGAGCCCCACCACCAGCGCCCCGGTGCCCAGCGACAGGAGCTGCATCAGGAGCGCGGACCCGGTGGCCGCCCAGGCCGGCACCCCGCGCCGCTGGGCCATCACCGTGAGTCCCGCGAGGGCCCACACCTTCCCCGGGACATACTTGGCCATGCTGGAGAGGAGCCAGATGCGGACCGCCGGCCACCACGGGAGCCGATACCCCCACCCTGCCACCATGCGGCGCCAGGCCTCGCTCAGGAGGCCGAAGGCGGCCAGGGTGACGGCGACGCCGCCGAGCAGAGAAGGAATCGAGAGGTCCCACGCGAGACGGGCGGAGACCACCTGGTCCCAGTTGCGCACCACGGCCCGCACCACGAAGCCGACGATGGCGAGCCCCGCGAGCCACTGCGCCACCTGCCAGCGCCGGCTACCCACGCAGCGCCTCCCCGTACCAGCCGGCGAACCGGGCGGCGACCGCCGACGGATCGAGGCGCTGCCGCCACTCCGCCCCGAGGTCGCGCGCGCGAGGACGGGCGTCGGGATCGTCGAGCAGTGCCGCCAGGGCCCCCGCCAGCGCCTCCGGTTCGGGGTCGGCCACCCGGCCGGGGCCGCGCGGCGGCACCACGTCGAGCAGTCCGCCCCCGTCGAGGCAGGCCACGACCGGGACCCCGCTCATGAGGGCCTCGGCGGCGGCCAGCCCCAGTCCTTCCTGCCGTCCCGTCTGGAGCGCGACGTCCGCCGATCCCAGGAGGGGCAGCACCTCCTCGAAGGGCAGGGCCCCGGTGAACCGGACCACCTGTTCCAGGGCGTGCGCCGCCGCCAGCCGCTCCAGCCGCGGGCGCTCGGGGCCGTCTCCCACCACCGTCAGCCGGACGTCACGACCGCCCTGCCGGAGCACCGCCAGGGCCTCGATGGCGAGGCGGGTCCGCTTCTGGGGGGTGAGCCGCCCGACGGCCAGGATCCCTCCGCCCCCGCCGGACCAGGGCCACCCGCGGGAGTCCACCGGCATCGGCTGGACCTGCACGGCCAGTTCGCGCGATACCACCCCGGTGAGCGCGGCGGCGGCCGGGGCGGACACGGCGGTCACCACCGCGGCCCGGCGGAACACCGAGCGGGCCGCGACCCGGGCCGCGGCGGACCCCGCCACCAGCCGGGCGTCGGTGCCGTGGACGGTCACCACCATCGGCAGTTCGGGTGGGGCGGCGAGGCCGGCCGGGATCCACCAGTGCGCGTGAACCACGGTGGCGGTGCCGGCCGCCTCGTCCCGGGCGCCCTCCCGGAGGGCCCGCCAGAGCCGGCGCAGCGCCGCCAGGCCCGCGGGTGAGCGCACGGCCTCGGCCATGCGGCCGGTGTAGGCCCAGCGCTCCTGGGCCGCGGTCCCGTACCGCACCCGCCGGACCGGCACGCCCTCCAGCGGCTCGCGTCCCCCCTGCCCCCGGTCGGCGGGGGCCACCACCCGCACGTCCACGCCCGACTCGCGGAGCCCCCGGGCCAGGACGTGGAGGAAGCGGCCCGGGAGGTCGCCGGGGGAGCGGGGATAGTTGTGGGTGACGAAGACCACCCGCACACTCAGGGCCCGCGTCCCTGGTTCATCCGGGCCAGGGTGCGGGCGAGCTCGCGGTTGTCCTCCCGGAGCCCGGCCACCAGCTCGCCCACCAGTCCGAAGCCGAAGAGGGCGATGCCGCTGATGACCATGGTCTCGATGAGGTTGAGCAGCGGGCGGAAGCCGATGCCGAACCCGAACCGGAGCACCAGGGCGGCCAGGCCGCCCAGGAATCCGACCAGGAAGAGGACTGCGCCCGCGAGCCCGAAGAAGAGCATCGGCTTGCGGCCGAACCGCAGCTGGAACCAGACCGACAGCAGGTCGAACACCCCGACCGGGATCCGGGTCCAGTTGAACTTCGAGACCCCGGCCCGGCGGGGGTGGAGCGGCACCGGCACCGAGGCGAGCCGGAACCCGTCGGCCGCGGCGATCACCACCATGTAGCGGTGCCAGTCGGGCCGCAGCGGGACGTTGGCCATCGCTTCCCGCCGGTACGCCTTCACCGAGTTCAGGTCCTCCGCGGGGATGCCGAACAGCCAGCGGCAGAGACGGTTGTACACCCCCGACACGAAGGCCTTCTCGTAGCGGCCCTGCTTGGTGCCCGTCACGATGTCGGCCTGGCCCTCGAGGATCGGCTGCACCAGCCGGGGGATGTCCTGGGGCAGGTACTGCAGGTCGGCCGGGTAGAAGACGAAGATGTCGCCCTGGGCGGCGTCGCCCGCGCTGCGCCGCGCGTCGGCGATGCCCCGCTGGCGCCGGTGCCGCACGGTCCGGAGCCAGGGGTGCCGGCCGGCCAGCTCCTGCAGCACCTGGGGCGTGGCGTCGCGCGACCCGTCGTCCACCACCACCACCTCGAACGTGAAGCCGGCCGGCTCCAGGGCCTCGGCGCAGCACCGGAGGAACTCCGGCAGGTTCTCGGCCTCGTCCTTGGCCGGCACCAGGACGGAGACCTCCACCGGTCCGGCGGCGGGCGCGGTGAAGCGGGCGGTCATACCCGTTTCCGCATCCGGGCCGGGAGGATGCCGAGCTGGTCGCGGTACTTGGCCACGGTCCGGCGGGCGATCTGGATCCCCTGCTCCTGGAAGAGGTGGACGATCTGCTGGTCGGTCAGCGGCTTCGCGCTGTTCTCCTCGGCCACCATCTTCTCCAGCTTGGCGCGGATGGACCGGGCGCTGGCGTCCTCGCCCGACGCGGTGGCCAGGGCGCTGCTGAAGAAGAACTTGAGGGGCAGCACCCCGCGCGGGGTCTGCACGTACTTCTCGTTGGTGACCCGGCTCACGGTGGACTCGTGCATGCCGATCACTTCGGCCACCTCCCGGAGGGTGAGGGGCTTCAGGTACTCGACCCCCTTCTCGAAGAAGGGCCGCTGCCGGTCCACGATGAAGTTCATCACCTTGAGCATCGTCTGGCGGCGCTGCTCGATGGCCTGGATCATCCAGTTGGCGCTGTTGAGCCGGGAGCTGATGAACTCGCGGTTCTCCACCGTCATGCTGGCGCGGTCGCGCGCCACCTCCCGGTAGGACCGGCTCAGCCGGAGCCGGGGCACCCCGGTGTCGTTGAGCGAGATGTGGTACTGGTCGTCCACCTTGGCCACGATCAGGTCGGGGATGATGTAGCCGTCCGACCGGTCGGAATACTGCAGCCCGGGCTTGGGGTCGTACTTGGCCAGGGTGTCGGCCGCGGCCTGGACCACGCCGGGCTCCACCCCGTAGCGCTTGGAGAGGTCGTTCCAGCGGTGGGCCTTGAGGTCGTCGAACGCCTCATCCACCAGCTGCCGGGCGAGCGGATCGGCCTTGGGGTCCTCCGTCATCTGGAGCAGGATGCACTCGCGGATGTCCCGGGCCCCGACCCCGGCGGGCTCGAGCCGGTGGACGATCGCCAGCATCTCCTCCGCCTCCGCCATGGTGAAGAAGGGGACCCCGGGCATGGCCTCGCCCTCGTAGATCGGCACCACCAGGTCGACCGGTGGCTCGGTGTCCGGGGCCCCGGCGTCCTCGCCCTCCGGGGCGGGCGGCGCGGGGGCGGCGCCCGCCGGGGGCTGGTCGTCCGATTCCCCGTCGCCCTCGTCGTCCGGACCGGCCTCGTCCTCGGCGTCGCCCGCGGGGACGTGGGACAGCAGGTACTGGTTCACCGAAGCGAGCACGTCCGCCAGCGAGCCCGCCAGGTAGCCCTCGTCGGTGATGTGCCCCAGGATCTCCTCGCCCAGCATCTGCTGGCGGGGGGTCAGCTCGAGCAGGGTGAGCTGCTCGCGCAGGTGGTCGACCAGGTCCCGGGTCTCCACGCAGACCGGCTCGAGGTACTCCTGCGACTCGAACTGCTGCTTCTGGCCCCCCGCCTCGAAGCCGTTGAGGAGGATCTCCTCCCAGTCGATCTCCTCTTCCTTCTCGGCCTTCTCCTTCTCCTGCTCCGCGTCCGGGCTCTCGGTGTCGCGATCCTCCTCCTCTTCCTCCGGCTCCACCAGTTCGAGGAAGGGGTTGGTGAGCAGTTCCTGTTTCAGGTGCTGCTGCAGCTCCATCATGGGCATGTAGAGCATGTCCATCGCCTGGTACAGGCGTGGATTGATGCGCAGTTCCTGCCGCAGTCCGGTCTGCTGCTGGAGCCCTTGCTTCACCGCATCGCCTCCAGGCGGGCCCGCAGGCGCGACGTGAGGGTCGGCCCGAGGTAGAGTTCGGCCACCTGATCGTTGAACACCAGCTCCTCCACGGTCCCGGAGGCCTGGACGGAGCCTTCGAACATGATGTACGCGCGGTCCACGATCTCCAAGGTCTGCTCGACGTTGTGGTCGGTGATGAGCACTCCGATGCCCCGGTGCCGCAACCCCGAGACGATGGTCTGGATGTCGTGGACGGCGATCGGGTCCACCCCCGCGAACGGCTCGTCCAGCAGCATGAACTTGGGCCGCGAGACGAGGGCCCGGGTGATCTCCAGCCGGCGGCGTTCGCCCCCCGACAGGGAGTAGGCCTTGTTGCGCCGCAGGTGCTTCATCGACAGCTCGTCCAGCAGGGCCTCGAGCCGCTCCTCGCGCTCGGCGCGCGGGAGCCCCTGGGTCTCCAGGATCGCGAGCACGTTCTGCTCCACCGTGAGCTTGCGGAACACCGACGGCTCCTGGGCCAGGTAGCCGATCCCGGCCCGCGCCCGGCGGAACATGGGCTCGCGGGTGATCTCCCGGTCGTCCAGGAAGATCCGGCCGCTGTCGGGCCGGATCAGGCCGGTGATCAGGTAGAAGGTCGTGGTCTTCCCCGCCCCGTTCGGGCCGAGGAGACCCACGACCTCGCCCTGGGCCAGCTCGAGCGAGACGTCGCGCACCACCCGGCGCCGCTTGAAGGCCTTGTTGAGCCCCTCCGCGCGGAGCACGCTGGCGCCGGAAACGATGGTCGCCTGCGGCCTGGGCTGCAGGGTGGGCACCCGGGCCAGGGCGTGGTCCAGGATCAGGTCGGCGGTGGCCTGGCGGTCGGGGCCCACCTCGCGCCACCAGCCGGGGGTGGCTGCCACGCGGTCCCATCCCCGGTCGCCCGCGTCCACGATCCACCCGTCCTGCACCAGGCGGGGGAGGACGTAGCCCTGCACCTTCTCGAGCATGGAGTCCCGGAAGGAGGGCGCCTCGTACCACACGCCCTCGCCGCCGCCCCGCTGGACCAGGGTCTCCCGGTAGCCGCGGACCAGGTCGGCCAGGCTGGTGGCGCCCTCGTCATCGGCGGCGCGGACCAGGCTGGCCAGCACCGCGAGCAGCGAGGGGTCGAGCCCGTCCAGCCGCGCCACCCACCCGGGGCCGCTCATCGCCGCCTCGATTCGGGGCGGGCCGGCCCCGGAGGCCGCCGCACCGCCGTCGTGTCGGTCCCGGTGGTGTCGGCCCGGGTGGTGTCGGGGCGGATGGCCACCGGCTGCAGGTGGACGCCATCCTCCACGCCGAGCGCGAACACCGAGTCCACCGCGATGGGAAGCGCGTCCTGCACCCGCATGGTCACCGTGATGCGCCGGGCCCGGGTGTAGGTGAGCGAGGCGCGGGCCTGGCCCGTCTGGCGCAGGCGGTAATAGGCACGGGCGTCGCCGGCGGCCTCGAGGCGCTGGAGGGCGGCCCGGGAGGTGCCGGCCGAGTCCCGGGCCACGAAGTGGGCCACCACCGTGTCGCCCGCGACCCAGTCGCGGTCCTCCGTCGAGTCGGCGGGTGACCCGGTGCCCAGCCAGCCGTTCCGGAACGCGCGGATCTCGCGCAGCTGCTGCCCCGGGGTGTCGAAGGCGAGCGAATCGCCCCGCGCCTCGTAGTCGGTGGCCTTGGCCACCGGGCGGATCCGGCTCCCCCAGGCCAGCGTCTGCTCGACCTTCCGCTGCGCGATGTCGAGGGCGATGGCATCGCCGTCCAGCGTGAGGTCCGGCGTGCTGAGGTGCGCGGTGTCCCGGGCCACCACGAAGGTGAGTTCCCGGTCGTCCAGGGTGAAGTCGATGCGGCTGCCCCGGAGCAGGAAGCTGTCGGTGGCGGTGCGCTCCAGCGTCGCCCGGCCCGCCAGGACCCCGCGGCTGCCGGCCCCGGTGTCGAGGAAGAGCGAGTCCCCCCGGCCCCGGAAGTCCGACCGGTCGATGGTCACCCGGCCCACCGCCCAGGTCCGGTCGTCGCCCTTCTGCCGGACCCACTGACCCACCACCACGTAGGGCTCGTCCGGCCGGCCCAGGGAATCCCGGCGGCGCAGGGTCATCGTGGGGCGGGAGTCGGCGTACAGCTCGGTGGTGTCGCGCTGGCCGGGGATCGCTCGGTAGTAGTCGAGCATGGGGCCCTGCAGGATGGAGCCGTCCTTCCGGTTGGTGAGCACCACGTTGCCGCGGGCCTCCCACTTGTCGTTGTCCCGGAAATAGGTGCCGAAATCGGCGGTCATCTCGGTGGTCTCGTCGCGGTAGCGGACCGACCCCACGAACTGGACCACGCGGCCCTGGTAGGAGGCCACGCTGTCGCTCCACATGAAGACCGGCTGGTTGACGCACCGGATCCGCACGTTGCCGCCCGCGAAGTAGTTGATCACGCCGTCCAGCACCTGGACCCGGCTCCCTTCCCGGTCCACGTTGGTCACCTCCATCCGGCACCCGCCGCCCGGCGCGGGGCGGGCCTGGGCGGCGAGCGGGCCGGCCAGCGAGGCCGCGGCGGCCGCGAGGGCGAGGGGGCGCAGGGAGGCGCTCATTGGCCGGGCAGGAGCATGCCCGAGCCCCGCTCCCTCCCCCGGGGCTGTCGGGCGACCACGTTCCGGAAATCGGGATCGCTGTAGAAGCTGTTGCCCGAGATCACGCCGCCCGGCGACTCGTAGGTGAAGGCGGAGTCGGACCGGATCTGGTTCTGCACCCGGTCGTAGATGAGGTGACCGGTGCGGAGCCGCCGGTTGGTGCCGTCCATGCTGACCACCTCGACGTCGCCCCAGGCCTCCAGGGTGCCGCCCTCGATGCCGTAGGTCCCCCGGTCGGCGGTGAGCGTGGAGGTGTGGTTGCCCTGCAGGTCGAAGAAGCTGGCCCGGAGCGTCCGCAGCTCGGCCACCTGGCGGTTCTGGTAGATGTAGGCGGTGTCGGCCGACACCACGCTCCGGCGCACCCCGTCGGCCAGGATCGTGGTGGTCATCCCCTCCAGCACCTGGTCGGCGCTGTCGGCGGCGGCGATCCGCGCCTGCGGGGCCACCCCCTGCTCGCCGCAGGCCGCGGCGGCCCAGAGCACCAGGACCAGCCCCGTCAGCGCCCGCATCAGACCGCCCCCGCCCGCATGAGGTCGTGCAGGTGGACCACCCCCGCCAGGCGGCCCTGGTCGTCCAGCACCGGCATGGCCATGATGCCGGCCCGCTCCATCCGGGCGGTCACCCCGGCCGCCAGCGCGTCGGTGGAGGTGGTCTTGGGCTCGCGGGACATCACCCCGTCCACCCGGAGCCGCAGGAACTCGGGGTCCCGCTCGGCCACCCGGCTCAGGTCCCCCGGGGTGATCACGCCCCGCAGGTCCACCCCCTCCGCCACGAGGGCCAGGCCGCGGTGGTGGGCCAGGGCCATGACCGCCTCCCGCATGGTCGCGGTGGGCGGGATCACGCCGCCGAGGGGGAGCATCACGTCCCGCACCCGGAGCAGGAGCCTGCGGCCGAGCCGGCCGCCGGGGTGGAGCGCGGCGAAGTCGTCACGGTCGAAGCCCCGCTGCTCCAGCAGGGCCACGGCCAGCGCGTCGCCCAGGGCCATCGCCACGGCGGTGGAGGTGGTCGGCGCCAGGTCGAGGGGGCACGCCTCCTCCGCCACCGAGGCATCGAGCGCCACCCGGGCCCGTCGCCCCAGGGTCGAGTCGGGCACGGCGGTGATGGCGATGATCGGGACGGCCAGCCGCTCCAGCGCCACCACGATGCCGAGCAGTTCCTCGGTCTCCCCGCTCTTGCTCAGCAGGATCGCCACGTCCCGGGGGCCCACGATCCCCAGGTCCCCGTGGAGGCCGTCCACCGGGTGGAGGAACGACGCCGGGGTGCCGGTGGAGGTGAGGGTGGAGGCGATCTTCCGGGCGACGAGACCGCTCTTCCCCACCCCCGAGACGATGACGCGGCCGGTCGCCGCCCGCAGCAGCTCCACCGCGTCGGCAAACCCGTCGGCGAGCCGGTCGGCCGCGGCGAGCACCGCTTCGCCCTCGAGCCGGAGGGCCCGACGTCCCGCCGCCACCACGATCTCGGCCGTCACCGGGCCGCCTGCTCCTCGCGGGAGCCGGTGTAGCGGGCCACCGCGTCGTCGTATTCGCCCCGGGCCCGGAGCAGCCACTCCACCACCTCGCGGACCGCTCCCCGTCCCCCTTCGGCCCGGGTCACGTGCACGGCGGCCCGGCGCACTTCCGCCACGGCGTTCGCCACGGCGAGGGGAAGCCCGACCCGGCGGAGCACCGGCAGATCGGCCAGGTCGTCGCCCACGAAGGCGACCTCGTCCCAGCCCAGGCCCTTGCGGTCGAGGAGCGCCTCGAGCGCGGGGACCTTGCGGGCCCCTTCCACCTGGATGATCTCGGTAATGCCCAGCTCCTCGCCCCGCAGGGCGGTGGCCTCCGAGGGCCGCGCGCTCACCAGGGCCACCTCGATGGCGGTACCGCGGAGGAGCACCAGTCCCAGTCCGTCCTGGATGTCGAAGCGCTTGAACTCCACCCGCCGGCCGTCCACCAGTCCCAGGAAGACGGCGTTGTCGGTCAGCACGCCGTCCACGTCGAGGGCCAGGAGCCGGATCCGCCGCGCCGGGTCACTCATGGGCGGTCGCCCGGGCCCGGTGCCAGAGGTCGAGGGTGCGGGCCACCAGGTCGTCGAGCCGGTCGAGGGGCCACTGGGTGGCGGCGTCGCTGGCGGCCCGGGCCGGGTCGGGGTGGGTCTCGACGAAGAAGCCGTCCGCCCCCGCCGCCGCCGCCGCGCCGAGCAGGTCGGGGACGAACTCCCGCCGCCCGCCGCTGGCCCCGCCCGGGCCGGCTCCCGGCTGCTGGACGCTGTGGGTGGCGTCGAACACCACGGCCGCCCCGGTCGCCTCCCGGAGACGCCGCAGGTTGCGGAAGTCGACCACCAGGTCGCCGTAGCCGAAGAAGGTCCCCCGCTCGGTCACGGCCAGGTCCCGGCTCCCCCCCTCGCGCACCTTGGCGGCGGCGCCGGCCATCCCCTCGGCCGCCATCCACTGGCCCTTCTTGATGTTCACCGGCCGGCCCGTGGCCCCGGCCGCGGCGAGCAGGTCGGTCTGGCGGCAGAGGAAAGCCGGGATCTGCAGGGCGTCGGCCGCCTGGGCCGCGGCGGCGGCCTGCCCCGCCTCGTGCACGTCGGTCAGGACCGGGAGGCCGGCGCGGGTGCGGACCGCCTCCAGCGCGCGCAGGCCCCGGTCGAGGCCGGGCCCCCGGGCCGCCCCGGGGGTGGCCCGGTTGGCCTTGTCGAAGCTCGCCTTGAAGCAGACCGCGATGCCGCGGCGGTGGCCCAGCCCGGCCAGCGCATCGGCGATCCGGTGCATCACGTCGTCGGATTCCACCACGCAGGGCCCGGCGATCAGGAAGGGGTGCCGGGTGAACGACCAGGAGGTCACCGGGCCACGGCGGCCATCGACTCCGCGCCGGGGCCGGTGCCGCTCCGGTCGGCGTGCCAGCGGACCGCGGCCCCGATGAAGGCGGCGAACAGCGGATGCGGGCGGGTGGGCCGTGACTTCAGCTCGGGATGGAACTGGCACCCGATGAACCAGGGGTGGTCGGGCAGCTCCACCACTTCCACCAGCCCGCCGTCGGGCGACTGCCCGGAGAGCCGCAGGCCGTGCTCGGCGAGGAGGTCACGGTACGCGTTGCTCACCTCCCACCGGTGCCGGTGCCGCTCGCTGATCTCGGTGGTGCCGTAGGCCTGGGCGGCGCGCGACCCCTGGCGGAGCCGGGCGGGATAGGCGCCCAGGCGCATGGTGCCGCCCAGGTCGGAGACGTTGCGCTGCGAGGGCATCAGGGCGATGACCGGGGTCGGGCAGTCGGGCTCGAACTCGGTGCTGTTGGTGTCGGTCATGCCGCAGACGTGCCGGGCGAACTCGATGATCGCCACCTGCATGCCGAGGCAGATCCCGAAGAACGGCAGGCCGTGCTCCCGGGCCCAGCGCACGCCCTGGACCATGCCCTCGATCCCCCGCTCGCCGAAGCCGCCGGGCACCAGCAGCCCGTCGAACCCCTTGAGCAGCCGGCCGGCGGCGTCCTGGTCGGTGAACCGGTCGCTGGCGACCCACTCGATGTCCACCCCCGCGTCGTGCGGGATCCCGCCGTGCAGCAGCGCCTCGTGCACCGACTTGTAGGCGTCGTGCAGGTCGGTGTACTTGCCCACCACGGCGATCCGGACCCGGCGGGACGGGTTGAGGATCCGGTCCACCATCTTCCGCCAGGCCGTCAGGTCGGGTTCGGGGGTCTCGAGCCGGAGCCGCTCGCACACCTCGCGGTCGAGCCCCTGGTCGTGGAACCGGAGCGGGATCTCGTAGATGGAGCGCACGTCGGGGCTTTCCACGACGCACTGGAAGTCCACGTTGCAGAACAGCGCGATCTTCCGCTTGATGTCGGGCGACAGGGGCCGTTCGCTGCGGCACACCAGGATGTCGGGCTGGATCCCGATCTCCATCAGCTCCCGGACCGAGTGCTGGGTCGGCTTGGTCTTGAGCTCGCCCGCGGCGGCGATGTAGGGCACCAGGGTCAGGTGCACGAAGAGGGCGTTGTCCCGGCCCAGCTCCTGACGGAACTGGCGGATCGCCTCGAGGAACGGGAGCGACTCGATGTCGCCCACCGTGCCGCCGATCTCCACGATCACCACCTGATGCCCCGGGGCCGCGCGGCGGGCGGCCGCCTTGATCTCGTCGGTGATGTGGGGGATCACCTGCACCGTGGAGCCCAGGTACTCGCCGCGTCGCTCCTTGCTGATCACCGTCTGGTAGATCCGGCCGGTCGTGACGTTGCTCTGCTGGGAGAGCGACCGGTCGATGAACCGCTCGTAGTGGCCCAGGTCGAGGTCGGTCTCCGCCCCGTCATCGGTCACGTAGACCTCGCCGTGCTGGAACGGCGACATCGTGCCGGGGTCCACGTTGATGTAGGGGTCGAACTTCTGGATGGTGACGCTGAGGCCCCGCTCGACCAGCAGCCGGCCGAGCGAACCCGCCGCGATGCCCTTCCCCAGCGAGGAGACGACGCCGCCGGTCACGAAGATGTACTTGGGGCTGGGACTGGACGTGGTCATCGCAGGGCCTCGTGGGTCTGGTGCCAGCGTGCCTGTGCCCGGAGGAGATCCTCCGGCGTGTCGATGCCCGGGGGGGCCGGCGCCGTCAGCCGGGCGACCCCGATCCGGAACCCGTGCTCCAGCGGCCGAAGCTGCTCCAGCCGCTCCACCTCCTCCAGCGCCGTGGGCGCCAGCTGGGCCCACCGCGCCAGGGCCGCCCGCCCGAAGGCGTAGACGCCCAGGTGCTGCCAGTAGGTCCCCGCCGGCGCCGCGCCGTCCCGCACGTGGGGGATCGCCGCCCGCGAGAAGTAGAGGGCCCGGCCCGCCCCGTCGGTCACCACCTTCACCCGGCCCGGGTCGTGCGCCAGCGCCGGATCGAGGGGCGCGGCCGCGGTCCCGATGTCGTCCCCCTCCGCCACCCGGGCCAGCGCGCCGGCGACCGCCTCGGCCGGGAGGAAGGGCTCGTCGCCCTGCACGTTCACGACCGGATCGAACCCCTGCCATGCCGGTCGGGTCGCCACCTCCGCCACCCGGTCGGTCCCCGACGGGTGCGCCGGCGAGGTGAGCTCCACCGGGAGGCCCGCCGCGCGCACGACGGCCGCCACCCGTTCGTCGTCGGTCGCGACCACCGCCGCGTCCACTCCCGTCATCGTCCAGACGTGCTGCGCGACCCGAACCACCAGAGGCTCGCCGGCCAGAAGCTGCAGGGGCTTTTCAGGGAGTCGAGTCGAACCGAGCCGCGCCGGGATCACGGCGAGAACTGGCATTTCCCAAAATAACAGCGCGGCCGACCCCGGTCAAAAGTCGTGCCGCGCTGTGCGCTTCCCCACCGCCGCGGCCGTAACGACCTGCCGCGTCTCGGGTTACCTCATTGCTCAGGGGGCGGAGGCGGGCCCGCCGGAGGGGCCTTGTCCACCTTGATCCGGACGGCGTTGGTGACCGAATCCACCCGGACCCGCACCCGGGTCGTCACCTCCTCGGCGTGCTGGCGGGCCGCCTCGGCCTCGCTGCCCGAGAACACCCGCTGGGCCGCCGCCACCCCCTGGCGGCTGCGGAGCTCGGCCACCACGGCCGAGTCGAGCAGGAACGGGACGACCACGTCGTCCTGGCCGGCGCGACGGAACCGGATCTCCCCGAACGGCACCAGGGCGCTGTCGGAGGCGTCGGCCGGGAGACAGCGGAACCCGGCGTCGATTTCGAGCTGCCGGCGGCCTACCGGCGTCAGCCGACAGTCGCCCAGTTCGGGGAGCACCGCCCCGTCGGGCACCTTCACCCGGAGGTCGATGCCGGTGATGACCTCGGGGGCCTCCCGGCGAATCGTCACCCGCTGGAAGGTGCCGAGCTCGGTGCCTTCCACGGCGAACGGCAGGAAGGCCAGCGGGAGCGTGATCGGATCGGCGCTCTCGAACACCATCCGGCCGGTGTCGATGGCCCGGCGCACCGCCAGCACGCCCGCGTAGCCCACCACGAACACGGCGGCGGCGCCCAGGACGATCTTGGTCCAGTACCAGCGCATGGGTCCTCCCGTCGGCGCTGTCATATGTTACATAGTGAAACGTGGTGCCGCAAGGGGTCAGATCCCGTACAGCGCCAGCGTGTCGATCACGTTGGCGAGGACGCGCGCCAGCGCGGGGTGGGAGGCCTCGAAGCGGTGGACCGCCTCCTGGACCCGGCCCTGCAGCCCCGATTCGGCGGGCCGGCCGCCGTCGAACGCGGCCGTCTCCCGCAGTTCCTCGGCGAGTTCGAGGAGGTCGTCCCGGGTGGACGGGTCGAGGGGCGCGGCACGCTCGAGCTCGTCGTGCAGCTCGAGGAGGAGGTCGTTGAGGCGGCGCCTGGGCATGCCCGAAAACTAATCGTCCGCTCAGGCCCTCGGGTGGAACCGGGCGTGGACGGTCCGCAGGTACTCCCGGTCCACGTGGGTGTAGATCTGGGTGGTGGAGAGGTCGGCGTGGCCCAGCATCTCCTGCACCGCGCGCAGGTCGGCCCCGCCCTCGAGCAGGTGGGTGGCGAAGGTGTGCCGCAGGGTGTGCGGGGTGACCCGCTTGGTGAGGCCGGCGCGCCGGGCGTGCCGTTTCACGATGCCCCACGCCCCGACCCGGGAGAGCGGGCCGCCCCGGGCGTTGAGCAGCAGGCGCCCCTGTCCCCGCCCCCGGTCGAGCTCCGGCCGGGTGGTGTTGGTGTAGACCGAGACGGCGGCCACCACCTGCCGGCCGATCGGGACCAGCCGTTCCTTGGATCCTTTTCCCAGCACCCGCACCAGGCCTTCCCCGAGGAAGAGGTCGGTGAGGCCGAGGCCGCACAGCTCGGACACGCGAAGCCCGGCCCCGTACGCCAGCTCGAGCAGCGACCGGTCGCGCCAGGCGAGCGGTTCGTCCACCGCGGGCGACGCGAACAGGGCCTCGACCTCCCGGTGGGAGAGGACCTCGGGCAGCCGGCGCCAGCGGCGGGGGGTCTCCAGCCGGTCGCTGGGGTCCTCGGTGACGAGCCCCTCGCCCATCAGGAAGCCGTAGTAGGTCCGCACGGCGGAGATCTGGCGCCGGATGGTGGCGCCCTCCAGGCCCATGTCCTTCAGGGCGTAGATGAAGTCGCGGAGCAGGCGCCGGGTCACGGTCTGGGGGCCGGCCACCCCGCGCTGGTCGGCGAACTCGGTGAGCCGGCGCAGATCACGGAGGTAGCTCTCGATGGTGGCCGGACTGTGGCCCGCCTCCAGCGCCAGGTAGTCGCGGAACCCGTCGAGGTGGAAGCGGAGCTCGGCCGTCACTCGGTGGCCCGGCGCCGGGCGGCGGCGAGCTGCTCCTGGTCGAGCCCGAGCAGCTGGGCGGCCCGCTGCATGACCCGCTCCTCGTGCCGCCGGTGGCCGCCGTCCGAGAAGGTGATCTCCCAGAGCCGGCGGGCGAGCCCCACCCGTTCGGAGGGTTCCAGGGCCTCGACGATCCGCTGGCTCACCTGCTCCGCCGTGCGCTCGGTGCCGGGCGGGAGCGGCTCGAGGTGCCACCGGGCGCGGAGCTTCCGTTCCAGGGCCGTGAGTTCGGCCGTGGTGAGGTCGCGGTCGCTCCGGGTGACCTCCAGGAGCAGCGCCGCCATGGCGGCGGCCCCCGGGTCGTCGAGGGCCCGGGCCTCGATGGTGGGATAGGCCGGGAGGGTGGACTCGAGCGTGGTGCGGAGCCGCTCCTGGTCGAGGCGCCGGCGCCGGCGCAGCAGCCAGAAGGCCACCCCCGCCACGGCCACCAGGCCCACCACGCCCAGGGTCCGGTTGATCCCGGTGACGATGCCGCTCACGGCCTCCCAGTTCTCGCCCACCCGGGCCGCCACCAGCACCAGCACCGCGTACCAGAGGGCCGACGCCAGCCCGATCGGGAGCAGCATCCGCGGCAGGCTGAGCCCGATCAGCCCGGCGAAGGGGGCGGTGAAGGCCCGCAACCCGGGCAGCAGGCGGGCCACGAAGAGCCCCAGCAGGCCGAACCGGAGGTATCCCCGCTCCACCGACACGACCGCACTGGGGCTGAGCAGCCGACGGCCGGTGCGGCTGCGGACGAAGCGGCGCCCGAACCCCCGGGCCACGAAGTACACCACCAGCGCCCCGCCGACGGTGCCCGCCAGGGTGACCAGGTAGACCGTCTGCGCGGAGGTGGTGCCGCGATGCGAGAGGAACGCCGCGAGCGCGATGATCGCGTCCGACGGCGAGGGGGGGAAGACGTTTTCGACCAGGGCGGCCAGGGCCACGACGGCGTAGATCGCCGCGGGGGGCCAGTCGGCGAGGTGCGTGAGCAGGGCGTCGATCAGCGCTCCTCCACGGTGGCCACGGCGATGACCGCGATCCCCTCGCCGCGCCCGATCCAGCCCATCCCCTCGTTGGTCTTGGCCTTGACGCTCACCCGGTCCGCCGGCACCCCGAGGGTCCGGGCCAGCGCCTGCTCCATGGCCTCCACGTACGGGGCCAGCCTGGGGCCCTGGGCGATGACCGTGACGTCGGCCTGCCGGGGGTAGAAGCCGAGTTCCCGCACCCGCTCCGCCGCCTCCTGCAGGAGGCCCAGCGAGTTGGCGTTCTTCCACCGCGCGTCGGTATCGGGGAAGAGCCGCCCGATGTCCCCGGCGTGGGCCGCTCCCAGGATGGCATCGGTCACCGCGTGGGCCACCACGTCGGCATCGGAGTGGCCGTCCAGCCCGTGGGTGTGCGGGATGTGCTGCCCGCCCAGGATGAGCTGGCGCCCTTCCCCGAACCGGTGGGAGTCGTAGCCCACCCCGACCCGGACCATCCCCGAGCCCTGGGTCATCCGACCAGCGCCTCCTCGGCGACCAGCGAGTAGTCCTGGCGCCGGCGCTTCGGCTCGAACCCGGCGTCGCGGATCAGCCGCTCGATCTCGTCCACCGTGGTCCGGTAGGTGGTGCCCGCGGCCGAGACCACGTTCTCCTCCATCATGAGGCTGCCGTAGTCGTTGGCCCCGAACCGGAGGGCCACCTGCCCCACCTTGTGGCCCATCGTCACCCAGGACGACTGGTGGTTGGGGACGTTGTCCAGGATGACCCGGCCGATGGCGAGGGTCCGCAGGTAGGTGACCGCGTCCTGCCGGGGCATCCCCGACATGGTGGGGGTGCCCTCGGGCTGCAGGGGCCAGCAGATGAAGGCGGTGAACCCGCCGGTGCGCGCCTGCACCTCGCGGATCCGGAACAGGTGCTCGATCCGGTCGGCGGGGGACTCGGTGATCCCGAACATCATCGTCACCGAGGTCTTCATCCCCTGCCGGTGGGCCTCCTCCTGCACCGCGAGCCAGGCGTCGGTGAGGGCCTTGTTCCGGGTGACCCGGCGGCGCACCGCGTCCACCAGGATCTCGCCCCCGCCGCCGGGAATGCTGTCCAGGCCCGCCTCGCGCAGCCGCCGGATCACTTCCGCCACCGGCATCCCGAACCGCTCCCCGAAGAAGACCACCTCGGACGGCGAGAACCCGTGCACGTGGATCGGGTGGTGGGTCTTGATGTAGCGCAGCAGTTCCAGATACCAGTCGAACGGGATGTAGGGGTTGTGGCCGCCCTGGATCAGGATCTGCACCCCGCCCAGCGCCTTGCACTCGTCGATCTTGCGGCCGATCTCCTCGAAGCTGAGGACGTAGCCCTCCTGGTGCTTGGGGCGCCGGTAGAAGGCGCAGAACCCGCAGTCGGCCACGCAGACGTTGGTGTAGTTGATGTTCCGGTCGATGATGTAGGTGACCACCGGGTCGGGGTGGTCCCGCCACCGGGCGGCGTCGGCCAGCGCCCCCAGTTCCAGCAGGGGCGCGCGCTCGTACAGCTCGAGGTATTCCCGGAACTCGGGGCTGGCGCGGTCGATCGGGGCCATGGCGCTCAGGCGGCGGAGAGGAAGGAGAGCGAGCCGTCGGGGACCAGGCCGTCCTGGGCCAGCCGGCGGAAGAAGTCGGTGAGCCCCGCCAGGTGCCGGTAGCTCAGCGCGTAGTCGAGTCCGTGGAGGTACTCCCGGCAGCGGGCCCGGTCGATCCCGGTGCGCTCCGCCGCCTGTCCGGCCAGCAGGTCCAGGTGGGCGAGGCCCCAGGCCCGGCTGCGCAGCAGCGCCTGGTGGACCGCGCGGGCGGCGCCGGGGTCCGCCTCGCGCCGGGCGGCCCAGACCGCGAAGACGAACGGCAGCCCGGTCCACTCCCGCCAGGCCGAGCCCAGGTCCTGCACCACCGGGTAGCGGGCCTGGGCCGCGAGCAGCAGCGCGGCATCCCCGATGACCAGGACCGCGTCGTGCGGAAAGCCCTGCAGGTGGTCGAGGTCGACCGCCTCCGCCCGCACCGAGGCGAACCGGGGGCGCACCGCCCAGCGGTGGCGGCACAGCAGGTCGCAGAGTAGCACCGAGGTGCGGCTGGAGGCGCTCACCAGCACCGTCGCCTGGTCCAGCGACTCGACCGGCCGCCGGGCGAAGAGCAGGACGCTGTGCACCGGCCCGTCGCAGCTGATGGCCAGATCGGGCAGCAGGTGGTAGGCCGCGGCGTTCCGCGCGTACTCCACCGCCGAGACCACGCTCACGTCCAGCTCCCCCGCCGCGAGCAGGTCGTTGAGCTCGGCCGCGGTGCCGGTGATCAGCTCGGCGTGGCAGGCCACCTCGCCCCGGTCGATGGCTCCGTAGACCGGGTAGCAGTTGATCCAGGGAATCCGGCCCAGGCGCATCGTCGGCTACGCGACGTGAACCAGGGGCGCCCCGGCCCCCGCGGGCCGCGGGTCGTCGGCCAGGTCGTCGAACCGGTCCCGCACCGGCCGGTATAGGCTGTCCCGCTCGACCGGCCGCCGGCCGGCGTCGCGGATGAGCCGGACCAGCTCGCCGTACGGCATGTGCATCTGGGTCCGGGCCCCCGCCTCGTGATAGACCCGCTCGTACACCACGGTCCCCTCCACGTCGTCGCACCCGAAGGCCAGGGCGATCTGGGAGAGGAACGGGGTCACCATGGGCCAGTGGGTCTTCACGTGCGCCACGTTGTCCAGGAAGAGCCGCCCCACCGCGATGTTCTTCAGGTCCTCGTAGGCGGTGGTGGCGGAGCCGATCCGGCCCAGCTCCTCGCCCAGCTCGTTGTGGTCGGGATGGTAGGCCAGCGGGATGTAGGTCAGGAACCCGCCGGTCTCGTCCTGCAGGGCCCGCAGCCAGGCCAGGTGCTCGATCCGGTCGCGGGCGGTCTCCACGTGGCCGTACAGCATGGTGCAGTTGGTCCGGATGCCCAGCTCGTGCGCCGTCCGGTGCACCCCCAGCCACTCCTCGCCGGTGAGCTTGCGCTCCGCGATGGTGGCCCGCACGGCGGTGCTGAAGACCTCGGCGCCGCCGCCCGGCATGGTGTCGAGCCCCGCCTCGCGGAGGGCCACCAGCACCTCGCGCACGCTCGCCTTCTCGATCCGGGCGAGGTGGGCGATCTCCACCGCGGTGAGGGCCTTGATGTGCACCTCGGGGAAGCGCGCCTTGAGCCCCCGGAGCATGTCGGTGTAGTAGCTCAGCCGGAGCCTGGGGTGGAGCCCGCCCACGATGTGGAACTCGCGGGTGGGGCCGTGCCGTGCCTGCTCCGCCTCGGCGAACACCTCCTCGAGGGTCCGGGTGTAGGCCCCCTCCTCCTTCGGCAGCCGCGCGAACGAGCAGAAGACGCAGGTCTTCCGCAGGACGCAGACGTTGGTCGGGTTGAGGTGCTGGTTGGCGGAGAAGAAGACCCGGTTGCCGTTCACCCGCTCGTTGGCGAAGGCGGCCAGCCGGCCCAGGCCCAGCAGGTCGTGGGTCGCGTACAGGGCTGCGCCGTCCGCCGGGTCCAGCCGTACGCCGGCATAGACCTTCTCGGCGATCGGCCGCAGGCGGGGATCCTGCGGAAGCATCGGCGTGGCCCCCTGACCCATTTCTATCCTCTTGCCCGGAAACGAGTTACTCGTGACCGGAAATGTAGCGACGGAGCCGGGCCCCGGGCCAGTCGGTCGGGGGGCCCGCGGGTCAGGGGCGGAAGGCGCGGACCGCCAGGGTGACGTTGTGCCCGCCGAACCCGAAGGAGTTCGAGAGGGCGACGGGCACCGGGCGCTCGACCGCGACGTTGGGGGCGCAGTCGAGGTCGCACTGCGGGTCGGGGGTGGTCTGGTTGATGGTGGGCGGGATCCGGCCCTGGGTGGCGGCCAGCAGGCACACCCCGAACTCCACGCCACCCGCCGCGCCGAGCAGGTGTCCGGTCATCGACTTGGTGGAGCCGAACACCAGGCGCCGGGCGTGCTCGCCGAAGACCGCCTTCACGGCCTCGGTCTCCGCCACGTCGCCCTGTTCGGTGGAGGTGCCGTGGGCGTTGATGTAGGCCACGTCGCCCGGATCGATGCGGCCGTCCTCCAGGCAGGCCCGCATGGCGCGCTGGGCGCCCTCCCCCTCCGGGGCCGGCTGCGTCATGTGGTGGGCGTCGCCGCTCATCCCGTAGCCGATGATCTCGCCCAGGATGGTGGCCCCGCGCGCGGTGGCCGACTCGAGCCGCTCCAGCACCACCACGGCCGCGCCGTCACCCAGGACGAACCCGTCCCGCTCCTTGTCGAAGGGCCGGCTGGCCAGCTCGGGGGCGTCGTTGCGGGTGGACAGCGCCTTCATGTTCTGGAAGCCGGCGATGGTGAGCCCGGTGATGGCCGCCTCCGCCCCGCCCGAGACCATGATGTCGGCCTTCCCCATCCGGATCAGGTCGTACGCGGTCCCGATGGCGTGGGCCGAGGAGGCGCAGGCGGACACGGTGCAGAAGTTGGGGCCCCGGAACCCGTAGCGGATGGACACCAGCCCGGCCGCGATGTCGGGGATGAACATCGGGACGAAGAAGGGTGAGACCCGGTCGGGGCCCTTCTCGATATAGAGGCCGCACTGCTCCTCGAAGGTGGCCATCCCCCCGATCCCGCTCCCGATCAGCACCCCGGTCCGGTCGGGGTCGGGCGCCCCCCCGGCGATCCCCGCCTGGGTGACGGCCTCCTGGGCGCAGGCCATGGCGTACTGGACGAAGAGGTCGTACCGCCGGGCCTCCTTCTTGTCCAGGCAGCTGAGCGGATCGAACCCCTTCACCTCGCAGGCGAACTGCACCTGCAGGCGGGCCGGGTCGAACTTGGTGATGCGGGCCGCCCCGGAGGTCCCCGCCAGGAGCCGGGTCCAGGACTCCCCGGTCGACAGGCCCACGGGGGTGACCATCCCGAGGCCGGTGACCACCACCCGGTGCATCAGGAGCCGAGCTTCTCGTGCAGGTACTTGAAGGCGTCGCCCACGGTGCGGAGCTTCTCGGCTTCCTCGTCGGGAATGTCGATGTCGAACTCCTTCTCGAACGCCATGACCAGTTCCACCGTGTCGAGGCTGTCGGCGCCCAGGTCCTCCATGAAGCTGGCCTCGGGGGTCAGCTTCTCCCGTTCGACGCCCAGCTCCTCGACGATGATGTCCTTCACGCGCTCGTCAACGTTGCTCATGGTTTCGTCCTCGCCTGGAAGTGAGACTGCCCGTCCGTCACATCACCATGCCGCCGTCCACCACCAGCACCTGCCCGGTGATGTAGCGGGCCAGGTCGGAGGCCAGGAACACCACCGCCCCCGCGACCTCCTCGGCCTGCCCGAGCCGGCCCAGCGGAATCGCCCCTAATAACGCGGCCCCCGCCTCGGCGGGCAAGGCGGCCGTCATGTCGGTCTCGATGTACCCCGGGGCGACACAGTTCACCAGAATGTTGCGGCTGGCATACTCCTTCGCAACCGCCTTGGTCAGGCCGATCAGCCCCGCCTTGCTGGCGGCGTAGTTGGCCTGGCCCTTGTTGCCCGTGAGGCCGACCACGCTGGTGATGTTGATGATCCGGCCGCCCCGGCGCTTCATCATCCCCCGGGCCAGCGCCCGCATGGTGTGGAACGCCCCCTTCAGGTTGGCGTCGAGCACCGCGTCCCATTCCTCGTCGCTCTGCCGGATCAGCAGGTTGTCGCGGGTGAGCCCCGCGTTGTTCACCAGGATGCCGATCGGCCCCAGCGCGGCTTCCGCCTGGGCGATGGCCGCCTCCACCTGGGCCGCGTCGGCCACGTCGGCCGCCACGCCGGCGGCGCGCTCGCCCAGGTCCGCGGCGACCGCCCGGGCCCGTTCGGCGTCACGCCCGTGGATCGCCACCGCCGCGCCCGCCTGGTGGAGCGCCCGCGCGATGGCCAGCCCGATGCCGCGGGTGCTGCCGGTCACCAGCGCCGTCTGTCCCGAGAGATCGATGGAGAGGGTCATGCCAGGAAAGCCTCCAGGTCCTTGACCGTGCCCAGGCTCACGCAGGTCGCCTCGGGCAGGATGCGCTTGAGGAGCCCCGCCAGCACGGTCCCGGGGCCCAGTTCCACGAACCGGGCCGCCGGGTCGAGCGCCGCGGCGGCGCGGACGCACTCCACCCAGCGGACCGGGGCGGTGAGCTGCTCCGCCAGCAGCCGGACCGCGTCGGCCGGGTCACGGACCGGGGTGGCGCTGGCGTTGGCCACCACCGGAAACCGGGCCGCCGCAAACGGCACCGCCGCCAGGGCCTCGCGGAGGCCGTCCACCGCGGGGGCCATCAGCGGCGAGTGGAAGGCGCCACTCACCTTGAGGGGGAGCACCCGCTTGGCCCCGGCGGTGCGACAGGCCGCGCCGGCCGCCTCGACCGCCGGCGGATCGCCGGAAATGACGGTCTGGTCGGGGGCGTTCAGGTTGGCGGCCACCGCCACGGCCTCGGGGCCCGACGCGTCGCGGCAGGCGGACGCGACCGCCTCGGTGGGGAGCCCCAGCACCGCCGCCATCGCGCCGGGGCGGCCCTGCCCCGCCTGGTACATCAATTCGCCCCGCCGCCGGACCAGCCGGGCCGCGGTCGGGGCGTCGAGCGACCCCGCGGCGAGCCAGGCGCTGTATTCGCCGAGGCTGTGGCCCGCCGCGGCCGCCACGGGGCCCAGCCGGTCGCCCGCCACCGCGAGCACGGCGGCGGAGTGGGCCAGAATGGCGGGCTGGGTGTTGTGGGTCTGCTGGAGTTCGTCCTCGGGCCCCTCGAACATCAGCCGCGAGAGCGGCACGCCCAGCGCCCCGTCGATCGCCGCGAGGGTGTCGCGGGCCGCCGGGAACGCCTCGGCGAGGTCCTTCGCCATCCCCACCTTCTGCGCTCCCTGCCCCGGGAACAGCAGGATGCTACGCAAACTCGGCCCCGATGCGCTCCGTCAGGCCCACCTGCACCGAGTGCACCGCCATCCGGATCGCGTGCTTGAACGCATTGGGCGGCGACGACCCGTGGCAGATGATGACGATCCCCTTCACCCCCAGGAGCGGCGCCCCGCCGATCTGGGAGTAGTCGAGGAACTCGAACGTGCGCCGGATGTCGGGATGGGCCAGCAGCGCGGGATCGCCCTGCTCGATCAGCTTGTGGACGAGGGCGCCGACCGACTCGTAGAACTTGAGGAGGACGTTCCCCACGAAGCCGTCGCAGACCGCCACGTCCACGTGCCCCAGCCGGGAGTGCCCGGCCAGGATGTCGCGGCCCTCGATGTTGCCGATGAAGTGGACGTGGGGGGCCGCCTTGAGCAGGTCGAAGGCCTCCCGCACCACCGCCCCGCCCTTGCGCTCCTCCTCGCCCACGTTGAGGAGCCCCGCCTTGGGCTCCGCGATCCCCTGCACCTCCCGCATGTAGACCGTGCCCAGCCGGGCGAAGCACTCCAGCTCGCGGGCGGAGCAGTCCACGTTGGCGCCCGCGTCGAGCACCAGCGCGGGGCCGTGGGCCGTGGGGAAGAGGGTGGCGACGCTGGCCCGCTGCACCCCCTGGTGCAGGCCCAGGAGCACGGTGGAGCCGGCCAGGACCGCCCCGGTGTTCCCGGCGCTGATGAAGGCGTCGGACGCCCCCTGGGCGTGCAGGCTGATGCCCTGCACCAGCGAGGACTTCCGCTTCCGGCGGATCGCCTCGAGCGGGGCCTCGTCCATCGCGATGACCTCGGGGGCCTCGACGATCTCGACGCGGGCCCGGTCGAGGTCGGGGTGCCGGGCCAGCTCCTGCTCGATGGCGGCCGGCTGGCCCACCAGCTGCACCAGGAACTCGGCGTCCAGGTCACGCAGGGCGCGATGGACGCCGTCGATCTCGGCGGCCGGGGCGTGGTCACCCCCCATCGCGTCCAGGGCGACCCGGATCACGCTCAGGCGTCCTCGACGTTCAGCCGCTTCTTGCCGCCGTAGTAGCCGCAGGACCCGCACACCCGGTGCGGCACCTTGGGCGAGCCGCAGCGCGGACAGGCCTGGGGCGGCGTTCCGGCGGCGGAGTGGTTGCCGCGCCGCAGCCGCTTGCGGGACTTCGAGGTTCGACGCTTCGGTACCGCCATGATGTCCTCAGATCGCTTCGGGCACCTGCGCGCAGGCGCAGGGGCCCTGGTTCAGGTCACGGCCACAGCGGGGACACAGCCCCGCGCAGTCGTCCCGGCAGACCGGGTAGGCGGGCACCGCCAGCCCCACCTCCTCGCGCACCGCCGGCGTCAGGTCGATCGCCGTCACCGGCTGCGGCAGCGGGTACACCTCCGGGTCGTCCGCCGTGGCCGGGTCGCTGCTGAAGATCGCGTGCACCGGCACCACGAACTCGCTGACCACCTCGGACAGGCAGCGGCGGCACTCCCCGTGCACGGTGCCCCGGATCTCGCCCTGCCAGTAATACGCCTCGCGTCCGGAGGCCTGCAGCGTGCCGGTCACCCGGACCGGGTCGCGCAGGTCCAGGGCCAGGTCCTGCCACACCGGATCGTCCGGCGGGAGCTGGCCCGTCGTGGCCACGGGGCCCTGCCGCAGGGCCCGGATGTCAACCCGGAGCATAGCCCCTAAAGATAACCGATAACGGGGATCGGCTTCAAGTAATCCTGGGCCCGTCG
>JBFILX010000006.1:0-29697 GCA_041612035.1 Gemmatimonadales bacterium | reverse complement strand
TGGAGATGGTGATGCCGGGGGACAACGTGCAGATGACGATCGAGCTGATCACGCCGATCGCGATGGAAGAGGGGCTGCGGTTCGCGATCCGGGAAGGCGGGCGCACGGTGGGCGCCGGCGTCGTCACCAAGATCCTGGCCTGAAGGGCCGGCGAGAGGCAATGGCATGGCTGACAAGATCCGCATCCGACTGAAGGCGTTCGACCACGTCCTGCTGGACCAGGCCGCGGCCGACATCGTGCGCACGGTCGCCAAGACCGGCGCCCAGGTCTCCGGGCCCATCCCGCTGCCGTCCCGGACGGAGCGGTGGACGGTGCTGCGGAGCCCCCACGTGGACAAGAAGAGCCGGGAGCAGTTCGAGCTGCGGACCCACAAGCGGCTGCTCGACATCAGCGACTCCCGGCCCCAGACCATGGACGCCCTGACCAAGCTGGATCTGCCGGCCGGGGTGGACGTCGAGATCAAGGTCGGCTGAGATGACGGGACTGATCGGACGCAAGCTCGGGATGACCCGGCTGTTCGCCGAGGACGGCACCGCGGTGCCGGTCACGGTGATCGAGGCCGGCCCCTGCCGGGTGCTGCAGGTGCGGGAGGCCGAGATCCAGCTCGGCTTCGGCGCCAAGAAGGCCTCCCGGACCCCCAAGGCCGAAGCCGGCCACGCCGCCGTCGCGGGGCTGGAGACCGCGCCCCGCGTGGTGCGCAGCTTCCCCAGGGGCGAGGAGGCCCCCGCCGCGGGGGACACCGTGACGGTCGGGATCTTCCAGGCCGGCGACGTGGTCAAGGTCACGGGCCGGAGCAAGGGCCGGGGCTTCCAGGGGATGGTGCACCGGTACGGCGCGGGCGGCGGGCCCGCCAGCCACGGCAACACCCGGCACCGCAAGCCGGGCTCGATCGGGCCGGGCACCGACCCGTCCCGGGTCATCAAGGGCAAGCGGATGCCCGGCCACATGGGGGCCGCGCGCCACACCGAGCTGGGACTCCGGGTGGTCGAGGTGGACCCCGACAAGAACCTGCTCTTCGTCCGGGGCGCCGTCCCCGGCGCGGCGAACGGGATCGTGACCATCGCCAAGCAGGGCGCACGGAGTCGATATGCTTGAGGCCCCTCTCTTCAGCGCGGCCGGCGCCCGGAGCGGCTCGGCCGTGGCCCTCCCGGCCGACTACTTCGACGGGACGGTCAACGAGCCGGTGCTGCACCAGGCGGTGACCACCTATCTGGGCAACCAGCGCCAGGGCACCGCGTCCACCAAGACCCGGGCCCAGGTGTCGGGCGGCAACCAGAAGCCCTGGCGCCAGAAGGGCACCGGCCGGGCCCGGCAGGGCACCATCCGGGCCCCGCACTGGCGGGGCGGCGGCGTCGTGTTCGGACCGACCCCCCGGGACTACCGCACCGACATCCCGGTCAAGGTGCGCCGGCTGGCGCGGCGTTCGGCCCTGAACGCGCGGGCCCGCGAGGGCTCGCTGTACGCGGTGGAGCCGCTCGGCTTCGACGCGCCCAAGACCCGGCGGATGGCGGAACTGCTGGAGGCGATGGGACTGGCGGACCGGAAGGTCCTCCTCCTGACCGACGGGACCCAGCCGAACGTCTACCTGAGCGCCCGGAACCTGCCCACCGCCCGGGTGCTCCCCTACGCCGAGGCGACCGCGTACCAGGTGCTGTGGGCCGACGTGGTGGTGGTCGAGCAGCCGGCCCTGGGCCGCGACCTCGAGCTGACCGAGGCCGCGGAGCCCGCGGCCCCGGCGCCCCGCAAGGCGAAGCCGGCCCCCAGGGCCAAGGCGGCCCCCAAGGCCAAGGCCAAGACCCGGGCCAAGGCGGCGAAGAAGCCGGCGGCGAAGAAGCCGGCCGCCAAGAAGGCGGCCAAGAAGCCCGCGGCCAAGAAGGCCAAGGCGCCGAGCAAGAAGGAGCGTAGCTGATGCCCGGACCGTACGAGGTCATCGTGCGCCCGCTGATCACCGAGAAGAGCTCGGCCGCCTACCAGGCGCGCCGGGAGTACACCTTCGTGGTGCATCCCGAGGCCAACAAGGCCCAGATCCGCGAGGCGCTGGTGCGGCTGTTCGGGGTGACCCCGACGGCCATCCGGACCATGCAGATGCGGCGTCACGAGGTGACCCGGGGCCGGACCCGGGGACTCACCGCCCGGTGGAAGAAGGCGATCGTGACGCTCAAGGACGGGGACTCGATCCCCGTGTTCGAGGGCTGAGATGAGCATTCGACAGTTCCGACCGATCACGGCCGGCACCCGGTTCCGCTCGGTGTCGGGGTTCGACGAGATCACCCGCGACACCCCGGAGAAGGCGCTCCTGGAGCCGCTGCGCAAGTCGGGGGGCCGCAACAACAAGGGCCACCTCACCATGCGGCACCGGGGGGGCGGCCACAAGCGGATGTACCGGCGGATCGACTTCCGGCGGAACAAGCACGGCATCCCGGCCCGGGTCTCGGAGATCGAGTACGATCCGAACCGGAGCGCCCGGATCGCCCTGCTGGTGTACGCCGACGGCGAGAAGCGCTACATCCTGCATCCCAAGGGCCTGGCCCAGGGCGACACCGTCATCTCGGGCCCCGGGCAGGAGGCCCGGACCGGGAACGCGATCCCGCTGGGCGAGGTGCCGCTGGGCATGAACGTCCACAACATCGAGCTGAAGGTCGGCAAGGGCGGCCAGCTCTGCCGCTCGGCCGGGACCTACGCCCAGGTGATGGCGCGGGAGGGCGACTACGTGACGGTGCGGCTGCGGTCCACCGAGACCCGGCTGATCCACGCCGGGTGCCTGGCGACCCTGGGGGAAGTGGGCAACGCGGAGCATGAACTGCTCAGCGCGGGCAAGGCCGGCAAGACCCGGTGGAAGGGCCGGCGGCCGCACGTGCGGGGCGTGGCGATGAACCCGGTGGATCACCCGCTGGGCGGCGGCGAGGGCAAGAGCTCCGGCGGCCGGCCTCCGGTGAGCCCCTGGGGCAAGCCCGAAGGGGTGAAGACCCGGAAGCGGAAGAAGGCCTCCAACCGGCTGATCGTGCGCGGACGCAAGCGCGGGAAGGCGACCAAGTAATGGGACGGAGCGTCAAGAAGGGACCGTTCGTGCAGGAGGCCCTGCTGCTCAGGGTGAGCCTCCTGAACTCGAAGAACGAGAAGCGGGTGATCAAGACCTGGAGCCGGGCCAGCACGATCCTGCCCGAGTTCGTGGGCCACACCTTCGCGGTGCACAACGGGAACAAGTTCGTCCCGGTCTACTGCACCGAGAACATGGTGGGTCACCGGCTCGGCGAGTTCGCGCCGACCCGGCTGTTCCGGGGCCACAGCGGCAAGCTGGTGGCGGACAAGAAGGCCAAGCCGGAGGCGTGACGATGCACGGACGAGCCATTCAGCGGCAGGTCCGCCAGTCGCCCCGCAAGATGCGGCTGGTCGTCGACCTGATCCGGGGCAAGGACGTCAATGAGGCGTACGCGATCCTCAAGGTGTCCAAGAAGCGCGCCGCCAAGCAGGTGGAGAAGACCCTCCGCTCGGCGGTGGCCAACGCGGAGCAGAAGGCGCTGGGCGAGAACGAGGCCTTCGACGTGGACGCCCTGCAGGTGAGCAAGGCGGTGGTGAACGCGGGGCCCACCCTGAAGCGGTGGACCCCGGCGGCCCAGGGCCGGGCGACCCCGATCATGAAGCGGACCAGTCACGTCGAGATCGTCGTGGCGCACAAGGAGAACGGCTGATGGGCCAGAAGACGCATCCGATCGGCTTCCGGCTGGGCGTGGTGAAGCCGTGGGCCTCGCGCTGGTACGGGCGGAAGGACATGCCGGCCCTGCTCAAGGAGGACGAGCTGATCCGGCGCTACCTGCTCACCCGGCTGGGCCACGCGGCGATCGCCCTCATCGGGATCGACCGGCGGCCGGGCAAGGTGACGGTCACGGTGCACACTGGCCGCCCCGGGGTGGTGATCGGGAAGAAGGGCGCCGAGGTGGACAAGCTGCGGGACGAGCTGTCGCAGCTGACCGGCAAGGAGGCCGCGATCAACGTGGAGGAGATCAAGCGGCCCGAGCTGTCGGCCCAGCTGGTGGCCGACAACATCGCCCGCCAGATCGAGCAGCGGATCTCGTTCCGCCGGGCCATGAAGCGGGCGCTGCAGTCCTCGATGCGCATGGGGGCGCAGGGGATCAAGGTGCGGTGCTCCGGCCGGCTGGGCGGCTCCGAGATCGCCCGGACCGAGAAGTACCACGAGGGGCGGGTGCCGCTCCACACCCTGCGGGCCGACATCGACTACGCCACCAGCACGGCGAAGACGACCTACGGGACCATCGGGGTGAAGGCCTGGATCTTCCGCGGCGAGGTGGTGGACGACCTCTCCGGCCGGACGTACAGCACGGGAGGCTGAGCCATGCTCGCGCCGAAGCGGATCAAGTTCCGCAAGCAGTTCAAGGGCCGCACCCGGGGGATCGCCACCCGGGGCAACGCGGTCTCGTTCGGGGAGTTCGGGCTGATGAGCCTGGAGCCGGGGTGGATCACCAACCGGCAGATCGAGGCGTCGCGGGTGGCCCTGACCCGGGCCATGAAGCGGGGCGGCAAGGTCTGGATCCGGATCTTCCCCGACAAGCCCATCACCAAGAAGCCGGCCGAGACCCGGATGGGGAAGGGCAAGGGGAACCCGGAGGGCTGGGTGGCGGTGGTCAAGCCGGCCCGGATCCTGTTCGAGGTGGAAGGCGTGCCCGAGGCCCTGGCCCGGGAGGCCTTCGCCCTGGCGGCGGCCAAGCTGCCGGTCCGGACCCGCGTGGTCCGGCGGGAGGAGCTGTAGATGCGCGCCCGGGAGCTGCACCAGATGACCACCGAGGAGCTGGAGGCCAAGCTGGCGGAGTTCCGCGAGGAGCGGTTCCGGCTGCGGTTCCGTTCGGCCACCGAGTCGATCGAGAGCCCGATCCGGTTCCGCACCCTGCGCCGGGACATCGCGCGGATTCACACCATTCTCCGCGAACGGCGGAGCGGGGCCTGAGGGAGACGATGATGAGCGAGGCAGGACAGGGCGCCGGCACGCCGGCGCGGCAGCGGCGGAAGGTCCGGACCGGGGTGGTGACCAGCGACAAGATGACCAAGACGGTCACCGTGGAGCTGTCCCGCCGGTTCGCCCACCGGACCTACGGCAAGCGCATCACCCGCACCGTGCGGTTCAAGGCCCGGAACGAACTGGGGGCCCGGGAAGGCGACACGGTCCGGATCATGGAGACCCGTCCCCTGGCCAAGACGGTCTGCTGGCGGGTCTGCGAGATCGTCCGACGGGCCAAGTAGGCCGTGACGCAACCGGGGATATGAGCCATGGTGCAACAGGAAACGATCGTCAAGATCGCCGACAACTCCGGGGCCCGAAAGGCGCTCGTCATCCGGGTGCTGGGCGGCAGCAAGCGCCGGTACGCGGGGCTGGGTGACCGGGTGGTGGTGGCGATCAAGGACGCCATCCCGACGGGCCAGGTGAAGAAGGGCGACGTGGCCAAGGCGGTGATCGTGCGGACGGCCAAGGAGACCCGGCGCAAGGACGGGTCCTACATCCGGTTCGACGAGAACGCCGCGGTCCTCATCACGGACACGGGCGAGCCCCGGGCGACCCGGATCTTCGGGCCCGTGGCCCGCGAGCTGCGCGACAAGCGATACATGAAGATCGTATCGCTCGCGCCGGAGGTGCTCTGACATGAAGCCGCTGGTTCATCGCAAGGCCAAGCGGGTCCGGCAGAAGCCGGTGGTGCGCCACAAGATGGCGGTCACCAAGGGCGACATGGTCCAGGTGATCTCGGGCGAGGACAAGGGGAAGCGGGCCCGGGTGCTCCGGGTGCACCCCAAGACCGGCCGGGTCACCGTGGAGGGCGTCAACGTGGTCAAGCGCCACCGGCGCGCGACCGAGAACACCGAGGGCGGCATCATCGAGTTCGCCGCCCCGATCCATCACTCGAAGGTGATGCTGCTCGACCCCAAGAGCGGGGAGCCGACCCGGGTCCGCCGGCGGGTGGACCAGGATGGCACGGTGGAGCGGATCGCCGTGAAGTCGGGACAGTCGATCCCGAGGAGCCGGTAATGGCAGACGAGAAGCCGACCAAGGCCGCGAAGCCGGCCGGGGGCGGGGCCAAGGGCGGGGCGAAGGGCGGCGCGAAGGGCAAGCCGGCCGGCGGGCCCGCGGGCGCCACCGACCCCACCCCCCGGAGCGTCGAGGGGGTTCCCCGGCTCCAGGCCCTGTACCAGGACACCATCCGGGCCCGGCTGGCCAAGCAGTTCGGGCTGGCCAACCCGCACCAGGTGCCCCGGCTGACGAAGGTGGTGCTGAACGTGGGCCTGGGCGAAGCGTCCAAGACCCCCAAGCTGCTCGACGCCGTGGTGGAGGAGCTGGCGGCGGTGACCGGGCAGCGGCCGGTGGTGACCCGGGCCAAGAAGTCGATCGCGAACTTCAACCTCCGGGTCGGGATGCCGGTGGGCGCCCGGGTCACCCTGCGGGGGGCCCGGATGTACGAGTTCCTGGACCGGTTCATCTCGCTGGCCGTGCCCCGGACCCGCGACTTCCGGGGGCTGCCCGACCGCAGCTTCGACGGCCGGGGCAACTACACCTTCGGGATCCGCGAACAGCTGATCTTCCCGGAGATCGACTACGACAAGGTCGAGCAGATCCACGGGATGGACATCACGATCGTGACCACGGCGGACCGCGACGACCTGGCGATGGCGTTGCTCCGCGAGTTCGGCTGGCCGTTCCGGGGCGAGACCCCGGCGCAGGCCGCCTGAGCGGCGCCCCCAGAGAGGACGAGGAATCGCCATGGCGAAGACATGCTGGATCGAGCGGGCCAAGCGCGCGCCGAAGTTCAAGTCCCGGGTGGTGCGCCGCTGTCAGCGGTGCGGCCGGTCCCGGGCGTTCCTGCGGCGGTTCGGGCTGTGCCGCATCTGTTTCCGTGAGCTCGCGCTGCGTGGGGAGATCCCCGGCGTGCGCAAGGCCAGCTGGTAGGAGAGAGGCCGAGCATGAGTATGACCGATCCCGTCGCGGATATGCTGACCCGGATCCGCAACGCGTATGCGGCGGGTCACAAGCGCGTCGACGTCCCGATGTCCCGGTTCAAGGCCGAGCTGGCTCGGCTGCTGCGGGACAACCGGTACATCGCCGACGTCAAGGAGTTCGACGACCAGGGACGGCCGGTGCTCCGGCTGTACCTGATGTACCACAACGACCTGCCGGTCGTCCGGGAGCTGCAGCGGGTGAGCAAGCCCGGCCTCCGGCGGTATGTGAAGTGCCGCGACATCCCCCGGGTCAAGAACGGCCTCGGGGTGGCGATCGTCTCGACCCCCAAGGGGCTGATGACCGATCGCGACGCGCGGCGCGCCAATCTGGGCGGCGAACTCGTCGCCACGGTCTGGTAGGAGGTCGCATGTCGCGTATCGGCAAGCTGCCCATTCCGGTCCCCGGCGGGGTGACGGTCACCGTCGCCGGCGACCGGGTGACGGTGAAGGGCCCCCGGGGCGAACTGGCCCGCACCCTGCCCGCCGGGATCAGCGCCCAGGTGGACGGGAGCGTGGTGACCGTGCGGCGGGCCGGCGACGACGCCCGGCACAAGGCCCTGCACGGCCTGAGCCGCAGCCTGGTGGCCAACATGGTCGAAGGGGTGGAGAAGGGGTTCGAGAAGGTGCTCGAGATCCAGGGAGTCGGCTACAAGGCCGAGGCCACCAAGACCGGGCTCACCCTGACGGTCGGCTTCTCCCACCCGGTCATCTACGCGGCCCCCCAGGGGGTCACGCTGGCGGTGGAGAACAACACGGTGGTGCGGGTCTCGGGCCCCAACAAGGAGCTGGTGGGCCAGGTGGCCGCGGAGCTCCGGGCGGTGCGCCCGCCGGAGCCCTACAAGGGCAAGGGCATCCGCTACCGGGGCGAGCACGTCCGGCGCAAGGCCGGCAAGACGGGAGCGAAGTAATGCGCGCGATTCATGCCCCGCGGAGCCATGACGAGCGGCGCCGTCGCCGGCACCTCCGGGTCCGGAAGAAGGTGAACGGGACGGCCGAGCGGCCGCGCCTGGTGGTCTACCGCTCCCTGAAGCACATCTACGCCCAGCTGGCCGACGACGACCGCGGGGTGGTGCTGATGGGGGTGTCGGACATGAGCGAGGGGTGCGCCCCGGACGCGAGCGGCAAGCTCGCCCGCGGCAAGGCGGTCGGCAAGCTCCTGGCCGAGAAGGCCAGGGGCGCCGGCATCACCAAGGTGGTCTTCGACCGGGCCGGCTACCGGTACCACGGGCGGGTGCGCGCCGTGGCCGAGGGCGCCCGCGAAGGCGGACTGGAGTTCTGATGAGCGACGAGCAGACGACCCCCGGCCCCGAGGCCGAGGCCCCGACCCCGGACACCGCGACCGCCGCCCCGGCGCCGCAGCGCGGCCGGGGCCGCGGCCGGCGCCCCGACCGGGGCCCCCGGCGGGACCGGAGCGAGGGCGGGAGCGACCTGATCGAGAAGGTGGTCGACATCAACCGGGTGGCCAAGGTGGTGAAGGGCGGCCGGCGGTTCTCGTTCAACGCCCTGGTGGCGGTGGGCGACGGCAAGGGCCGGGTGGGGATCGCCACCGGCAAGGCCAACGAGGTCTCCGAGGCGGTCCGCAAGGCCGTGGAAGGCGCCAAGCGCGGGATGGTCGAGGTGCCCCGGGTGGGCACCACGATCCCCCACGACGTGGTGGGCCACCACGGGGCCGGGCGGGTGCTGCTCAAGCCCGCCGCCACCGGCACCGGGATCATCGCCGGCGGTCCGGTGCGGGCGGTGCTGGAGTGCGCCGGGGTCTCCGACGTGCTCACCAAGAGCCTCGGCTCGGCCAACCCCCACAACATGGTCCGGGCCACGATGGCCGGCCTGCGGGATCTCGTGACCGTGCGCCAGGTGGCGCAGGAGCGGGGCCTCGAGGTCGAGGCCATTCCGTACCGGCCCCGGCAGGAGGAGGCGTAGTCATGGGACGGCGACCCGCGGTCGGGCGTCAGGGCCCGGCCTTCCACGCGGCCACGCTGCCGCCCAAGCCCGCCCCCGGCGGGCTCCGGGTCAAGCAGATCCGGTCCGGCATCGGCCGCCCCGCCACCATGCGGCGGACGCTGGCGGCCATCGGCCTGCGGCACCACCAGCAGGAAGTGGTGGTCAAGGACACCCCGGCCCTCCGGGGAATGCTCTACAAGGTGCGTCACCTCATCGAGGTGACGCCGGTCCAGGAGGCGTAGGTGGCTGACAACGACAAGACGGCTCCCCTGTCCCTGTCCACGCTGCGGCCCGCCCCGGGCGCGCGGACCACGCGCAAGCGGGTCGGCCGGGGTCCCGGCAGCGGGCTCGGGAAGACGGCCGGCAAGGGCCACAAGGGCCACAAGGCCCGCACCGGCGGCTCGACCAACCCCGGCTTCGAGGGCGGCCAGATGCCGATGTACCGGCGGCTGCCCAAGCGGGGCTTCACCAACCCGTTCAAGGTCACGAACCAGGTGGTGAACCTGAAGGCGCTCGAGGCGCTGCCGGGCACCGAGGTGACCCCGGAGACCCTCGCGGCGGCCGGGCTGGTCAAGGCGGCCGATCACCCGGTCAAGCTGCTCGCCACCGGCGAGGCCGACCGGGGCTACACCGTGCGCGGGCTGGCGGTCTCCGCCTCGGCCCGGGCCAAGATCGAGGCGGCCGGCGGGTCGGTCGAGGCCTGATGACGGCGCCCCGGGTGAACCTCGGGATCGACGAGGAACTGAAGAACAAGCTCCTCTTCACCCTGCTGTGCGTGTTCATCTACCGGATCGGCGCCCACATCGCCGCCCCGGGGGTGAACGTGCCCGCCCTCGCCGCCTTCATCCAGAACTCGGCCGCGGCCGGGTTCTTCGGCTTGTACGACTCCCTGGGCGGCGGGCTCTCGCGGGCCACGGTCTTCGCCCTGGGCATCATGCCCTACATCTCGGCGTCGATCATCTTCCAGCTGGCCGGCGGCATCATGCCGTCGGTCAGCAAGATGCAGAAGGACGAGGAGGGCCGGAAGAAGCTGACCCAGTGGACCCGGTACATGACCGTGTTCATCTCGCTCTCCCAGGCCTACACCTTCACCCTCTTCACCGAGAGCATCCCGGGCGCGGTGCCCGAGGCCGGCCTGGCGTCGCGCACCATCATGACGGTGACCCTCACCACCGGCGCCATCTTCGTCATGTGGCTCGGCGAGCAGATCACCGAGCGCGGGGTGGGGAACGGGATGAGCCTGCTCATCACCATCTCCATCCTGGAGACCTTCTGGCCCACCACCCTCCAGCTGCTGAACTTCATCAAGGACGGCGTGGTCAGCATGCCGGGCGCGGTGGTGCTGCTGTCGGTGGGCCTGGCCTCGATGGCCGCCGTGGTGGGGATGACGATCGCCGCGCGCCGGATCCCGATCCAGATCCCCCGCAAGGTCATGGGACGGGGCCGGGTGCGCGAAGGCCAGAAGACCTTCATTCCGATCCGGCTGATCACCGCCGGCGTGATGCCCATCATCTTCGCCCAGACCATCATCATCGTCCCGGGCACCATGGCGCAGTTCAGCAAGAACGCGACGATGCTGGAGATCGCCAACTTCTTCAACCCGGGCGGGTGGGGCTACAACGTCTTCTTCGGCCTGATGATCCTGCTGTTCAGCTACTTCTACACCTCGATCATCTTCAACGCCGTGGACCTGTCCGAGAACCTGAAGAAGCAGGGCGCCTTCATCCCCGGGGTGCGGCCCGGCGCCGCCACCGCCGACTACATCGACGCGGTGCTGTCGCGGGTCACCCTGCCGGGCGGCCTCTTCCTGGCCTTCATCTCGGTCTTCCCGATCCTGGTCTCGGTCCAGGTGGGCTTCCAGGCGGTCTTCAGCGGGGCCTCGATCCTGATCGTGGTCGGCGTGCTGCTCGACACCATCGCCCAGGTGGAACAGCACCGGACGCTCCGCAAGTACGACAGCTTCATGAAGACCGGACGCGTCAAGATGCGCGGGCGGCAGCGCTACATGTAGCCGGCCCCCGCCGGTTTCCCATGGATCTCCTCCTCCTCGGACCCCCAGGCGCCGGCAAGGGCACCCAGGGGGTCCTGCTGTCTCGGCGGCTCGGGCTGCCCAAGTTCGCCACCGGCGACCTGCTGCGTGACGCGGTCCGGCGCGAGACGGCGCTGGGCCGGCAGGCCCGCGCCGTCATGGAGGCGGGCGAGCTGGTGAGCGACGACATCATCCTGGGCGTGGTCCGCGAGGAACTGGCCCGGCCCGACGCGGCGAACGGCGTCATCTTCGACGGCGTGGTGCGCACCGTGCCCCAGGCCGAGGGGGTCGAGCGCATCCTGGCCGGGATGGGCCGCCGGATGGACCGGGTTCTCTTCCTGGACGTGAGCGACGAGGAGATCCTGGCCCGGATCGCGCAGCGCCGCGGCATCGAGGGCCGGGCCGACGACGCGCCCGAGGCGGTGGCCCGGCGCCTGCGCGCCTACCGCGAACAGACCGCGCCGGTGCTGGCCTGGTACCAGGCCCGCGGCGGCGTGACCCGGCTCGACGGGACCGGCACCGTGGAGGAGGTCGCCGAACGGGTGGCCCGGGCCGCGGGGGCCGAGGAGGCGGCATGATCACCCTCAAGTCCCCCCGCGAGCTGGAGGTGATGGCCCGGGCGGGGAAGATCGTCGCGGGCACCCTCGCGCTGGTCCGCTCCCTGACCCGGCCGGGCGTGAGCACCGAGGCGCTCGACGCGGAGGCGGAGGCCTTCATCCGGAGTCATCCCGGCGCCCGGCCCTCGTTCAAGGGGCTCTACGGCTTTCCCAAGACCCTCTGCACCTCGATCAACGACGAGATCGTGCACGGCATCCCGTCCCGGAAGCGGGTCCTGGCCGAGGGCGACATCCTCAGCGTGGACGTGGGGGTTCTGCTGGATGGCCTCCACGCCGACAGCGCGACCACCATCGCGGTCGGGGCCATCAGCCCGGAGGCGAGCCGGCTGCTGGAGGTGACCCTGGAGGCGCTGGCCGCGGGCATCGCCCAGGCCCGGCTGGGGAACCACGTGGGCGACATCGGCCACGCGGTCCAGACGGTGGCCGAGGGGGCCGGGTTCGGCGTGGTGCGGGAGCTGGTCGGGCACGGGATCGGGGCCCGGTTCCACGAGGAGCCCCAGGTCCCCAATCACGGGCAGCCGCGGCGGGGCCCCCGGCTGCAGGCCGGGATGACCATCGCCATCGAGCCGATGATCACCGCCGGCGAGTACACCACCCGGACCCTCCCCGACCGCTGGACCGTGGCCACCGCGGACGGGTCGCTCTCGGCCCACTTCGAACACACCGTCGCCGTCACCGACAACGGCCCCCGGATCCTGACCCGCGACGACTAGCGGATCAGGCCCGCCCCGCCGTGGGGGCGTCGGCCAGGACCCGCAGCAGCCAGTCGTGGATCACGGGGTTGCCGGCCAGCACGGGTCCGAAGCCGGGGGCCAGGTCGTTTCCCTCCAGGTCGGTCACCCGGCCGCCCGCCTCCCGCACCAGCAGGATCCCGGCCGCCATGTCCCACGGGGCCAGGACCAGTTCCCAGAATCCGTCGAACCGCCCGGCGGCGACGTCGGCCAGGTCCAGCGCCGCGGAGCCGGCGCGGCGGATCCCGCTGGTGGCCTCCATCACCCGGGCGAACTGGGCCTGGTAGACGGGCAGCAGGTCGAGTCGCTTGAAGGGGAAGCCGGTGCCGATCAGCGCGTGGGCGGGGTCGCTCACGGTGGAGACCGCCAGCCGCCGGTCCCCCATCCAGGCCCCGTGTCCGCGGGCCGCCCGGCAGCACAGGTCGGGCTCCAGGCGCAGGATCACCCCCGCCTCCAGCACGCCGTCGGCCACGGCGGCGATGGACACGGCGCAGGCCGGGTAGCCGTGCAGGAAGTTGGTCGTGCCGTCCAGCGGGTCCACGATCCAGGCCAGGCCCGCCGGGCGCGCGGCGGGCGAGAGCTCCTCCCCGATCACGGTGGACCCCGGCGCCCCGGCCAGCAGGGTCTCGGCGATCAGCCGCTCGGCGGTCCGGTCGGCGTCGGTCACGAAGTCGTGGCGACCCTTCCCGGTCCAGGCCGCCGGCGGGGGCCGCTCGACCGCCCGGAGGTAGGCCGCGGCCCGCCCCGCGGCGGCCTCGGCCAGAGCCAGTAAGTCCATGGAGGAATTCATCTTGCGGCGTCCCGGCGAGGGCACTAGCTTGGGCGGGTGCGTCGGGTCTTCTCCGGCATCCAGCCGTCTGGCGAACTCCATATCGGGAACTGGCTGGGCGCGGTCCGCAACTGGGTCGCCCTCCAGGACCGGTATGCGTGCATCTATTGTGTGGTGGACCTGCACGCGATCACCTTTCCCTACGATCCGCCGGCCCTGGCGGACCGGACCCGGGAGATGGCGATCGGGCTGCTGGCGGCGGGGGTCGACCCCGCCCGCTCGATCCTGTTCGTGCAGTCGCACGTGGCGGAGCATGCCGCCCTGCAGTGGCTCTTCACGACGGTCACCCCGCTCGGCGAGCTGGAGCGGATGACGCAGTTCAAAGATAAGAGTCAGCGCCTGGAGAGCATCCCCGCGGGGCTGCTGTCGTACCCGGTGCTGCAGGCGGCCGACATCCTGCTCTACCGGGCCGAGGCGGTACCGGTGGGGGAGGACCAGGTCCAGCACCTCGAACTGACCCGCGAGGTGGCCCGGAAGTGGAACGCGGTGTTCGCCCCGGAGGCGCCCTACTTCCCGGAGCCGCAGCCCCTGCTGACCAGGGCGGCGCGGATCGTGGGGCTCGACGGCGAGCAGAAGATGTCCAAGAGCCTCGGCAACACGGTCGGACTGGTGGATCCGCCCGAGGCGATCTGGCAGAAGCTGCGGCCGGCCAAGACCGACCCGGCCAGGGTGAAGCGGAGCGACCCGGGCACCCCGGAGCACTGCAACATCTACAGCCTGCACGGGCACTTCAGTCCGCCCGAGACGGTGGCCACGGTGGCGCGGGAGTGCCGGTCGGCGGGGTGGGGATGCCTGGACTGCAAGCGGGTGCTGGCGGACAACATGGCGGCCGCCCTGGCGCCGATCCGCGAGCAGACGGCGGCGCTCCGGGCCGACCCGGCCCGGGTGGATGACATCCTGGCGGACGGCGCCGCGCGCGCGTCGGCCATCGCCCGGGACACGATGGCCGTGGTGACCGAACGGATGGGCTTCCTCCCACGAAAGGGGAGCTGATGGCCGGCGCACCGATGGAGAAGATCATCAAGGC
Source organism: Gemmatimonadales bacterium (assembly GCA_041612035.1). Taxonomy (GTDB): domain Bacteria; phylum Gemmatimonadota; class Gemmatimonadetes; order Gemmatimonadales; family GWC2-71-9; genus SZUA-320. The sequence goes on along the minus strand of JBFILX010000006.1, from coordinate 15,526 downwards.
CGCGGTCGAGCGCGGGGCTTCCGACCTCCACATCAAGGCCGGGGACGTGTTCCGGGCCCGCATCGACGGCCAGCTGGTCCCGCTCACCAAGCAGCGGCTCACCCCCGACCAGACCCGCACCATCGCCCTCCGGCTGGTGGGCAACGAGGCGGTCCGCAAGGAGATCGACACCCTGCGGGACTTCGACTGCAGCTGGGGCCTGCCGGGGGTGGGGCGGTTCCGGATCAACATCCTGCGCCAGCGGTCGTCGTTCATGATCGTGATGCGGGTCATTCCGTTCGAGCTGCCCACCTTCGAGTCGCTGGGGCTGCCCCCGGTGGTCCAGACCCTGACCGAATCGGACCGGGGGCTGGTGGTCGTGGCGGGGGTGAGCGGCAGCGGCAAGAGCTCGACGCTGGCGGCGATGGTCCACCACATCAACCAGTCCGCCCACCGGCACATCGTGATCATCGAGGACCCGATCGAGTTCCTGCACCGCGACCTCAACTCCTCGATCACCCAGCGCGAGGTGGGCGTGGATACCGACTCCACGGAGGTGGCGCTGCGGGCCGCCCTGCGTCAGGATCCGGACGTGGTGGTGCTGGGGGAGCTGGCCGATCCCGGCACCGTCAGCATGGCCATCAAGGCGGCCGAGACCGGCCGGCTGGTGCTCGCGGCGATGCCGACCCCCAACGTGGTGACCACCATCGGCCAGTTCGGGGCGGTGCTGCCCGAGCGGGAGCGGGACATCGGCCGGGTCCGGTTCGCCGGGGCGCTCCGCGGCATCGTCGCGCAGCAGCTCCTGCCGGGCACCAAGGGCGAGGGCCGGGTGGCGGTGCTGGAGGTGCTGGTGGGGACCACGGCGGTGCGCACCGCGCTCCGGGACGGGAGTGCCGACGCCACCAGCCTCACTACCGCCATGAACAGCGGGGCCGACGGGATGATGACCTTCGCCACCCACGCGGCCCAGCTGGTGGAGGCCAAGCGGATCACCCGGGAAACCGCCAAGGTGATCGACGCCGGGGGCCGGACCCCGCGGGGCTGATCGGATCGCGGGCTCCGGCGCGTCGGGCGCCGGAGTCCGCCCGGCCCCGCAGGGGCCTTTTTTTGTGGCATCGACCGGGGACGACTGATGTTTGCCGACGACTGCACCTGCATCGTGGTGGTGGGCGCCCAGTGGGGAGACGAGGGCAAGGGCAAGCTGGTCGACGTGCTGGCCGAGGACGCCGACCTCGTCGTGCGCTACCAGGGCGGGGCCAACGCCGGCCACACCGTGGTGGTGGGGGACGAGCAGTTCATCCTCCAGCAGATCCCGTCGGGCATCCTGCACCCCGGGGTCCGCTGCGTGGTGGGGAACGGCGTGGTGCTGGACCCCGTCACCTTCTTCGAGGAGGCCGACCGCCTGGCCGCCAAGGGGGTGGACACCGCCGGGCGGCTGTTCGTCTCCGACCGGGCCCACCTGGTGCTCCCGTACCACAAGCTGCTCGACGCCGCCCGCGAGCGCAGCCAGCAGATCGGCACCACCGGCCGGGGGATCGGGCCGACCTACGAGGACAAGTACGGCCGGCGCGGCATCCGGGTGGGCGACCTGCGCGAGCCGGGCGCCCTGCGCCGCGCCCTCGCGGCCCAGGCCGAGCGTGCCAACGGCATGCTGGCCATGCTGGGCTCGACCGAGCGGGTCCGGGCGGAGGCGCTGGAGGCGATGCTCGAGGCGCTGGCCCCGCGCCTCCTCCCCCTGGCCACCGACACCGGGCTGCTGGTCCACCGGGCCCTGCAGGGCGGCCAGCGGGTGCTGATGGAGGGTGCCCAGGGGGCGCTGCTCGACGTGGACCACGGCACCTATCCCTACGTCACCAGCTCGAACACCACGGCGGGCGGGGCCGCGGTGGGCGCGGGGATCGGCCCGATGGCGATCCAGGGCGTGCTGGGCGTGGTGAAGGCCTACACCACCCGGGTCGGCAACGGCCCCCTCCCCACCGAGGCCGAGCCGGAGGCCCAGGCGCGCCTGCGCGAACTGGGCGGCGAATTCGGCGCGGTGACGGGGCGGGCGCGCCGGTGCGGCTGGTTCGACGCCACCGTGGTGCGCTACTCCGCCCGGGTGAACGGCCTCTCCCACCTGGCGGTGACGAAACTCGACGTGCTCGATACCTTCCCCGAGATCGCGGTGGGGGTCCGCTACGAGCTGGACGGGGCCCCCTGCGAGGAACTGCCCGCGGAGGTGGACGAGCTGGAGCGGGTGCGGCCGGTGTACGAGACCCTGCCCGGCTGGCAGCAGCCCACCGGGGCGGCCCGCCGGCTGGCCGACCTGCCCGCGGCGGCCCGGCGGTACCTGGACCGGCTCACCGAGCTGGCCGGGGTGCCGATCCGGTACGTGAGCGTGGGCACCCGGCGGGAACAGATCATCACGGTGTGACGGCGGCCCCGCCGCGGCGGGGGCCGGTGAGGACGGAGAATCGCGTGGCGCAACCCGATCTGATGGACAAGCTGGTGTCGCTGTGCAAGCGGCGGGGCTTCATCTTCCAGTCGTCGGAGGTGTACGGCGGGCTGGGCTCGGTCTGGGACTACGGGCCGCTCGGGGTGGAGCTCAAGAACAACGTGAAGGACCGCTGGTGGCAGGCGATGGTCCATGCCCGGGACGACATCGAGGGGCTGGACGCCGCCATCCTCATGCACCCCAGGGTCTGGGAGGCGTCGGGCCACGTGGCGGGCTTCACCGACCCCCTGGTGGACTGCCGCACCTGCAAGGCCCGGTTCCGGGCCGACCAGCTCGACCAGTTCGCCTGTCCCCAGAAGCCGTCCCGTCACCCGGGCGAGCACACCACCTGCGACCTGACGGCGCCCCGCCAGTTCAACCTGATGTTCAAGACCTTCCTGGGCCCGGTCGAGGAGTCGGCGGCCGTGGTCTACCTGCGGCCCGAGACCGCCCAGGGGATCTACGTCAACTACCTGAACGTGCTGCAGAGCTCGCGGCAGAAGATCCCCTTCGGCATCGCCCAGATCGGGAAGGCGTTCCGCAACGAGATCACGCCCGGCAACTTCATCTTCCGGACCCGCGAGTTCGAGCAGATGGAGATGCAGTTCTTCGTGAAGCCGGGGACCGACGAGGACTGGTTCGAGCGCTGGCGCGGTCTCCGCCTAGGCTGGTACCACGAGCTGGGCCTCACCGCCGGGCGGCTGCGCTGGCACCAGCACGGCGAGGCCGAGCTGGCGCACTACGCCCGGGCCGCGTTCGACATCCAGTACGAGTTCCCCTTCGGCTGGCAGGAGATCGAGGGGATCCACAACCGGGGCGACTTCGACCTGGGACGGCACCAGGAGTATTCCGGCAAGAAGCTGGAGTACTTCGAGCAGGCCACCAACGAGCGGTTCCTGCCGTTCATCGTCGAGACCTCCGCCGGGGCCGACCGGGTGACCCTCACCCTCATGGTGGACGCCTACCGGGAGGAGGAGGTCGAGGGGGAGACCCGGGTGGTGCTCGGGTTCCACCCCGCCATCGCGCCCATCAAGGCCGCGGTGCTGCCCCTGGTGAAGAAGGACGGGATGCCCGAGCTGGCGACCGAGCTCTACAACGACCTGCGCCGCCGGCTGCCCACCTTCTACGACGACGCGGGGGCGATCGGCCGCCGGTACCGCCGGATGGACGAGGCGGGGACCCCGTTCTGCCTCACCGTGGACGGCCAGACCCTGGAGGACCGGACCGTGACGGTGCGCCACCGGGACTCGATGCAGCAGGAGCGGATCGGGATCGACGCGACCCTGGCCTTCCTGCGGGAGCGGGTCGCCTAGGATGCGGTTCGCGGACTTCGAGGCCATGGTGCGCCGCATGGCGGAGGAGGTTCCCCCCGACTACCTGGACGGCGTGGTGGGGGTGGAGGTCTCCCGCCATACCATCCCCCACCCGGAGCGGGCCGACATCTACACCCTGGGGGAGTGCATCCCGGTCCCCGCGGTGGACATCGCCCTCGACCAGATCCAGAGCCGGGTGGTGCTCTACCACGGGTCTTTCCAGGCCCTGGCCGGCATCGACCCCGACTTCGACTGGCGGGAAGAAGCCTGGGAGACCCTGACCCACGAGCTCCGGCACCACCTCGAGTGGCGGGCCCGGGTCCCGGAGCTGGAAGCGCTCGACCTGGCCGCCGAGGCGAACTTCGCCCGGCACGACGGCGAGGTCTTCGACCCCCTGTTCTATCTCGACGGCGAGCCCGTGGCCGAGCGGGTGTACCGCATCGATCACGACTACTTCGTGGACCACGAGGTCCGCGAGGTGCCGGACCGGATCGCCCTGACCTGGCACGGCCGTGCGTACCAGGTGCGCTGCCCCCGCGACCTGGCGCTGCCCGCTTTCCTGTCGGTGTACGGGGTGCACGAGCCCCCGCCCGGCGAGCTGGTGGTGGTGCTGCGCCGCCGGCCCCGCCTGCGCGACCTCTTCGGCCGCCTGGAGCCCTCCCGCCACGAGGTCGAGGCCGTTCCCGCCCAGCCGGCGTGACCCGGGCCGTCCGCACCGTCCTCGCGCTCCTGCTCCTGCCGCCCGCGCCGGCCGCGGGCCAGGGACGTTACCTGGTCGGCGTGGTGAGCGAATCGGGCGACCGGCTGACCTGGCTCCGGCCCGAGGGCGGCACCCTCGCGGTCGACCGGATCGTCCCCCTCGGCCTCCGGCCGGCCGACCTCGACGGTCCCCACGGCCTGGCCATCGCTCCCGATCAGCGGAGCTATTACGTCACCCTGGCGCACGGCACGCCGTTCGGCTCGGTCTGGCGTCTGGATGCGGCCAGCGACTCGGTCCTGGGCCGGGCGGAGGCGTGGCGCTTCCCGTCCAGCCTGGCGCCGGCGGGCGACGGCACCTGGCTGTTCGTGGCCAACTCGGACTTCCACGGCCCCCGGCCGGCCGTGAACCCGGTCTCCATCATCCATACGCCCACGATGACCACCGTGCGCCAGCTGCCCGCGTGCGACATGCCCCATGGCATGCGTGCCAGCGGCGACGGCCGCCGGGTGTACCTCGCGTGCATGCATGACGACCTGGTGCTGGAGCTGGACGCCGAGCGGCTCGAGCCGGCCCGGCGGCTCCCCGTGGGAGCGGACCACGACTGCATGCCGACCTGGGTCTCGGTGTCGCCCGACGACACCCGCCTGTACGTGGCCTGTCAGGCGGCCGGCACCCTCCGGGTGTTCGACCGGGCGACCCTCGCTCCCCTGGCCACGGTGCCGGTCGGGTCCGGCGCCTACCAGGCCGAGCCCTCGCCCGACGGGCGCTGGGTGCTCGTCACCAACAAGGCCGGACGGAGCGTCAGCGTGGTCGACGCCGCCACCCTGGTCGAGCGGGCCAGAATCCCGACGACCAAGCCGGTGGTTCACGGAATCGCATACTCGCCCGATGGCCGGTACGGGTATATTTCCTGCGAATCCGTCGGGGCCGATCCGGGGTCGGTGGACATCATCGACCTCGACGCCCTGACCCTGTCCGGGTCGGTCGCCGTGCCCGCGCAGCCCGCCGGGATCGCGGTGTTGCGGCGCTGACCCCGTCCGTCCACGAGGCCTCCATGTCCACGACCCGTTTCGCCTCCACCCTCGCGGCCGCCGCGCTCCTGCTCGCCGCCTGCGGCACCCCGGCCACCTCGCCCGAGGTCACCGACGACGCGCCCCTGACCACGATCATGCCCGACCTGGCCGTCGAGGCCGGCACCGCGGGGACCGAGCGGTACGTCCCGGTGCTGCACCGCCTGCTGGGCCACGCTGTGCACCACGTCGCGCGGGCGCACGGGAAGGAGGCGGCCGAGAAGATCCTGACCGAGGTGAAGCAGGTGCAGGGCGAGATCAAGGCGGCCCTGGAGCGGGGCGACGAGGAGGCGGCCCGTCGCGGGATGATGCGGCTCGACCACCTGGCGGCCATGGTCACGGTGCGGGTGTTCGGCCCGCCGGTGGTGGGCCACGTGCTGCAGCACGGGTCCCAGGCCTTCCGGGCGCTGCTCCAGAAGATCCAGGCCGCCGAGGCGGCGGGGCATGACGTCGAGGGCGCCAGGAAGGCCGCCGCCGTGGTGGCGCAGCACCTCGGCGCGGCCCGGGCCGCGGCGGAGAAGGGCGAGCCGGTCGCGGCGCTGGTGCACGGGGCCCGCGCGCTCGACCTGCTGGCCCGCCTGCACGCGGGCCGCTGACGATGGTGCACGAGGCCACCACCGCGCTGCCCCCCGCCGAGGTCTTTCGGCGGGCCAAGGCCTTCTTCGCCGAGCGGGTGCCCCACCAGGCGGCCTATCCCGAGAAGGAAGGGTCGGGGTACCTCGTCCTGCGCGGGCAGGGCGGGGAGGAGATCGCCCTCGCGGCCTGGCCCGCCGACGGCCGCACCCGGGTGCGCGCCTCGACCCTGCTGTTCGACCAGCCGGTGATGCGGTTCCTCTCCATCCTCCCGGCTGCCGGAGCCGGTGCGTGAGCGGCGACCTGCTGACGCTCCGGGTGATGGTGCTCGACACCTGGGACGAGGTCGAGCTGGAAGTGCCCTCGTCCTGGCTGGTGTCCGACCTCAAGCGCACGGCCCTGGCGCGGGCCGGCGTGGCCCGCCCGCCCGAGCGGTACCTGCTCAAGTACCGCGGCGCGGAGGTCTGGGAGAACGGCACCACCCTGGCCGATGCCGGGATGGTCTCCAACGCGCCCCTCATCGTCCTCTCCCGTACCCGCCGCCCCGTCCGCTGACCGCCCGATGGCCACCGCCGGTCGCTGGATCGCCGTGGTCGCCATCGTCGTCCTGCTGCTCGACGGGGTGCTGCTGATCGGCGCCGGCCTGCTCGCCGACCGGCCGATCCTGCTCGGCCTCGGCGGGGCGGGACTGGCCGGCGCGGCCGCGGTCTGGGCGCTCTGGCGCCGCCAGCGGAGGCGCTGGGACGAGATCACCGCCGCGCGGACCGCGGCCAGGCACGAGATCGAGGCCCTGGCGGAGACGCTCCGGCGGTCCCGCGCCGCGGAATGAGGGTCTTCACCCACGCCGCCTGTCTCCGGCACGACGCCGGCCCCGGTCACCCCGAATCCCCCGCCCGCCTGGAAGCGGTGCTTGCCCGGGTGCGCGCGGGAGGCTGGTCGGTGACCGAGGCCGCCCCCGCCCCCCGCGAAGCGCTCCTCGCGGTGCACCCGGCCGGCTACCTGGACCGGCTGGCGGCGGTGGCGGCGGCGGGCGGCGGGCGGCTGGACGAGGACACGATCATGAACGCGGCCAGCTGGGAGGCGGCCGCGGGCGGCGCCGGTGCGGCGCTCGCCGCGCTGGAGAGCGCCCTGGCGGGCACGCCCGCGTTCGCGGCGGTCCGGCCCCCGGGGCACCACGCCCTGGCCGACCGGGCGATGGGGTTCTGCCTGCTGGCCAACGCGGTCGTCGCCGCGCGGGCGGCCCAGCGGGCGGGCCACCGCCGGGTGCTGATCATCGACTGGGACGTGCACCACGGCAACGGCACCCAGGCGCTGGTCGAACACGACCCCGACCTCCGCTACGTCTCGCTGCACCAGTGGCCGGCCTATCCGGGCACCGGCCGGGCCGACGAGCGCGGGGTGGGCAACCTGTTCAACGTGCCGATGCCGCCGGGCCGCCCGCCCGACGAGTACGTCGAGGGCCTGTGGGGCGCGGTCGTCGCGGCGACCGACGGCTGGTGGCCCGGGGTCGTGGTGCTGTCGTCGGGGTTCGATGCCCTGGCGGGCGACCCGCTGGCCGGCTTCACCCTGGAACCCCGGCACTATGCCGACCTGACCCGCCGGCTCCTCGACCGCCTTCCGGGGGTGCCGGTCGCGAGCCTGCTGGAAGGTGGCTATGCTCCCCTCCGGGTGGCGGAGGCCGTGGCGGCCCATCTGGGCGCCTTCGGGCCCGCCCCCGCCTGAACCGCCCGTTCACCGCGCGCGCCCCGAGACTCCCGTGACCGACCGACTCCGCCTCGAAGCCGAAGTCCTTTCGCTCCGCACGAAGCACCCGTTCCGGATCGCCCACGGGACCAAGCAGGAGATCCGGACCGTGCTGGTGAAGGTCCGCGACGCCGACGGCCTGGAGGGCTGGGGCGAGGCCACCCCGCAGCTCTTCTACGGCGAGACCCCCGAGTCGGTGCTCGCGGCGCTCGCCCACTACGCCACCGTGCTCCCGGCCGACCCGCTCGACCTGGAGGCGACCGAGACCCGCATGGCCGCCCTGCTGGCGGGGAACGCCTCGGCCCGGGCCGCGGTCTCCAGCGCGCTCCACGACCTGGCCGGCAAGCGGCTCGGGACCCCGGTGCACCGGATGTGGGGACTCGACCCGGCCGCCATTCCGGTCTCCACCTTCACCATCGGGATGGACACGCCCGACCGGCTGCGGGTGAAGGTCCGGGAGGCGGCGGACTACCCGGTGCTCAAGGTGAAGCTGGGGTCGGCCAACGACTTGGAGATCCTGGAGGCGATCCGGGACGAGACCGACAAGGAGCTGCGGGTGGACGCCAACTGCGGCTGGACCGTCAAGCAGGCGATCCGGATGCTCCCGGTGCTGGAGGACTACGGCGTGACGGTGCTGGAACAGCCGCTGGTGGCGGGTGACCTCGACGGACTCGCGGAGGTGACCCGCCGGTCGCGGATCCCGGTGATCGTGGACGAGAGCTGCCACGTGGCGGCCGACGTGCCGCGCCTGGCCGGCCGGGCGGACGGGATCAACATCAAGCTGGCCAAGTGCGGAAGCCTGCGCGAAGCGCTCCGCCTGATCCACGTCGCGCGGGCCCACCACCTGATGGTCATGGTGGGCTGCATGGTGGAGAGTTCGATCGGGATCACGGCGGCGGCGCAGTTCACCCCGCTGGTGGACATCGTGGACCTGGACGGCGCCGCGCTGCTGGCCCACGATCCGTATGTCGGCGCCACGGTGGCGCGCGGCAGGGTGCAGCTTCCCACCGGCCCCGGCCTCGGCCTCTCGGTCCGTCCCGGCTGATCCGCGGACCGGGCCCGCGCCCGGCCGCTAGATTCCGCCATGCCCACGGCGGAGACCTTCGCGCGGGTGGCCCTTCCGCTCCCCGTCTTCGAGCCCTACACCTACGCCGTTCCGGCGACCCTGGCCGACCGGGTGACCCCGGGGGCCCGGGTCGTCGTGCCGCTCCGGCGGCGCGACATGCTGGGCATCGTGACCGCGGTGGACGCCGAGGCGCCGCCGGTCGAAGCCCGGGCGATCGTGGCGGTGCCCGATCCGCAGCCGGCCCTGCCCGGGCCCCTTCTGGAACTCGCCGAATGGATGGCGCGCTACTACGGGGCCCCGATCGGGCTCACCCTGCGCGCGATGCTGCCGGGCGCCCTGTGGGGCAAGTCGGTCGTGACCATCCGGCTGGTGGAGCCGGCGCCGGTCGGCGGCGTGGCGGGCGACCTGATCGCGTGGCTCGAGGGCCGGGGCGGGGAGGGGACGGTGAGCGCCGCGGCGCGGGCGCTGGGACGGCCGGTCTGGGACGTGGCCGACCGCCTGGTCCGCATCGGCGCGGTGCGGCTGGAGCCGCAGCCGCCCGGCACCGGCCCCGCCCCCGCCACGGAGCGCATCGTCCACCTGAGCGGCGACCCGCTCTCCCTGCTCGAACTCGACCGGGTCTTCGCGCGGAGGAAACGCCAGCGCGCGCTCCATGACGTGCTGGAGCTCGCCGGCGGCAGCGTGCCCTGGGGACACCTCACGGGGCGCCTGGGGTTCAACGACGCCCTGCTGCGGACCTTCGTCGCCGCCGGGCACGCCCGGGTCGAGGAGGTGGAGCGGCTCCGCGACCCGTTCGCCGAGCTCCCGGTCACTCCGCCCCCGGCGGTGCCCACCCCTGCCCAGCGCGCCGCCGCGGAGACCCTCCGCGGGGTCGAGCCGGGGGCGGGGGCGCTGCTCTTCGGGGTGACGGGCAGCGGCAAGACCCTGGTCTACCTGGAATGCATCCGCGAGGTGCTCGACGCCGGCCGGGGGGCGATCCTGCTGGTGCCCGAGATCGGCCTCACGCCCCAGACCGTGGCGCGGGTGCGCGGCGCGTTCGGCGACACGGTCGCCGTGCTGCACAGCGGGCTCTCCGACGGCGAGCGCGCCGACGCCTGGCGGGCCCTGCGACAGGGCGAGCGGCGGGTGGTGGTCGGGGCGCGCTCCGCCGTGTTCGCGCCGGTCCAGGACCTCGGGCTCATCGTGGTGGACGAGGAGCACGAGGGGAGCTACAAGAACGGGGAGACCCCGCGCTACCACACCCGGGAGGTGGCCGCGGTGCGCGCCCGGCTGGAGGGCGCCCGGTTCCTCCTGGGGAGCGCCACCCCGTCGCTGGAGACGATGGCCCGGGTGGGGCCCCGCCTGGCGCGGGTGGACCTCCCCGAGCGGATCGCGGCCCGGCCCCTCCCGCCGGTCCAGCTGGTGGACCTGCGCTCCGCCCCGATGGTGAAGGGGACCGCGGGCGTGCCCTGGTCGGAGGCCATGGAGGAGGCGGTGCTGGACGCCCTGGCCCGCGGCGAGCAGACCCTGCTGCTCCTCAACCGCCGCGGCTACGCCTCGTTCCTCCAGTGCGGCAGCTGCGGGGCGGTGTCGGAGTGCCCCGACTGCAGCATCTCGCTGACGGTCCACCGCACGCCGGCGGGGCTGCGCTGTCACTACTGCGGGCACCGGGCCCCGCTGGCCCACGACTGCGCGGCGTGCGGCCACGAGGTGCACCGGGCCCGGGGGGTGGGGACCCAGCAGGTGGAGCGGATGGTGGCGGAGCGGTTCCCGGCGGCCCGGCTCGCGCGGATGGACCTCGACACCACCTCGGCCCGCTGGAGCCATCACCGCATCCTGGGCGCGGTGGCCCGGCGCGAGGTGGACATCCTCATCGGCACCCAGATGATCGCCAAGGGGATCGACCTCCCCGAGGTGACCCTGGTCGGGGTGGTGGACGCCGACCTGGCGCTCCACCTCCCCGACTTCCGCGCCGCGGAGCGGACCTTCCAGCTGCTCACCCAGGTCGCGGGACGGGCCGGTCGCGGAGACCGCGGCGGCCGGGTGGTGGTCCAGACCCGGCAGCCGGGCCACCACGCGCTCGTCTGGGCCGCCCGGCACGACGTGGCCGGCTTCCTGGACGAGGAGCGCCGGCTCCGGGCCGAACCGCCCTATCCGCCGCACCTGTCGCTGGTGAACCTGGTGGTCTCGGGGCCGGAGGAGCCGGAGGTGGCGCGCCGCGCCGCGGCGCTGGCCGACTGGTGCGCGGGGCTGGCCGCCCGGCACGGCCTCGAGGTCCGGGTGCTCGGCCCGGCCCCGTGCCCGATCGCCCGGATCAAGACCCGGTGGCGCTGGCACGTGCTGCTGAAGGGCCCGGCCGAAGCGCTGGGCCCCGTGGTGCGGGCCACGGCGCCGCGGCTGGGGGGCGAGCGCGGCGTGCGGATCGTGCTCGACCGGGACCCGGGGTCGCTCCTCTAGGGCGTGGCTCCCCGCGGCGCCCCCGGCCAGTCCAGTTCGACTCCGACCATCGCCCACCGGCCCGGCGCGGGCTCGAACACCCGGCCCTGCGCCCCGTTCACCGTGACCGACCCGACGTGACGGCGGCCGAAGAGGTTCTGCACGGCCACGAAGGGGGCGACGCGCACCGGGCCCGCCGCCGGGGCCCAGGAGGCGCGCAGGTTGGTGACGGTCCAGCCGTCGGCCTCGAGAGTGTTCCGGTCGTCTCCGAAGAGTGAGGAGCTCGCCAGCTGGTCGAGGGCCAGGTACAGCCCCGCGAGGGGACGGGCTTCGACCGTCACCCGGGCGAAGTGGCGCGGCACGCCGGGGAGCCGTCGTCCGTCGAGCGTGTCCACCCGGGTGCCCTCCCGGGGGCGGTACGCGGTGTACCGGTAGCGGGCGAAGGTGTAGGCCAGCGAGGCGGAGACCCGCCTGGTCCGGTCGGTCCCGAGGCCCAGTTCCAGCCCGTCGCTGGCGACGCGGGCCGCGTTGGTGAACACGGAGCGCCCGTCCAGTTCGCGGGCCGGCACGATGGCGTCCCGCACCCGGATGCGGAACGCGGCGATCGACGCGCGGATCGGGCCCGCGTACCGGGCGCCCAGTTCCACGCTGGTGGCCCGCTGGGGCCCGAGCGACGGATTGAGGCCGACCCCGCCGGCCGGGGTCGCGACCAGTTCGGTGCTGGTGGGCGTTTCGAACGCGGTGGCCGCCGAGGCGTATAGGCTGGCCCCGGCTCCCAGCGTCACGGTCCCCCCCAGGCTTCCGCTGGCCTCCGCCATGGTGCGGGTGCCGCTGGCGTCCTCGCCGTCGGTGAGGTGCCGGTCGGCCACCCGGAACCGGACCCGGTCGTACCGGAGCCCGGCCAGGACCGACACCGCCGGGGCCGGGTCCCACCGCAGCTGGGCGAAGGGTCCCAGCTCCGTGATCCGCTCCCGCTGTCGCGCCAGCACGCTGTCGGTGGGGACCCCGGCCAGGGCGCGGCGGTTCTCCCGGTCGTCCCGCATCGCCTGGGCGTCCATCCCCAGGGTGACCCGGGCCCGGTCGGCGAGCGGCAGCCCCAGCTCGACCCGGCCGCCGCCCGCCAGCCGGTCGATGGCGTTCCAGGTGCCCGCCGCCGCCACGAACGGCCCGGGCGGCGGCGTGGCGAGCGGGTTCTCCAGGTCCCGGCGCAGGCCGAAGAGCGCCGCGCTGAGGGTCCAGCCCGTACGGCCGACGTGGGAGAGCGCCACCGATGCCTGCTGCTGGGTGACCCGCTTGTCGGCCCCCCGGAGGACGTTGTTGGGGGAGGCGGCCCACGGGGTGGCGGCCGCCTCGGTCGCCGTGAGGGCGCCAGGGTTCAGGGAGACCGGGGTGTCGCCCGCGGCGAGCCGGAACCGCAGCGTGGTGGCCGGTGCGGTCTGCCAGGTGAGCGCGGCGGTCCCCTGCCGCAGGTCGGCGCGGCTGTGGGCACGGAACCCGTCGGTGGTGAAGCGGGAGAGCACGACGGTGCCCGCCACCCGGTCGCCGCGTGCGCCGCCGCGCGCCAGCCACTTGCGGCCGGCGAAGGCGCCGGCCTCGATCCGCGCCCCGGCCGACCAGGGCGCGTCCGGCGCCGCCTGGCTGGTGAGCAGCACGGCCCCGCCCGAGGCGTTGCCGTACAGGGCCGACGCGGCGCTCCGGAGCACCTCCGCCCGCTCCAGCGTGGCGAAGTCCACGTTGGTGAGCTGGCTCTGGCCGTCGGGCAGGGTCTGCGGCACCCCGTCGAGCAGGATCCGGACCCCGCGCACGCCGAACCCGGCCCGGCTGCCGAACCCGCGGATCGAGAGCCGCTGGTCGAGGGACCAGTTCCACCGGTTGGCCACGTGCACGCCGGGGACCGCGGTGAGCGACTCGTCCAGTCCCAGGGTGGGCTGGGCCAGCCGGATCCGGTCGCCCGGGACGACGTCGGCCGCGAAGGGGAGCCGGTCCAGCGGGGCGGGGCTCCGGGCCACCGTCACCTCCAGCGCGGGGAGCCGCGCCCGCGGGAGGGTGTCCGCGGGGACGGAATCCCGGGCGGGCGCCTGCAGGGCGGCGAGCAGGAGGACCGGCGCGGCGTGGAGGAGCATGGGCTCCAGTCTCGCCCTGCGCCGCCCGCACCCGCAACCCGACGCGCGTTGGAAACCCCGGGCCCACGCTGTAGCTTTCGGGTCTCGTATGACCACCCGGCCCGCCACGCTCCCCGACTTCGCCGCGCCCCCCTTCCGCGGGGCGCCGGAGGCGGTGTTCCGGCCCGCCCCCGCCGACGGGGTCCTGCCCGAGGGGTTCTTCTCCACCTCCAACCTGCCGACCTACGTGCACCGGGGGGGCGCCTGGCTGGCCCCGTCCCGCCCGCGGATGGACGGGGTGATCGTGGAGCGCGACGGGGGGCTGGAGACGGTGGAGCCGCGGCGGGTCCGCGCCGGCGAACTGGTGGCCATGGGCCTGAGCGAGGACGGCCGCGAGGGGATCGTGGTGCACACCGCCGGGTTCCTGGGCGGGGGGACAAGCCCGAACGAGTTCCGGTTCATGTCCACCGACGTGAGCCGCGAGCGGCCGGTCAACTACGAGGAGCTGGCGGCCCGGCTGGAGGAACAGCGGCGGGGCGGCGGCTACCTGCTCTGGGTGGCGGGCCCGGCCGTGGTGCACTCCCGGGCCCGGGCCGACTTCGAGTGGTTCATCCGGCAGGGCTACGTGCAGGCGATGCTGGCCGGCAACGCCGTGGCGGTGCACGACATCGAGGCCGCGCTGTACGGGACCACGCTGGGGATGACCAACACCGGGGAGCCCACCGAGGGGGGACACGGGCTCCACATGCGCGCCATCAACCGGATCCGCGCGGCGGGCTCGATCAAGGCGGCGGTCCGGTCGGGAGAGCTGACCAGCGGGATCATGCACACCCTGGTGACCGAGGGGGTGCCCTTCGTGCTGGCGGGCTCGATCCGCGACGACGGGCCCCTCCCCGGGGTGATGGCGGACACCCTGGCGGCGCAGGACGCCATGCGGGAGCACACGGCGCGGGCCACCGGCGCGGTGTTCGTGGCCACGGCGCTCCACGCCATCGCGGTGGGGAACATGCTGCCCGCCTTCCACACCCATGACGGGGGCGTGCCCCGCCCGCTGATGACGATCTGCGTGGACCAGACCGAGTTCGTGGTGACCAAGCTGCGCGACCGGGGCACCCACCAGGCCTACGGGGTCGTGACCAACGCGCAGGACTTCATGCACGTGCTCCGGTTCTACGTCGAGCGATGCCGCAGGGACTGACCACGCCGGCGCCGCCCCCGCCCGGCACCGGCGACGGCTGGGACCGGCTCGCCGAGGCCCTGCGGGAGCGGCTGCCCGGCGACGAGGTGGACGGGGTCTGGGTCTTCCGGCCGTTCCGCGCGGGACCCAAGGAGTACGGCACCGCCATCGTGAGCCGGGTGAGCGGCGACCGGCGCCGCATCTATACCGCGCGCTACGCCCTCACCCTCAAGACCCGCGCGCGCGGGACCTTCGAGTGGGACCTGGACGAGGTGGGCTCCGGGCCGGTCGAAGCGCTCGAGGAACTGCTGGCCCTGGTGCCCATCCGGGTGGAGGAGATCCCCCCGGTCCCGGTGGCGCCGGCCCGCTGGTTCCCGCCGCCGGAGGATGACGAGCCGGTCGCCTGAGCCGGGCGCCGCGCTGGTGGAGGCGTTCACCCGCTTCCTGCGCGACCGCCGGCTCCCCGTCACCCGGCAGCGGCTCGAGGTCGCCCGGGCGGTGTTCCGGAGCCCCGAGCACCCGTCGGTGGACCGGATCCGGCGCGACCTGTCGGCCCGGGGCGAGCGGGTGGGAACCGCCACCGTCTACCGGACGTTGCATCTCCTGGTCGAGAGCGGCCTGGTCCGGGAACACGACTTCGGCGAGGGGTACCGCCGGTTCGAGCCGGTGGAGGGCCGGGCCCGCCACGAGCACCTGCTCTGCACCCGGTGCGGACGGGTGGTGGAATTCACCAACGAACGGCTGGAGCGCATGCTGGAGATGATCGCCGACGAGCACGACTTCCTGCACCGGCGTCACCGGGTGGACATCCACGGCCTCTGCTCCGACTGCCGGGGCCGGGATGCCGCGGCCCTCCGCGACACGGTGAGCCGATGACCGACGGCCCCACCCTCGGCATCGCGGTCGCCTTCCTGG
>JBFILX010000005.1:0-30919 GCA_041612035.1 Gemmatimonadales bacterium | reverse complement strand
GATCATCTACGACCGCTTCGCGGCCCGCCAGGTGGACGCCTTCGACCTGGATCCCGGCATGGTGGGCCTGGCCCGCCAGCGCCTGGCCCGCCTCGACCGTCCAGTGGCACTTTGGGTGGCCGACGCGACGGCAATTCCCGTGGCCGACGGGACGTACGATGCGGTGTTCGATTTCGGGATGGTCCATCACGTACCCCGCTGGCGGGGCGCCGTGGCCGAGGTGTTTCGTGTCCTCCGCCCTGGCGGGAGGTTCTACGCCGAGGAAGTCCTGGCACGCTTCGTCACCCACCCGATCATCCGGCGGCTGCTTCGGCACCCCCAGGAGGATCGGTTCGACGGCAGGGACTTCACTGACGGGCTCGCCGCGGCCGGATTCCGGGTGCACGCCACCCGCCAGATCCTCCGTGGCTTCGGGTGGTTCGTGGCAGACAAACCCGGGGTGCCCGAATAGATTCCGGCGATGAGCGACATCTCGGTAGTGAAGAAGGCCGAGGACCAGGCGTCCAAGGCGCTCCAGGTGACCGTCCCGGTGGACCGGGTGCGGGCGGCCGAGGGGCGCGCGGTCAAGCTGTATGCCAGTCGGGCCCGGATCCCGGGGTTCCGGAAGGGGAAGGCGCCGGAGGCGGTGGTCCGCAAGCGGTTCTCCGACGAGATCCGCCAGATGGTCCTGCAGGACGTGATCCACGAGGGATGGGACGCGGCCAGGGCCGCGGAGAACCTCGAACCCATCGGCGACCCCTCGGTCCGGAACGTGAAGTTCGAGGAGGGCCAGCCGGTCGAGTTCGAGCTGTTCGTCGAGGTGCGCCCGGAGGTCACCGTGGAGCGGCTGGGCGGCTTCACCGTCACCCGCGAGGTGCCGCCCGTCACCGACGAGCAGGTGGCCGCCCAGCTCGAGGCGCTGCGGGAGGACAAGGCGGCCTGGCTCCCGGTCGAGGGCGCGCCGCCGGCCCCGGGGCACCTGGTGCGGGGCGAGGTGGCCTCCATCGAGGGCGAGACGGTGCACGCGGCCAAGCCGTTCTCGCTGGTGCTGGGCACCGGCGAGGCGATCCCGGACCTGGAGGCGCGCCTGATGGCCATGGCGCCGGGCGACACGGCGGACGCCGTGGTGCGGTTTCCCGACGACGACCCGGACGAGGCCCGGCGCGGCCAGGCCCGCAGCGTGCGGCTCACGCTGCACGAGGTGAAGCGGAAGGAACTCCCGCCGCTGGACGATGCCCTGGCCCGGGAGGTGGGCCCCTTCGAGACCCTGGAGGCCCTGCGGGCCGCCGTCCGGGCCGACCTCGAGCGGGAGGCGGGCCGGCAGGCCGACGCCGCGGTGCGCGAGCAGCTGATCAGCCTGGTGGCGGAGGCGAACGGCGTGATCCCGCCGCCCTCCCTGGTGGAGCGGACGCTCCACGCGCTGGGCCACGCCTACGGGGTCCCGCCCGAGCGGTTCGAGGCGTTCGCGACCCAGTTCCGTCCGGTGGCGATGCAGCAGGTCCGGCGGGACCTGATCGTGACCGCGGTGGCGGAGCGCGAGTCGCTGCGGGCCAGCGAGGCCGAGGTGGACGCGCGCATCGCCGAGATCGCGGAGCGCCGGGGCAGCACGCCGGCCGCGGTGTACGCCTCGCTGCAGGAGGCCAAGCGCCTGCCCGAGCTGGCGCGGTCCCTCACCGAAGAGAAGGTCTTCGCCTTCCTCCACTCCCAGTCCACGGTGACCCAGGAGCCGTCGTGAACACCGGAACCCTGTATCCGCCCTACATCATCGAACGGTCGAGCCGAGGCGAGCGGACCTACGACATCTTCTCGCGGCTGCTGATGGACCGGATCGTCTTCCTGGGCGCAGCGATCAACGACGACGTCGCCAACATCATCATCGCCCAGATGCTCTTCCTCGACGCCGACAATCCCGAGAAGGACATCCACCTCTACCTGAATTCGCCAGGGGGCGTGGTCTCCAGCGGGATGGCGATCTACGACACCATGCAGCACCTCCGGGCCCCGGTGAACACGATCTGCATGGGGATGGCGGCCTCGATGGGCGCCTTCCTGCTGGCGGCCGGCGCCCCGGGCAAGCGGGCCGCCCTGCCCCACTCGCGGATCATGATCCACCAGCCGTCGGGGGGGGCCCAGGGCACGGCCTCGGACATCGAGATCCAGGCCCGGGAGATCCTCTACCTGCGCTCGAAGATGAACGAGCTGCTGGCCCGCCACACCGGCCAGCCGCTGGAGACGATCGAGCGCGACGTGGACCGGGACCGGTTCATGAGCGCCGAGGAGGCCAAGGCCTACGGGATCATCGACACGGTGCTGGTGCCCGAGCCGCCCGGGCCGAAGCCCGCGGGCTCTTGACGCCGGGCGCGCCCGGACGCTTCATTCCGCCGACCGGTCAGGGGATTGCCCATGTCCACCGACAAGCAGTTGCGCTGCTCCTTCTGCGGGAAGTCGAAGGATTCGGTCCGGAAGTTCATCTCCGGCCCGTCGGTGTACATCTGCAACGAGTGCATCACCCTCTGCAACGAGATCCTGGCGGAGGACGAGGAACGCGAGGTCGTCGAGAACATCACCCGGGTTCCCAGCCCCACCGAGATCAAGGACATCCTCGACCAGTACGTGATCGGCCAGGAGCGCGCCAAGCGCACCCTGGCCGTCGCCGTGTACAACCACTACAAGCGCATCAACGCCGCGGTCAGCCGTGAGGACGGCGTCGAACTCGACAAGTCCAACATCCTCCTGATCGGGCCGACCGGGGTCGGCAAGACGCTGCTGGCCCAGACCCTCGCCCGGATCCTCGACGTCCCGTTCACCATCGCCGATGCCACCACCCTCACCGAGGCGGGGTACGTCGGCGAGGACGTGGAGAACATCCTGGTCCGCCTGCTGCAGGCGGGCGACTTCAACGTCTCCGAGTGCGAGCGGGGCATCGTCTACATCGACGAACTCGACAAGATCGCCCGGAAGTCCGAGAACCCCAGCATCACGCGCGACGTCTCGGGCGAAGGCGTGCAGCAGGCGCTGCTCAAGATCCTCGAGGGGACCATCGCCTCCGTGCCCCCCCAGGGGGGCCGGAAGCACCCCCAGCAGGAGTACATCCAGATCAACACCCGGAACATCCTGTTCGTCTGCGGCGGGGCGTTCGACGGGCTGGAGAAGATCATCGAGTCGCGGCTCGGCCGGCAGCAGATCGGCTTCGGGGCGACCGAACGGACCCGGGCGGCCGAGGCCGAGGCCGCCAACCCGTTCGACCACACCGAACCGGACGACCTGCTCCGCTACGGGCTCATCCCCGAGCTGGTGGGCCGGCTGCCGGTGGTGGTCCCGCTCGACGCGCTGGACGAGGATGCCCTGGTGCGCATCCTGCTCGAGCCCAAGAACGCGCTCACCAAGCAGTACCACAAGCTGTTCGAACTGGAGGGGGTGGGGCTCCGGTTCGACCCCGAGGCGCTCCGGGCCGTGGCCCGTCGGGCCCTCACCCGGTCCACCGGGGCCCGCGGCCTCCGGGCCATCCTCGAGATGGTCATGACCGACATCATGTTCGACCTCCCGAGCCGCGACGACGTCACCGAGGTGGTGATCACCCCCGAGTGCATCACCGAGCGGACGTCGCCCCTCATTGTCACCGAACGGCCGCGGGCGAAGCGCGAAGCCTGACCGCCCCGGTCAGGCCGCCCCGCTGGCGGACCGGTCCGCCACCTTCATCGGCAGCTTCCCCGACCCGGCCACCCCGCTGGATCCGGCGCTCCCGGAGATCGCCGTGCTGGGCCGCTCCAACGTGGGCAAGTCGAGCCTGCTGAACGCGCTGCTCGGCCGGCGCGGGATGGCGCGGGTGAGCGCCACGCCGGGCAAGACCCAGCTGATGAACGTCTTCCGGCTCCCGGACTTCTACCTGGTGGACCTGCCGGGCTACGGCTGGGCCCGGGCCTCCGCCACCGCCCGCCGCGGGTTCCGGCAGCTGCTCGAGGGGTATCTCACCGGGCGGCCCCGGCTGGCCGGGGTGATCTGGCTGCTCGACATCCGCCACCCCCCGTCGTCCGACGACCTGGCCGCCCGGGAACTGCTGGCGCAGACCGGCCGGCCCTGCCTGACCGTCCTCACCAAGGGGGACAAGCTCCCGCGCATGCGCCGGGCCCAGGCGCTGCAGGCCCGGGCGGAGGAGCTGGACCTGCCGCCGGACGACCTGCTGGTGACCAGCAGCCGCACCGGCGAGGGCATCGCCGAGCTGGGCGAGAGCATCCGCGCGGCCATCGCCGGCTGACGGCCGCGCGACTGGTGCCCGCCGGTCCGCGGGGTATACTCTCCTGTCCCCCTCCAGGAGCGTTCCGCATGCGACCGTCCCGGCCGATGACCCTTGCCCTGGCGCTGGCGGCGGCCTGTGCCCCGGCCGCGCCCCCCGCCATGACCGACGCCGAGGCCGTCACCGCCGCGGCCGCGGTCTGGGACCGCTACGCCACGGCCCTCACCACGGCCGACGTGGCGGCCTACCTGGCTCTCTACGACCCGGGGGCGGCGCTGGACATCATGGGTCAGCCCCCGCTGGTCGGTCATGCAGCCCTCGAGCCGGTCGCGCGGCAGGCGTTCGCCACGAACCGGTACACCGGCCTGCAGATCGCGCCGGACTGGACCGACGCGGTGCACGCCGACCAGATCCACCAGGCGGGGGCGTACGTGGAGACCTACACGCAGGGCGACAGGGCGATGACCGACTACGGCCGGTACGGCACCGCGCTGGTGCGGGGCGCCGACGGGCAGTGGCGGATCACCTACCTGATCGCCCTCACCGACTCCACGGTGAGCGCGCCATGACCCGGCCCATCCGCGAAGGAGATGCCCCGATGCTCCGCCGATTCGCCGCCCCGGCCCTGCTGCTCGCCCTCGGCGCCGCCTGCGCCCAGCCCGCGCCGGAGACCGCGGCCCTCCCGGACACGACCGCGGTGCGGGCGGCCCTGGAAACGATCGCCACCCTGTATGAGACCGCGCTCGTGGCGGGCGACGCGGCCGGGCTCGCGGCCGTGTTCGTCGAGGACGGCCACGAGGCGCTGTACGGCTCGCCCACCGCCGCGGGCCGTGCGGCCATCCAGGCCAACGCCGCCGCGGCCTTCGGCGCCGTCCGCTACGAGACCGCGGACATCGTGACCGGCCCGGTCGCCGTCCATGCCCCGACCGTGGTCACCGCGGGAGGCACCGCGACCTTCACCATGGCCGACCCGGCGGGGGCCCGGAACACCGGCTGGTTCCGCTGGGCCGCCGCCTACCGGCTCGGCGGCGACGGCACCTGGCGGATCGAGTACCTGATCGCGTTCCCGGATTCGATCACCCCGCTCCGCTAGTCCGCTCCAGCCGTGGCGGGGGCCTCGTTCACCCGGCGGATCGGTGTCACCGCCGAGCACCTCGATGACGTGGGTCACGTCAACAACGTGGTGTATCTGCAGTGGGTCCAGGACGTCGCCATCGACCACTGGCGCGCGACAGCCTCCGCGGACGATCAGGCGGGATACGTGTGGGTGGTCCGCCGGCACGAGGTGGACTACCTGGCGCCCGCCTTCGCCGGGGACGTCCTCGAGGCGCGGACCTGGATCGGGGCCTGGACCAGCGTGACCTGCGAGCGCTGGGTCGAGATCCACCGCCCCGCGGACACGAGGGTCCTGCTCCGGGCCCGGAGCCTCTGGGTCGCCCTGGACGGGGCCTCCGGGCGGCCTCGCCGGATCTCGCCCGAGCTGCTGGACCGGTTCACCGGCCCCGGGACCTGAGGACCCGCCCCGGGGCCTTTCCCGCCGCGCCCGGGGCCGCTCTATTCCGGGCATCCGACCGGAGACCCTCCATGGTGAAACGACCGCTGCGGACCATCCGCCTCCCCGAGACCGCCGCGCGCCACTACGATGCCTGGCTCGACGAGCTCGACGCGGCCCTGGCCGCCCCGGACGCCGACTGGTACCGGATCGCCCGGGACACCCTGTTCCGCATCTGGTACCCGGGGGTCGCGGCCGGATACGACGCCCTGGTGGAGGATCCCGCCGTCCCCGCGGCCACCCGGGCCGCGCTCCTGGCCCTGGACCCGCACCACGTGACCCTGGAGCCCGAGTACTACGCCGAGGTGGACGTGGAGCGCTTCGCCCGGGTGAAGCCGCTGCTCTGGCTCTGGTACGGCTTCGACCGCTCCCCGCTGGGCGGACAGCACGTGGACCTGGGCGTCCGCTTCCGGCGGCTGCTGGCGCCGCGGATCTTCGCCCGCTGCGGCCGGAATTTCAAATGCTTCCAGCACACCGAGTTCTCGTTCGGGTACAACCTCGAGGTGGGGGACGACGTGGTGGTCCACCGGCACGTGCTGCTCGATGACCGGGGCGGGATCGTGCTGGGCAACCGGGTGAGCATCTCCGACTACGCCAACATCTACAGCCACACCCACAGCATCGTGGACCAGGTGGACGTGACGGACGCGAAGACGGTCCTGGAGGACGACGTGCGGATCACCTACCACGCCACCGTGCTGGCGGGGGTCACCGTGGGACGGAACGGGATGGTGGGAGCGGGCGCCCTGGCCACCAAGGACGTGCGGCCCTTCCACGTGAACGTCGGGGTGCCGGCCAAGTCGGTCCGGGTGAAGCCCAACGCGCCCCCCGAGGCGTACGTCACGGAACGGGTGGGCCGGCGGAGCGACGACTAGCGGACCCGGAGCACGTCCTCGAGCGGTCCCGCGTCACCGCCCGCGAGGAGCGCCGCGGCATCCTCGAGCGCCCGGCGGATCCGGGGCCAGGCGCACCGGGCCATGGCCGCCTCCAGCGCCAGCCACTCGAACCCGTCGTGCTCGGGGCTGAGCCGGACCGTTCCCCCCGACACCAGCGCGGCGAACGCCGGCACCACGGCGACCACGTCCGCCCGGTGCAGGTAGAACCCCTCCACCCGGCTCAGGTTGTACAGCCGGTCCGGGGTCAGCCCGGTCTCTTCGAGCACTTCGCGCCAGGCCGCCGCCCCGGGGGTCTCGCCCGGCTCGACGTGGCCGTGGACCCCCTCCCACGAGCCGGGGCTCCGGCCGCCGGCGGCCCGCCGGAGCAGCAGCACCTCGAACGACGGCGCCACCGGCCGGAGGACGAAGACGTCCACCAGGGCCGCACGGATCACGGGATTGTCGTGGGAACCCAGGCTCAGCGGGCGCTCCGCCGGCGTTCGATGACCGACTCGAGCCGGGCCGAGAGGGCCCGGGCCCGGAACGGCTTGGTGAGGAACTCGTCGGCGCCGGCCTTGATGACCCGCACCTCGTTGTCCTCGTCGCCCTTGGCCGTGAGCACGATGACCGGCAGGTCCATGGTGTTGGGCCGCGAGCGCAGCTGGGCCAGGACCCCGTACCCGTCGAGGGCGGGGAGGTTCAGGTCGAGCAGGACCACGTCCGGGGCGTGCCGGTCCACCATGTCCAGGGCGGTGACCCCGTCCCCGGCCTCGATGACCTCGTAGCCCTCCCGCTCCAGCAGGTCCTTCATCACCCGCCGGAGCTGCTCCTCGTCCTCCACCAGCAGCACCCGCCCACGGGCTCCGTCAGCCTCCGTCTCGGGCCGGAGGTCCTCGACCAGCTCGAACGAGAGGCTGGTCTCGGCCGGGGCGGCGGAAGTTCCCGGGGCCGCGCCGGCGGCGGGCGGAGCCGCCGGGGCGCCCTTCGCCTCGGGCACATTCACCGCGGGCAGGGCGCGCTCCGAGGGCACGTCGGTGACCCGGAGCAGCTCCTCGACCGAGCTGTTGCCCTTGAGCACATGGCGGAGGCCGCTCTCGAACAGCAGCCGCATGCCCTGCTGGCGGGCCACCTCCGCGACCTTGTCGGCCGTGACCTTCTCGCCGATCAGCGCCTCCAGCTCCGGCGTCATGGTGAGCAGCTCGACGATCGCGAACCGGCCGCGGTACCCGGTGCTCGCGCACTCCTTGCAGCCCACCGGCTTGTAGAGCACGGTCTCCTTGGGGATGTACCGCTGCAGGTACCGCGGCACCTCCTCGTCCGAGACCTCCTTGCACACCGGGCAGAGCCGGCGCAGGAGCCGCTGGGCGATGACGCCGCGGAGGGCGGAGGCGATCTTGTACGCCTCCATCCCCATGTCCAGGAGCCGGGTCACCGAGTTGGGGGCGTCGTTGGTGTGCAGGGTCGACAGCACGAGGTGGCCGGTGAGGGCGGCCTGCACGGCGATCTGGGCCGTTTCCCGGTCCCGGATCTCGCCGATCAGCACCACGTCGGGGTCCTGACGCAGGATGGACCGGAGGGCCGAGGCGAAGGTCAGGTTGGCCTTCTCGTTCACCTGCACCTGGACGATGTTCGCGCCCAGCCGGTACTCCACCGGATCTTCCACCGTCACGATGTTGACCCCCTCGTTCTGCACCGTCCGCAGGGCGGTGTAGAGCGTGGTGGTCTTGCCCGAGCCGGTGGGACCGGTGACCAGCACGACGCCCTCCTTGGCCCGGAGCATCGCGCGGATCGTCTCCTTGTCGTCCTCCTCGAACCCCAGCGCCTCCATGTCGAGCACCGTGGCGCTCGAGTTCAGGATCCGGATGACCACCTTCTCGCCGTAGGTCGCGGGCAGCGTGGAGACCCGGAGGTCGACCGGGTTCCCGTTCACCGCGACCCGCGCCCGGCCGTCCTGGGGCCGCAGCCGGTCGGCGATGTCCATCCCGCCCATGATCTTGATGCGGGAGATGAGCGGGATGCCCGCGGCCCGCGGGATCTTCATGACCTGGCGGAGCACGCCGTCGATCCGGTAGCGGACGATCACGCCGCCTTCCACCGGTTCGACGTGAATGTCGCTCGCGCGGCTGGTGATCCCGTCGGCCAGCATCGTGTCCACCAGCCGGATGATCGGACGCTGGGAAGCCTCCTCGGCCGTGGCCGCGGCGTCTTCCTCGTCCTGTACCTCCTCGATCTGCGCGTCCGCCGCCATGCCCTCGAGCAGCTTGGAGACGGCATCGCTCTTTCGATAGAGCTCGTCGAGCTTCTCCCGGATCAGGAAGGGAGAGCAGATGAGGGTGCGGACCTCCCGACCCGTCGCGAAGGCCAGCATCTTCTCCGCGTCGATGTTGAACGGGTTCGCCGTCGCGACTTCCAGGAAGGAGTCGGTTATCCGGACCGGCAGGATGTTGAACTTCCGGACCAGGCTCTCGGGAACCTCGGCCCGGACCGCGTCATCCAGCTGCGACAGATCCGCGATGGCGAGGTGGAACCGGCGGGCCACGGCGCCGAGGATCTTCTCGTCCCCCAGCACCTTGCGCTGCACCAGCGCCTCCCAGAGCGAGATCGGCGCGTCCGCCTTGAGCGCCCGAATGGCCTCAAGCTCCCCGGCCTTGACCAGGGGCTCGACCGTTGGGACCAGCCATTCGTCGGTGAACTGGGTCATGGATGCTCGATGCTGCGCCCCCGCAACGGGGGCATCAATGTAAGCTAGTAGGGTTGCCGGACGTCGCGATAGTCTTTCGCCGTGCCTAAAGCACCCCCCACCAGGCGGGGGAAGCGTCCACGACCACCCCAACCCGACGGGCGCTCGGAGCCCATGCGGCTTCGACTCTTACCACCCCGAAGAGCAATTCACTTGCCACACCCAGGACCGGTCGCATCCCCTCGGAGGAAACCCAGGGTCCACCCCCGGACTCACCCCAGGCCACCCCCCCGGCGACGAACGGGGCGACCACGATGTTTCTCCCTGAAACACCAGGCAATCCATCACCTCGCCATGGGAGCCGGACGGGAACCCGCCACTCCAGTCGCGCCAGCCCCGCCTGCCGGCCTCCGAAGGCGCGAAACGCCTCGCCCACGAGGGTCCCACGGCCCCCCAGGGGGGTCGTCAGGTAGGGGGGCACCCCCTCGGTGGCCAAGGCCACCCGCACGGAGGAGACGAGCATCCCGGGCCCGGCGGGCACCGGCAGCGCCCCCTCGCCCATGAGCCGGGCGTACCGGCGGTCACCCCATCCGACCTCGACCAGCCCCGAGGCCAGGGCGGCGTCGGGCCTCCTGCCGCCGATCCGGTACCCCGCCCGAACCGCCGCGATCTCCCCCACACCCAGCGACGGGTTGGCGCGGTGGCCCCTGGCGGCCCACGCGAGGTCGGTCGCCACCGAGACGGAGCGCTCCAGCCGGGCTCCCACGGTGACACGGCCCTGGCTTCCCCACGGGACGACGGCCTCCGCCGCCAGCCGTTCCAGTCGCACGTAGTCGCCGAAGTCCTGCGGTCCCTCCTGGGCCAGGAAGGAGTTGAGCAGGCCGCTCGCCACGGGCCAGGCGGCGACGTCGGCCAGCGTGCGCTCCGCACCGAGCACCAGCCGCGTCCCCGACCCGCCGAGCGGACGCTCGACGGCGACCGCGCCCGTCAGCTGCCCGTCCGCGGTGCCGTACGCACCCCGGAGGCGCAGCGTCGCGAGGCGGCCCACCCGGAGCGCGGTTCCCGCCCCGACCGTGAACCCCTGCACCCGATTCACCCGCACGAGATCGCTCAGGGAACCCAGGGCGAGCCTGGCGGGGGGGCCGGCCTCGGCGGCGGCGCCGACCAGGTCACCCACGGTGCGGCGCACCCCTTCCAGGTCGGCGCGGAGGACGGGGCCCAGGGTGCGGCGCACCGCCTCGTCCATCGGTTCTTCCCACGGCGCGGCGTCCGCGTCCGGCTGTCGGAGTCCGCCGTAGGCCCCGCCCGCAAAGATCCCCGGCGGGAGGGCCCGACCGATTTCGTAGTCACCGATCGTCCAGCGGCCGCGGATGATCGTCCGGATCGGGACCTCGAGCCACGCGGTGCGGCGGCGGATCTCGATCTCCTGCCGGAAGGGGAGCCACCAGCGCTGCTCCAGCAGCGCGTTCTCCAGCACCACGCTGATCGCCTCGAGGTCGGGCTGCCGGAAGGCGGAGGCGGTGAACCCGAAGCGGAACTGGACCAGCGCGCCCGTCTCGACATCGAGGTAGAGGGTCCCCACCACCCCGGGCATCGCCGGGTCGATGGGGCGGACCTGGAGGGCGTGGACCCGGATGGACCGCCCGGCCCCCGCGATGGTGAGCGAATCGGCCAGGCGGAACCGGTACCGGGACCGGCCGGCGCGGGAGAGCGGGTGCGGCACGTCCAGGACCTCGTCGCCGTCACCCAGGCGGATGGCGTCGCCGAACTCGTCGGTGACGATGCCCAGGTGGTCGCGGTGGTACCGGATGTCGGTGGGGAGATCCCGGCGCTCGCGCCAGGCGGTCACGATCTGCTTGCTCCGGTTCGGGGCCTCCCAATACACTTCGACGGCCAGCTGATCGGCCTTGATGAGGCGGGGCTCGGCCCCGTCACCGAACTCGGCGAGGAAGAAGAGCATTCCCTCGGCCCGGCTGACGTGGCGATGCAGGGCCGGCTCGGCCCGCGCGGCCATCCGGGCCTCGACCGCCCGGGCCACCAGGGTGTCGACCGCGGCCCCCTCGCGCGCCTGGGCGCGGAGCGGCCGGCCGGCGGCGGCGAGCAGGGCCAGCGCGAGGAGAGCGCGCATGCGACGCAAGATATTCCCGGTCCTTCTCGGCGCGGCACTCGCCGCCGCCTGCGGTTCGCCACCCGCCGTGCTCCCCGCCGATCCCACGGTCACCCCGCTCTCCCCGCCGCTCCGGCTGAACCGGGTCCTGGTGCTCGAGTCGTTCGGTGCTCCCGCCGAGGACACGGTGGCGCGCTTCCCGGCGGCCAGCCCGCGGGTGCTGGTGCTCCGGCGCGGGTCGCCCGACAACGGGCTCTTCGCGCGGGTGAGTTTCCCGGCGGGCAGCATCCGGCCCCGGACCGGCGACACGGCCACGGTGCGGGTGCGGATCGTCCCCGGCCTCTACGGGGTGGAGATCGCCACCGACGGGGAGATCCTGCCCGGGGCCGAGCTCACGTTTTCCTACGGTCAGCACTTCGTGGCCCCGGCGGCGGCCCAGGCGGCCTACGGGTCGGACTATCGCTTCGAGCGGTTCCTCGCGGTGGGGCGGCTCCGGGGCGACAGCACCCTGGTCTTCCTCGACAGCTGGCGGACCGCGTCCGACCTGCTGACCGCCCCGCTGCCCGGCCCTGGCCGCTACCTCGTGGCGGCCCCCGCCACCTCGCCCACGTTCCGCTCCATCATCTGGTGAGCCCGCTCCGGCTGGTGCAGGTGGACGGGCCCCTGCGGTTCACGATCGAGCCGGGCCGGACCCTCGTGCTGGGGCGCTCGGCCGGGTGTGACCTGCTGGTGGCGAGCCCCGCCGTGAGCCGGCGGCACGCCGAGCTGCGGATCGACGGGGACGGGCTGCTGGTGCGCGACCTGGAGACGGCCAACGGCACCACGCTCAACGGGGTCGCCGTTTCGGCCCCGGCCGCGGCCCGGGTCGACGACCTGCTGGGGTTCGGCGGGTCGGTCTTCCGGGTGAGCACGGCGCCCGCCCGGAGCCTGGCCGAGGACGACCTGCCGGGCGGCACCACGCTGCGGTCGCTCGCGCGGCTGCCGGCCACCATGGGGCGGGACCGGCCGGCCCGGGCGCTGGAGCGGCTCCTGGCGGTCGCGGCGGGTCTCTCGGGCGATCCGGCCCTGGAGCGGGTGCTGGAGGAGATCACCGAGCTCTGCTTCGACCAGGTGGACGCGGATCGCGCGGTACTCCTCCTGTCCGACCCCGGCACCGGCCAGCTCACCCCGGTCACGGCGCGCAGCCGGCAGGGCGAGGCCATGCCCCGGGTGCCGCGCCGGATCGCGGAGCGGGCGGTGGCGGACCGCGCGCCCGTGATCATGGACGCCGGCTCGGACGACCCGGCCCTGCGGGGCGGGTCGGTGCGGGCCCAGGCCGTCCGCAGCGCGCTCTGCGTCCCGCTGCTCGCGGACGGACAGGTCCTCGGCGCGCTCTACGCCGACACCATCACGCGGCCCACCCCGTTCGGCGACGACGAGGCCACCACGTTCGCCGCGTTCGCGGGACTGGCCGCCGTGACCATCGCCCGGGTCCGCTTCGCCCAGGAGGCGCGGCGGGAGCGCGAACGCCGGGAGCGCCTGGAGCGGTTCTTCGCCCCGCCGGTCGCGGCCGCCATCGCGGCGCGGGACGCCGCGGACCCGCTGGCCGGCGCCCGGCGGGAGGTGGCCGTGGTGTTCAGCGACATCCGCGGCTTCAGCGGGATCGCCGCGCGGCTGACGCCGGAGGACACCGCGGCCCTGCTGAGCGACTACTTCGCGGTGATGGTGGACGTGGTGTTCGAGCACGGGGGGACGCTGGACAAGTTCGTGGGCGACGGCGTGATGGCGGTCTGGGGCGCGCCGCTGCCGGACCCCGAGGCCCCCGACCGGGCGTGGGATGCCGCCCGCATGATGCTGCGCGAGCTGGCGACCCTCAACGCGCGGCGCCGGGCGGCCGGCCGCCCTCCCATCGAGGCCGGCATCGGCCTCGCGGTGGGCGAGGTCTTCGCGGGGAACATCGGCTCCGGGCGCCGGCTGGAGTACACTGTGGTGGGCGACGCCGTGAACCTCGCCGCGCGGCTCTCGGCCGCGGCCGGTCCCGGTGAGATCCTGCTGGCGGACGCGGCCGCCGCCCGGCTCAGCGATCCGCCGGCCGCCGACCCGGAGCGGGCCGAGGTCCGGGGCCTGGGGGACGTGCTGGTGCGACGGGTGGTCTGAGGCTCAGGGGCCGAACCGGTAGGGACGGCCCGCCCGGGCCAGGAGGTCAAGCACCACCCGGAGCGGCAGGCCCATCACCCCGAAGAAATCGCCCTCGATCCGCTCGACCAGCGCCGCGCCGTACCCCTGGATGGCGTAGGCCCCGGCCTTGTCCATCGATTCCCCGGTGCGGACATACTGACGAAGCAGCGCTTCGTCCGCTGGCCGGAACCAGACCCCGCTCCGGTCGAGTCCCTCGTGCAGGGTCCCCTCGCAGAGCAGGGCCACCGCGGTGACCACGTCGTGGCGGCGGCCCTGGAGGCGCTGCAGCATGGCGACCGCGTCGTCTTCGTCCACCGGCTTCTCGAGCACCTGGTCGTCCACCACCACGATCGTGTCGGCGCCGAGCACGCAGGCCCCGGGGACCGCGCGCACCTTGTCCCGGGCGAGCCGTCGCGCGTAGGCCTCCGGCGCCTCGCCGGGGAGCCGGAGCTCCTGGACGTTCGGGGGCGTGACCAGTACGGCCAGCCCCAGCATCTCGAGCAGCTGGCGGCGCCGGGGGGACCCCGAGGCCAGGGTGATCGGCTGCGTCACGCGTCCGGCGGGGGCGGCCCGGGCGACCGCTCCAGGAGCAGGGTGACGGGCCCGTCGTTCACCAGCCGCACCTCCATGCGCGCGCCGAACTCGCCGGTGGCCACCGGCAGGCCGGTCGCCGCGAGCGCCTCGACGAACTGCCGGTAGAGCGGGATCGCCGTCTCGGGCCGGGCCGCGCCGATGAAGGACGGGCGGCGGCCCCGGGACGCATCGCCGTAGAGGGTGAACTGGGACACCACGAGCACTTCGCCCCCGACCTCGGTGAGCGCCAGGTTCATCCTGTCCTCGGCGTCGGGGAAGATCCGGAGGCCCGCCACCTTGTCGGCCATCCAGCGGATTTCCTCCGCGGTGTCGTCGGGCGCGAACCCCACCAGCAGGCAGACCCCGCGCCCGATGGCACCGGTCACCCGACCCGCCACGGCGACCGAGGCCTCGCTCACCCGCTGCAGCACCACCCGCATGCCCGTCTCCCGAAACGCGAACCGCCCCAACTTAGCGGGGCGGCTCCGACCGGGAAACGGACGCCGGCCTACTCGACCGTGACCGACTTGGCCAGGTTCCGTGGCTGGTCCACGTTGCAGCCGCGCCGGACCGCCACGTGGTACGCCAGGAGCTGGAGCGGGACGCTGGTCAGGATGGGGGAGAGGAGGTCGTGGGTGACCGGGATCGTGAAGACCGCGTCGGCCAGCCGGGCGATGTCCTGGTCGCCCTCGGTGGCCAGGGCGATCACCCGCCCGCCCCGCGCCTTCACCTCCTCGATGTTGGACACGATCTTGGCGTGCACCGCGTCGCGCGGGGCGATGAACACCACCGGCATGTTCTCGTCGATGAGCGCGATCGGCCCGTGCTTCATTTCGGCCGCCGGGTAGCCTTCGGCGTGGATGTAGGAGATCTCCTTCAGCTTCAGCGCGCCCTCCAGGGCCACCGGGAAGTTCACGCCCCGACCCAGATAGAGGGCATTGTCGACCCCGGCGAAGAGATCGATCAGCGTCTCCACCTGCGACGCCTGGTCGAGGACCTGGCGGATCAGGTCGGGGAGCCCGCGGAGGGCGTGGATGAACTCGCGACCCTCGAGGAGGCTCATCCCCCGCAGCCGGGCCAGCCGGAGCCCGACCAGGGCCAGGGCCGCCACCTGGCAGCTGAACGCCTTGGTGCTGGCCACGCCCACCTCGGGGCCGGCCCGCAGGTAGGTGCCGCCCTGGACCTCGCGCGCGATGGACGAGGCCACCACGTTCACCAGGCCGATGGTGCGGGCGCCCCGGGCCTTGGCCTCGCGCACCGCGGCCAGCGTGTCGGCCGTCTCACCCGACTGGGAGATGGCGATGACCAGGGTCCGCTCGTTGACGACCGGGTTCCGGTAACGGAACTCGGAGGCGTACTCGACGTCCACCGGGATCCGGGCCAGGTCCTCCAGGATGTATTCGCCGATGAGCCCGGCGTGCCAGGAGGTGCCGCACGCGGTGATCACCACCCGGTCGAAGCTACGGAGTTCGTCGTCCGACAGGTTGAGCCCGTCCAGCCGCGAGGTCCCCTGCTCCTCCAGCAGGTGGCCCCGCAGGGTGTTGGCCACGCTCTCCGGCTGCTCGAAGATCTCCTTCAGCATGAAGTGCTCGAACCCGCCCCGCTCGATGGTCGCCAGGTCCCATTCGATCTGGGTCACCGGCTTCTCGATGTGTTCCTGGCTCAGGTTGCGGACCCGGTAGCCGTCGCGGGTCAGCACCGCCATCTCGCCGTCGTCGAGGTAGACCACCGACCGGGTATGGGCCAGGATGGCCGAGGCGTCCGAGGCCACGAACCACTCGTTCTCGCCGACCCCCAGCAGCAGGGGCGATCCGTGCCGCGCGGCGACCACCACGTCCGGCTCGTCGGCCGAGACCACCGCGATCCCGTAGGCCCCGTCCACGTCCCGCAGGGCGGAGGAGACCGCGTCCTCGAGGGACCCGTCGTAGTAGGCCCCGATCAGGTGGGCCAGCACCTCGGTGTCGGTCTCCGAGGTGAACTGGTGCCCGCGCTTCGCCAGCACGGTCCGCAGCGCCGTGGCGTTCTCGATGATGCCGTTGTGGATGAGAGCGATGCGGCCCGAGCGGTCGGTATGGGGATGCGCGTTCGGCGTGGTGGGCGCGCCGTGGGTGGCCCAGCGGGTATGCCCGATCCCCACCGTGCCCTTCGGGGTGTCCTCCATGAGCAGCTCGGCCAGGGCGCTGATCTTCCCCGCGGACTTCCGGATGCGCACGCCCCCGCCGTTCACGACCGCCACCCCCGCGGAGTCGTAGCCGCGGTACTCGAGCCGTTTCAGCCCGTCGAGGAGGATCTCAGCCGCGGGCCGGGGCCCGACGTAGCCGACAATGCCGCACATGCGCCGTCCATCCGTTACAGGGAGTCCCGGCAGGCCTGGACCAGCGCCTGCGCCGCCGCCTCGTCCGGCGCCTCGGCGATGAGCCGGACGACCGGTTCGGTCCCCGAGGGCCGGAGATGCACCCAGCGGTCGGGCCACGCGAGCCGCAGGCCGTCCCGGCGATCCGCCTCGGCCTCCGGAAACAGGCCGGCCAGCCTGGCGTACGCCCCCTCGAGATCCTCCTGCCGGGCCACCTTCGCCTTGACGATCCGGTAGGCGGGGGCGCCGGCCACGAGGGCCGACAGGGGCCCCTCGTGTGTCGCAAGATACTGCAAGACAAGGGCCACCCCCAGCGGGGCGTCCCGGCCGATATGCAGGGCCGGGAGGATCACCCCGCCGTTGCCCTCCCCGCCGATCAGCGCCCCCTCCTCCCGGATGGTGCGGGCGACGTGCGCCTCGCCCACCGGGGAGCGTACCAGCACGGCCCCGTGCGCCCGCGCGGCGTCCTCCACCACGAGACTGGTGGAGAGGTTCGCGACCACGCGGGGTGGCGCACTACCGGACGTTCCGGCCGCCCTGGCCAGCACGGCGCGGACGGCGAGCGCCAGGGTGTAGTCCTCGCCGATGGGTCGTCCGGTCTCGTCCACCAGGGCCAGGCGGTCCACGTCCGGATCCACCGCCATCCCGATGTCGGCTCCGCTGTCGCGCACCAGCCGGCCCAGGTCACCCAGGTGCTCGGGCACCGGCTCGGGGTTGCGCGGGAACCGGCCGTCGGCCTCGAGGTGGATGGCCGTGATGCGGCATCCCAGGGCCTCGAGCAGGGGCGGGATCGCCAGCCCCCCGGCACCCCGCACGCAGTCGAGCGCCACGTGGAAGCGGCGGGCCCGGATGGCGTCGGCGTCCACCCAGGGCAGGGCCAGGACGAGCTGGAGGTGCCGTCCGATCGCGTCGGGATCGCTCCGAAATGCGCCCACGCCGTCCCACCCGGCGCGCGCGGGGCCCTGCTCCGCCAGGGCCCGAACCGCCCGGCCCGCGGTCTCGTCGAGGAACACTCCGTCGGACCCGATGAACTTGAGGGCGTTCCATTCGATCGGGTTGTGGCTCGCGCTGAGCATGATGCCCGCCCCGGCCTCGTGGTGCTCGACCGCGAGCTGGGTGGTGGGCGTGGTGACCACCCCCAGGTCGATCACGTCGCACCCGACCGAGAGCAGTCCTGCGGCAGCCGCCCGGGCGAACATCTCGCCGCTGGTACGCGAGTCGCGGCCCAGCACGACCACGGGGGCGCCGCGCTCCCGGGCCCACGCGCCGAGGGCGGCGGCGTGGCGCGCCACCAGTTCGGGGGTGAGGTCGCGGCCGACGATGCCGCGCATCCCCGACACGCTGATCATCAGGGTCCGGGTCATGGGCAGGGGGTGCGGGTCAGCCCGGGGCGATCGGCAGCTGCGCCGGATCGGGGAACGCCCGGTGGAAGGCGCCCACCACCATGGGATCGAACTGGGTCCCGACACACCGGTCGAGTTCCCCGAGGGCCTCGACGATGGGACGCGGGGCCCGGTAGGCCCGGCTGGTCGTCATCGCGTCGAAGGCGTCGGCCACGCTGACGATCCGGGCCACGAACGGGATCGCGTCGCCCGCCAGGCGGTCGGGGAACCCGCGCCCGTTGAGGTGTTCGTGGTGGTAGCGGACGATCTCGAGCACCGCGGGATGGTCCCGCCGCAGGGGCTCCAGGATCTCCTCGCCCACCAGCACGTGGCGCTTGATCTCCTCGAACTCCTCGTCGGTCAGGGGGCCGGCCTTGTTCAGCACGGCGTCGCGGGTGCCGATCTTGCCGATGTCGTGCAGCTCGCCTCCCAGCTTGATCTGGTCCAGCAGGGTACTGTCCAGCCCGAGCATCCGGCCGATGGCCAGCGAGTAGCGGGCCACCCGCTGGGAGTGCCCCCGGGTGTACTCGTCCTTGGCCTCGAGCATCCGCACCGCCATCTGGATCTGGCCGAGGAACATCTCCTGGTTGCGGTGGCCGAGCTCGGCGAGCCGGTCCTCCAGCTCCTGGCGGTAGCGCTGCTGGAGCCACCGGTTCTCCAGGGTGAGCCGGCGCTTCTCCAGCGCGTTCCGCACCCGGCTCAGCACCTCCTCCACCAGCAGCGGCTTGGAGAGGTAGTCCATCGCGCCGGCCTGCAGGCACTCCACCGCGGTCTTCACTTCGGCCACCCCCGTGACCACCAGGACCGCCGCGTCGGGGTGCCGGCGGCAGGCTTCCCGCAGCAGGCCCAGGCCGTCCAGCCGGGGCATGTGGAGATCGGTGACGATCAGGGGAATCGAGGGCTCGTCGTGCAGCAGGGCGAGGGCCTGCTCGCCGTCCTCGGCCTCCACCGCCGTGAGCCCTTCCCGGGCCAGGATGCGGCCCAGGGTACGCCGGACCATGGGGTCGTCGTCGACCACCAGGCAGCGCGTGGCCTCGGCGATCGAGGCGGGCGGGATGGACGGGAGAGGCATGGCCACTCTGCAAGCTAAGACAGCATGCCGGAGCCGGCCAACCGCTCCGCTGGCGACCCCGCGCGCGGCCCGTTACGTTCCGGCGACCTCACCCTCCGGTCCATGACACGCATCAATCCCGGCGATCTCGACCACGGCCTCGCCACCCGTGCCGTCCACGCGGGCCAGGTCGCGGACCCCCTCTCGGGGGCGGTGATGCCCCCGATCTACCAGACCTCGACCTACGCCCAGGAGGGCCTGGGCCGGCACAAGGGGTACGAGTACGCCCGGACCCAGAACCCGACCCGCGAGGCCCTGGAGCGGAACGTGGCCAGCCTGGAGGGCGCCACCCACGGCTTCGCCTTCGGGTCGGGGCTCGCCGCCCTCGACACCGTGCTCAAGCTGCTCTCCTCGGGCGACCACGTGGTGTGCGGCGACAACCTGTACGGCGGCTCCCACCGGCTCATGGAGCAGGTGTACCGGCGGCTCGGGCTGCGGTTCTCGTTCGTGGACATGCGGGAGGTGGGCAACCTCGAGCGCGCGCTCACCCCCGAGACGCGGATGGTGTACTGCGAGACGCCCACCAACCCCATGATGTTCCTGACCGACCTCGCCGCGGTGGGCGACCTGACGCAGGCCCGCGGCCTGCTGCTGGTGGTGGACAACACCTTCGCCACCCCGGTCTTCCAGCGCCCCATCGGGCTCGGCGCGGACGTGGTGCTGCACAGCACCACCAAGTACCTGAACGGCCACAGCGACATGGTGGGCGGGCTGCTGCTCACCGCGCGCGACGACCTGGCCGAGCGGTTCGGCTTCCTGCAGAACGCCGCGGGCGGGGTCCCCGGCCCGATGGACTGCTGGCTGGCGCTGCGGGGCACCAAGACCCTGCCGCTCCGCATGGCCCAGCACGACGCCAACGGTCGCCGGGTCGCGGCCTGGCTGGCGGCCCGGAGCGACGTCCGCCAGGTCTACTACCCCGGCCTGGACTCCCACCCCCAGCACGCGCTCGCGCGTCGCCAGATGAGCGGGTTCGGCGGGATGGTGGCGTTCGACGTGGGGGACGTGGCACGGGCCCGCCGCATCGCCGAGGCCACCCGGGTCTTCACCCTCGCCGAGTCGCTGGGGGGGGTCGAGAGCCTGATCGGGCACCCGGCCTCGATGACCCACGCCGCGGTCCCCAGGGCGATGCGGGAGGCCATGGGCCTGACCGATTCCCTCATCCGGCTGAGCTGCGGCATCGAGGACGCCGACGACCTCCTGGCCGACCTGGAGCAGGCCCTCCGCGCGTGACCGGCGTCCCCGAAACCGCGCGCGGGGAAACCCGTATGGGGGGAGACCCTTCGACCGGCCAGAGGATTCCATGACCCAGGTGCCCGCTCCCAGACTCCGCATCGCGTTCCCCGGCATCGCCGGCGTCACCTGGGAGCACCCCGCCGACCGGGCGGCCCTGCAGGCCCTCCGGGCGGTCCCCGGGTTCGACGACGTGGTCCGCAAGATCGTCGCCGTGCTGGGCGGCGAGCGCGGCATCCGGCTCCTGTTCCAGGGCAACGCCGTGCGCACCGGGCCCGACCAGTACCGGCACCTGCACGCCCTGATCGTGGAGGTGGCGTCCACCTTCGACTGGCCCACCATCCCCGAGCTGTACGTCTCGCAGACCCCGGTGTTCAACGCGGGGGCCTACGGGGTGGACAACCCGTTCATCGTGATCCACAGCGCCGCGCTCGAGCTGCTGGGCGAGGATGAGCTCCGGGTGCTGGTGGCCCACGAGATGGGGCACGTGGTGTCGGGGCATGCCCTCTACCGCACCATCGCCGAGATCCTGCTGAACGTGAGCCTCGGCGTGCTCCCCTTCCTGGCGGGAGTGGCGCTGCTGCCCATCCGGCTCGCGGTGCTGGAGTGGTCCCGCAAGGCCGAACTGTCGGCCGACCGGGCCGGACTGCTGGGCAGCCAGAACGTGCTGGCGACGCAGCAGCTCTTCATGAAGATGGCGGGCGGCACCCGGGGCGCGGAGCCCGC
The DNA here is from genome assembly GCA_041612035.1 of Gemmatimonadales bacterium. Classification (GTDB taxonomy): domain Bacteria; phylum Gemmatimonadota; class Gemmatimonadetes; order Gemmatimonadales; family GWC2-71-9; genus SZUA-320. The sequence goes on along the minus strand of JBFILX010000005.1, from coordinate 9,960 downwards.
GGGCTCGATGAGCCTGGACCCGTTCATGGCCCAGGCCCACGAGTACCTCTCGACCAACGAGGGCCTGGACATCGTGTACAAGATCGTGAACACCCTGGCCCTCACCCACCCGATGCACACCGTGCGCGCCGCGGAACTGCAGCAGTGGGTCACCTCGGGCGCGTACGACCGGATCCTCCGCGGCGAGTACGTCAAGCGGGACGACGCGCGGGCCCGGCCGCTCCGGGACGACCTGCGGGACGCGGGCGCCCACTACCGCGGGGAGGTGCGGGACGTGGCCGGCAAGGTGGCCGACGCCGCCCGGCGGGCCGCTGAAAAGGCCGGCGAGGCCTTCCGCAAAGCCCAGGGGCGGTGAACCGGGTCCTGGTCGTCGGGTCGGGCGGCCGGGAGCACGCGCTGTGCTGGGCGCTGCGCCGCGAGCTGCCCGAGGCGGCGATCTGGTGCGCGCCCGGCAACCCCGGCACCGCCGCCCTCGCCACCCCCCTTCCCATCCCCGCCGACGATCTGCCGGCCCTGGCCGGCCAGGCCGACACGCTCGACATCGACCTCACCATCGTGGGCCCCGAGGGGCCGCTCGCCGCCGGGCTCGCCGACCACCTGCGGGGCCGCGGCCGACGGGTGTTCGGCCCCATCGCCTCCGCCGCCCGGATCGAGGCCTCCAAGGCGTTCGCCAAGGACGTCATGCGGGCGGCCCGGGTCCCGACCGCGAGCGCCGAGACCTTCACCGACCTGACCCGCGCCCTCGCCCACGTCGACCGGCACCCCGAGCCGCTCGTCGTGAAGGCGTCCGGGCTCGCGGCGGGCAAGGGAGCCGTGGTCTGCCCCACCCGCGACCAGGCCCGCGAGGCGCTGCGCCAGATGCTGGGCGAGGACGCCTATGGCGAGGCCGGGCGGACGGTGGTGGTCGAGGAGTTCCTGCCCGGCGAGGAGCTCTCGGTGTTCGCGGTCACCAACGGGCGCGACCTGGCCCTGCTGCCGTCCGCGCAGGACCACAAGCGCCTGGGGGAGGGCGACACCGGGCCCAACACCGGGGGGATGGGCGCCTACAGCCCCGTCTCGATCGCCACCCCCGCGCTGCTGGCACGGGTCGAGCGGGAAGTCCTCCAGCCCACCCTGGCCGAGCTGGAGCGCCGGGGCGCCCCGTTCACGGGGGTGCTCTACGCGGGGCTCATGATCGGGCCGGACGGGGCGCCCTCGGTGGTGGAGTTCAACTGCCGGCTGGGCGACCCCGAAGCGCAGGTGGTCCTCCCCCGGGTGACGGGGGGGCTGGCCGACCTGCTGTGGCGGGCCGCGGGCGGGGAGTCCCTCCTCCCGGTCACCACGGGCGCCGGCGCCGCCGTGACGACCGTGCTCGCGGCGGCGGGCTACCCCGAGGGGCCGCGCCGAGGGGACCCGATCCGCATCCCCGCCGACCTGGGCCCGAACGTGCTGGTCTTCCACGCCGGCACTGCCCGCCGCGAGGACGGGACCCTGGTGACGGCGGGGGGGCGGGTGGCGGCGGTGACGGGGCTGGGCCCGAGCGTGGCCGAGGCCCAGGCGGTGTCCCGGGCGGCGGCCGAACGGATCGAGTTCGCCGGGCGGCAGTACCGGCGGGACATCGGCTGGCGGGAGGCCGGCCGCACCGGCTGACCGCTCCCCCATATTGGAGGGGATGCCGGAACTTCCCGAGGTCGAGACGATGGTCCGCGGTGTCCGGCCGCGGGTGCGCGGCCGCCGGATCGCGGCGACCCGGCTCACCCACGACGACGTGCTCCGCGGGGTCACCCGGCGCCGCCTGCTGGCGGGGCTCCGGGGGGCGCGGATCACGGCGGTGACCCGGCGCGCCAAGCACGCGGTGCTCCGGCTCGACCGCGGCACCCGGCTCGTGGTCCAGCCCGGCATGACGGGTTCGCTGTTCGTCCGTCGCGGCGCCCTGGACGCCCGCGAGCGGCGATACGGCGTGCTCCGCTGCACGCTCGACGACGGCCAGACCCTGGTCTACCACGACGTCCGGCGGATCGGCACCCTGCTGCTGCTCGACCCGCCGGCATGGCGCACCTACGATCAGGCGCTGGGCCCCGAGCCGCTGGCGGCCGGGTTCACGAGCCGGGACCTGCGCCGCGCGGTGGGGGGCACCCGGCAGGCGATCAAGAAGGCGCTCATGGATCAGCGGCTCCTCGCGGGGGTGGGGAACATCTACGCCAACGAGGCCCTCTTCGCCGCGGGGATCGACCCGTCCAAGCCGGCCTGCGCCGTGCCGGACCGCTCATGGGCCCCGCTGCATCGGGCCCTGCGCCGGATCCTCCGGACCGCGGTGGCGGCCGAGGGCTCGACCATCCGCGACTACCGGACCGGCGACGGCACGCCGGGCGGGTTCCAGGAGACGTTCCGGGTCTACGGACGGGAGGGCGAGCCGTGCGTCCGCTGCGGCACGACGCTCACCGGCACCCACCTGATCGACGCCCGCATCACCGTGTTCTGCCACCGCTGCCAGTCCTGACATGACCCGTCTCGCCGCGCTCCCTCTCCCCACGACCGACCTCGGCTCCCTGCGGCGCCGGGTCCGGGCCCTGGCCGAGGACCGTCCGGCGGTCTACCGGATGACCGACCCCTCGGGCCGGGTGCTCTACGTGGGCAAGGCCAAGCGGCTCCGGGCCCGGCTGCTCAGCTACTTCCGGGCCTCGTTTCCCGACGACAAGGCCGCGCGCATCCTCCACGCCGCGGGCGACATCGCCTGGGACTACGTGCCCAGCGAGTTCGCGGCCCACCTGGGCGAACTCCGCCAGATCCGCCGGTTCCGGCCGCCGATGAACGTGCAGATGAACCGGACCCGCCGCATGGCCTTCATCACCCTGTCGGGCGGTGCCGCCCCGCGGCTGGGGCTCAGCGCCAGCACCACGCGGGAGGAGGTGACCCGGTACGGCCCGATTCCCTCGCCCATGCGGGCGCGCGAGGCCCTCCGGGTGCTGAACGACCTCCTGGGCCTGCGGGACTGCGCCGAGCGGATGCCGATCGTGTACGCGGGCCAGCGCGACCTGTTCGATCCGATCCAGCGGGCCGCCTGCATGCGGCACGAGCTGGGCACCTGCCTCGGGCCGTGCGCGGGATTCGTGGAGGAGGCGGAGTACCGCCGCCGGGTGGGCACGGTGAGCGCCTTCCTCGAGGGCCGCACCATCGCCCCGATGGACCGCCTGGTGACCGAGATGATGACCCGGAGCGAGCGGGGCGACTTCGAGGGGGCGGTGCGCTGGCGGGAGCGGTTCGAGCACCTGGAGTGGCTCTTCGCCCAGCTGAACCGGGCGCGCGCCGCGATCGACCTGCTCTCCTTCGTCTACCGCGACCCCGGCCAGTTCGGGGACGACCGGGCCTACCTGATCCGGCGCGGGGTGGTGAAGGCCACCTTCCCGTGGCCGGAGACCCCCATCGAGCAGGAGGCGTTCCGGGCCGTGGTGACGGAGGAACTCGCCCGGCCCGAACGGTCGGCCGGGCCGGTGCCGGGGGCCACGGTGGAGGAGACCCTCCTCCTGCTCTCCTGGTTCCGGCGCCACCCGGAGGCCCTGCACCGGACCGAGCCGCTCGCGGCCTGGTCCGACGGGCCCGCCGCCTGACCCGCTAGTCCTCCCCCGCCGGCCGCAGCGGGAGCAGACGGCCCCGGGGCGGGATGCCGGCCTCCAGCTCGAGGATCCCCACCGACGGCGGCAGGTCGAACCGCCGGGCCCCCGCCCCGCCCGGGTTCATCACCGTGACCACCTGGTCCACCAGGGTGAGCAGCGGGCGATGGGTGTGCCCGTACACGATCACCAGCGCGTCCGGGTAGCTGGCCTGCAGCCGCTCCGGCGTGGGCGAACCGAGCTGGTGCCCGTGCACCACCACGAAGGGGAACCCCTCCAGTTCGATGGCGGCCACCTCGGGCAGCCGCGCCCGGAGCTCGGACCCGTCGGTGTTGCCCCAGACGGCGGTGACGGGGGCGATGGTCTCCAGTTCGACCAGGAGGTCCGCGGGGCCGATGTCGCCCGCGTGCAGGATGTGGTCCACGCCGGCGAAGGCGTCGAAGACCTCGGGGCGGAGCAGTCCGTGGGTGTCGGCGATGACGCCCAGCCGCATCAGCCGCCCCAGCGCGGGGCCACCGTCAGGTCGAGCCGCAGGTGGTCGAGGATCCGCTGGACCATGAAGTCCACCAGCGCGGCGACCGCCGTGGGCCGGTGGTAGAAGCCGGGCGCCGCCGGCATCACCAGGGCGCCGGCTTCGGTGGCCAGGGTGAGGTTCCGGAGGTGCACCAGCGAAAGGGGGGTCTCGCGCGGCACCAGGATGAGCGGCCGCCGCTCCTTGAGGGTCACGTCGGCGGCCCGCTCGATCAGCGACCGGCTCGAGCCGTGGGCCACCGCCGACACGGTGCCCATCGAGCAGGGGCAGATCACCATCCCCGCCGTGAGCTGCGACCCCGAGGCCGGGCGGGCGCCCCGGTCGCCGTCGGGGAAGACCGTCACGCTCGACCAGTCGTCCCCGGTGGCGGCCCGGAGCGCCGCCTCATCGGCGATGCCGCACTCCTCCGCCAGCAGGCGCCACCCGTGGCTCGAGACCAGGAGCCAGACCGGCACCCGGCCGGTGGCCAGCACCTCGAGCAGGCGCACCGCGTACGGCGCTCCCGAGGCGCCGGTGACGGCGAGGACGACCGGGAGCCGGGTCATCCGCCGCGCCGGTTGGGAGTCGGGGTGTGGACCGGGTGACGCGGGGCGCGCGGGGGCGGGGGCTTCCGGGCGGGCCCGGGGCCGCCCTTGCCCGTCCGATCGGGCCGGGCGCGGGGGCCGGGCCCGCGGGGCCGGTCGGTCCCACGGCGCCTGCTCATGCGAAGTACTCGCCCCAGCGCCGGTCCACCAGGCGCACGATCTCGTCCGGCATGGTCAAGGGGAGAGGATAGCCTTCCTTCCAGGTGGCGTCGATCCCCACCCGGCCGCGGTAGACCGGACGGGCGCCCACGAACGCCTGCTCGCCCACCACCATGTCGCGGGCGGGGTCGAACCGGGTGAAGATCCCCCACATCAGGTTCTCCTCGTCCGCCAGGTCCACGTCCTCGCTCACCGCGACGATGAGCCGCACCCGGCCGAGCTCCTCCCAGCGCACCAGCCCCGCCAGCACCTCGCGCGGATCCCGGCGCACGGTGACCACCAGCAGGCCCTCCAGCAGCCGGTGCCGGACGATGCGGTGGTCGAGCGCGGACGGGTCGGGGATCGCCCGGGGCGGCGGCTCGGTGACCACGGGCTCGCCGGTCGCGTCGAGCACGAGCTTGCTCCCGACGTGCATCCGGAACGAGGTGTAGTCCAGGGTGTCGAGGGGCGCGATGGGGATCACCAGCATCCGCTCCTCGGGGTCGAACCGGTGCCACAGCTCGCGGAACACCGCGGACAGGGAGCGCGGGTCCACGTCCTCCCGCACCATGACCGCCATCTTGGTGAGCGACAGCTGGCCCGTGCCGAGCAGGTTGAAGGCGGTCTTCAGCACCTCCTTGGGATGGCGCTCCTTGCAGGCCACCACCAGCAGGTTGTGGAACCCCGCCGCATCGTTCGCGTGCAGGTCCACGATGTTGGGGTTCACCAGCCGGATCAGCGGGCCCACCATCTCCCCCACCGCGATCCCCATCCACTTGTCCTCCTGCGGCGGTTTCCCGACCACCGTGGCGGGATAGAGCGGGCGGCGGCGGCGGGTCACCTGCTGCACCCGGAAGACCGGGAACTCGTGGGCCTCGGAGTAGTGGCCGAAGTGGTCGCCGAAGGGCCCCTCCAGCCGCCGGACCCCCGGCGGGACGACGCCCTCCAGGATCAGCTCGGCGTTGGCGGGCACCAGCAGGCCCAGGGTCTTCGCGCGGACCATCGGCACGGGGGCGCCCCGGAGGAACCCGGCGAAGGCCAGTTCGTCCACGTCCTCGGGGAGCGGGAGGATGGCGGCCAGCATGAGGATCGGGTCGCCCCCCAGCACCACCGCCGCCTCCAGCGGCCGCCCCAGCCGCTCGGCCTCGAAGTGGTGGGCGCGCCCGCCCTTCATGCTCTGCCAGTGCATCCCCGTCTCCGCCGCGCCGTAGACCTGCAGGCGGTAGAGCCCGTAGTTGCGGCGGCCGGTGCGGGGGTCCTCGGTCAGCGTCGGGCCGAAGGTGACGAAGCGGCCGCCGTCCCGGGGCCAGGTCTTCAGGTGGGGCAGCCGCTCCAGGTCGGGGGCCTCCGCCACTGCCTGCACCGGGGCCCGGCGCACCCGGCGGAGCCGCATGTGGCGGGCGCGGGCCAGGAGGCCGCGCTGGCCCCAGAGCGCGCGCAGCGAGGGCGGGTTCAGGGCCTGGGCCGCCGCCACCAGCTCCGCACCGATGGCCCGGGGCGGACGACCCAGCGCGAGCTCCACCCGCGCGGGTGACCCGAACAGGTTCATCACCAGCGGGGTGTCGGCGCCGCGCACCCGCTCGAACAGGAGGGCCGGGCCCTGTTCCCGCACCACCCGCTGGGCGATCTCGGACACCTCGAGCACCGGATCGACCTCGGCCCGGACGCGCCGCAGTTCGCCGAGGCGCTCCAGCTCCGCCACGAAACTGCCCAGGTCGGGGAACCGCCGCGCCGGGTTCACAGAAGCCGGTCCGTGAGCGAGAAGGCGAACACCGTCACCGACATCACGGCGTTCATGTTGAAGAAGGCCGCGTCGAGCCGCGACAGGTCGTCGGCCCGCACCAGCCGGTGTTCCCAGGCCAGGATGGCCGCCGCCGCCACCACTCCCGCGTAGTACCAGGCCCCGAACCCGGCGCCCCAGCCGAACAGGACCAGCGCGGGGATGGTCACCCCGTGCAGCAGCTTGGCCAGCAGGATGGCCCGGGGAAGGCCCAGACGGACGGCGGCGCTCCGCAGGCCGGCCGCCTCGTCGAACCCCTGGTCGGGCAGGGCGTAGAAGATGTCGAACCCTGCGACCCAGGTCTGGACCGCGACGGCGATGGCGATGAGCACCCACCAGGGATCGCTCCAGGCGCCGGTGACGGCCAGGTATCCGCCCACCGGCGCGATCGCCAGGCCCGCCCCGAGCCACAGATGCGGCCACCAGGTGAACCGCTTGGCGTAGCTGTAGACCGTCACCCAGACGAGGGCGACCGGGCTCAGGGCCAGGCAGAGCGGATTGAGGGCCGCGGCGGCGAGCACGAAGACCACCCCCGCCACCGCCACCGAGGCCCACGCCTGGGCGAGGGTCAGGCGGCCCTGGGGGAGCTCCCGCGCCCGGGTCCGCGGGTTCGCCGCGTCATAGGCCCGGTCGGCGATCCGGTTGAAGCCCATCGCCACCCAGCGCGCCGCCGTGAACGCCACCGCCACGAGCAGCACCGTGCGCCAGCCGATCGCCGTCCGGAACGAGGCCGCCACCACCCCCAGCAGGGCGAAGGGCAGCGCGAACAGCGTGTGGGGCAGCTTGACGAAGTTGACGTAACGGACCAGCAGCGACTCGCCCCGGAACACCTGGGCGTCCGTTCCTCCGGCCGGGGTGAGGCGCTCGTTCGCGGTCGGCGTCACGTCGGAAGTACCCTGGTCCTCACGCCCGGGTTCCCACGTGCCAGGCGCACAGCCCGCCCGTGAGCCGGCGATACCGCACCTCCCGGAATCCCACCTCGCGCATCAGCGCGGCGAGGTCGTCGGGCTCCGGGAACGTCAGCACCGACTCTGGTAGGTAGGTGTAGGCGGTCCTATGTTTCGAGACGAGACGTCCAATCGCCGGGAGGATGCGTCGAAAGTAGGCGAAGTAGATCGCGCGCAGAGGCCGGGAGCGCGGAACCGTGAATTCGAGGATCACCAGCCGCGCACCGGGCCTGAGCACCCGGCGGGCCTCGTCGAGCCCCGCGCGCAGGTCAGTCAGGTTGCGGACGCCGAACCCGACCGTGGCGCCGTCGAAGGTGCTGCCCGCGAACGGCAGGACGAGGGCGTCGGCCGCGAGCGGGACGACGCGGTCCGACTTGCCGCGGCCGAGGACGAGCATCGGGTGCACGAAGTCGGCACCGATCACCCGGCCGGTGAACCCGGGCCGGCGCGCGAGGGCGACGGCCAGGTCCATGGTGCCGGTACAGAGATCGAGGAAGAGGCCACCGGGTGCGGCCTGCCAGCCCAGCTGGCGCACCGCCTGCCGGCGCCACCAGCGGTCCACGTTGAGGCTGAGGAGATGATTCAGCAGATCGTACCGCGGCGCGATGGCGGTGAACATGCCTCGCACATACGCCCGCTTCTCATCCGATTCCGACGGCGCCGGCCGGCGCTCCGTGGCAAACATGGCCGGCGAATGTAGCGTGCCGCGAAACGACGCCGCAACCCGACGGCGCACCCATGCCTGAGGCCGGCGCCGTGCTCCGCACGGCCACCGACCAGGAGGTGGTCACCGAGGCCCGCCGGGGCCGTGAGGCGGCCTACCGGGAGCTGGTCCGCCGCTACGAGGCGCCGGTCTTCTCCCTCATCTTCCGCATGGTCCGCGACCGCGAACTGGCGGAGGACCTGGCCCAGGAGACCTTCATCAAGGTCCTGAACGCCATCGGGTCCTACAAGCCCGAGTTCAAGTTCTCCTCCTGGGTCTTCAAGATCGCGAACAACACGGCCATCGATCACCTGCGCCGGCGCGAACTCGACACCCTGTCCATCGAGGGCTCGCCCCACGCGGCGACCCCCGAAGCGGTCGAGGCGACGACGTTGCAACTTGGATCACCCGATGAGTCGCCGCTGGACCGGGTCGTGGCGCTGGAGCTGGGCGGGGAGATCGAGCGGGCCATCGCGGGGCTCCGGCCGGAGTACCGGTCCTGCATCATGCTCCGGCACGTGGAGGGCCGCGCCTACGAGGAAATCTCGGAGATCCTGGGGCTGCCGCTGGGCACGGTGAAGACCTACATCCATCGGGCCCACCATGAGCTACGTACCACCCTGCAACACCTGCGCGAGGAGTGAAACCCCGATGAGGGACCGGCCGTACAGGAGGCCGACATGATGGATCCGCTGTCCGCCCACCTGACCAACGACGATCTCGACGCCCTGCTCGACCGGTCCGCCGACCCGGCGGTCGTGCGGCATGCCGACGCGTGCGCCGAGTGCCGCGCCCTGGCCGGGCTGGACGCCCGGGTCGTGCGAGGGCTCGAAGGCCTTCCCCGGTTCGCCCCGTCCGCGGCATTTGCCGATCGGGTCATGGCGGGGGTGGCCGTCCGCCAGGCCCCTGCGGCGGCGGGGCTCCGCCTCCTGGACCGGCTGGCCCCGCGGCGCGCCGCCCTGGTGGCGGTTGGCCTGGTGGCCGCGGTGTCGCTCAGCGTGGTCTGGGGAGCGCTGAACCGCGATCTCCTGACCGCGATGGGCAGCGGGACCCTGGACCTGCTCGGCGGCTGGCTCTGGAACCTGCTCCGGGCGACCGGCGCGGCCCTCGCGGCCCAGCCCTGGTACGGCCCCCTGCGGGAGGTGTCGGCCTCCCCGGCGCGCCTCGGCGTGGCCCTGACCGCCGTGGCCATGGCGTATGGCGCGATCCTCCTGGCCCTGCGCCGGCTCATGGCGCTTCCCGCGGGGCCGCGCCCGTATGCGAACGGGTGAGATCCTCCTGACGCTGGGCCTGGTGGCGGTGCTGCCCGTCACGGCCCAATCGCCCCCGCCGCCCGCGCTCCCCCGCCCCGTCCCCGCCGGCCCCACCGTCTCCCTGTCCGACCTGAGCGCTCCCGAGGTGCTCGAGGGGCGGCTGCGCGAACTGCTCGACGCCAGGGGAGACGTGCGGCTGACGGTCGTCGACGGCCTCGCCCGGTTCGGCCCGTATGGCGTCGGCACCGGTGACACGCTGCGGGGGCACCTGGTCGTGCTGTCGGGACCCGCGGACGTCTTCGGCCACGTGACCGGGTCGGTGGTCACCGTGGACGGGGACCTGACCGTCCACCCCGGCGGGTCGGTGGGCGGTACGGCGATCGCCTTCGGGGGCACCGTGCGGGATGCGGCCGGCGGGGTGGGCGGGGAGCAG
>JBFILX010000004.1:0-32453 GCA_041612035.1 Gemmatimonadales bacterium | reverse complement strand
GAACCGGGGGACGACGAGGGGCCCGCGCTGCGTCCGTATGCCGCGGAGCTGCCCCACGCCGGCGCCGCCCAGCGGGCCGCCCCGGTGAGTGACGAGGCGCGCGCGCTGCGGCGCGCGGCCGACCTCGAGGCGCTCGGGCGGCGGCTCGACGCCATCCTGGTCCTCCGGCAGGCGGTGACCGAGCGCCCCGACGACGTCGAGCCGCTGCTCCGGCTGGCCACCCTGCTCGAGGCCGACGGCGACGGCGAGGAGGCGGTCCAGCTCCTGACCGAGGCGCTCGACCGACGGCCCGGGCACGCCCCCCTGCTGACCGGACGGGGGACCCTGCTCGGCCGGCTCGGGCTCCACGCCGAGGCGGAGCAGGACCTCCGCGATGCGCTGCGCGCCGCGGCCGACAGCCAGCGCGCCCACCTCGGCCTGGGCACCGCCCTGCTTCGCCGGGGCCGGATCCAGGAATCACTCAAGCACCTGCAGCGTGCGGCGGCGCTCGACCCCCATGACCCCGAGGCGGCCTTCCACCTGGGCGAGGCGCTCTACCACGCCGACGACTTCGACCGTGCCCTGGTGCAGCTCCGCCAGGCCGCCGAACTGCAGGACGGCGACCCCCGGGCCTACAAGCTGCTGGGCCGTCTGCTCGACCGCCTCGGTCGCACCGACGAGGCCATGGCCATGCACCGCAAGGCGCGGGACGCGGGCGGCCCGTGACCCGGCGCAGCCTCGGGGGGCTCGTGCTGGCCGCCTGGCTGGCGGCGATCGGCTGGCTCGCCTGGCGCCAGCTCACCGGGGAGGGGGACGGCCTGGAAGGCGTCTCCCGGCGGCTGGTGCCGGGCGCGTCCTTCTACGCGGTCACCGTGGCCGGCACCCCGATCGGGCTGGCCAGCCTCACCCTGGACACCACGACGATCGGGTACCGGGTGGTGGACGTGCTCTCGCTCGACCTCCCGGGCCTCCCGGGGGGTGCGGCCCGGCAGGTGCTCCGCGCGGAGCACGAGCTGTCCCGGACCTTCCGGCTGGGCACCAGCGACCTGAGCCTTTCCGACGCGGGGTCGGGCATCCAGGTCAGCGCCAGCATCACCCGCGACAGCCTGCTCGGCATCCGGATCGGCCGGTCCGGCCAGCGACCCGAGCTGGTGCAGCTCTTCCCCCTGGACGAGTTCACGGTGCCCTCCGCCGTCCCGATGCGCATCGCCTCGGCGCGTGACCTGGTCCTGGAGCGCAGTCGGTCGTTCCTGGTGCTGGACCTGCTCGGGGAGCGGGTGGAGGGGAACACGAGCCGGGTCGCGGCGGAGTCGACCTTCGTCGTCGCCGACAGCGCGGTCCGTCAGGTCGACGGGACCTGGGACCCCGTGATCACCGATACGGTCGCGGCCTGGCGGGTGGACCGCCTGGGCGGCGCGGCCGGCTCCGGGTGGATCGACCCGGAGGGACGCCCGCTGCGGTTGACGTTCCCGCTGGGCGTCACCCTGGAGCGTGGCCCCTTCGAACTCGTGAGCCAGGAGTACCAGCGGAAGCGGCGCGACGGCCTGCTGCCCGCGCTCCCGCAGCTGGCCGGCTCCACCGTCCTCCGCCAGCCGTCCCTCGGGCCGGCGTCGGGGACGGTGACCGTGGTGGTCTCGCGGCTCGACGGACCGGCGCCCCCGGGCGCCGCCGCGCTCTTCGCCGGCGGGCGCCAGCGGGTCGCGGGAGACACGGTCCGGATCGGCGGCGAGCCCGCCGCCGGTGCGTCGCCACCGATGCGGTACCGCAACACTCAAGGGAGCCTCGCAACGGGCGGCCCGCTGGTCGCGAGGGCGCTTCGGCTGGCGCTGGAACGCCATGGGAGTGCGGGAGATACGCTTGCGGCGCTGACCACCTGGGTGGCACGCGACCTGCTCCACGACCCCTCCGACGACGCACCGCTCAGTCCGGCCGCCGTCCTCTCGGCGGGACGGGCCGGGCCCGAGGGAAAGGCGCGACTGCTGGTCACGCTGGCCCGCGCCGCGGGTCTGCCGGCCCGGGTCGTGTCGGGGGTCGTCGTTTCCGATCCGTCGCTCCCGGCCCATACCTGGGTCGAGATCTGGCGGGACGGGTGGCGGGCGGTGGATCCGTCGTCGGGGAACCTCCCCGCGTCTGCCGACCTGCTGCGGGTCGCCGAGGGCCCGGCGCGACCGGCCGCGCTGGTGCCGGTGGTCGGGGCCCTCCGCCTCACGATGATCTCGCGGTCCCCCCGAGAGGGGCGTCAATGATCCGACTCAGCAACCTCACCAAGCGGTACGGCACCTTCACCGCGGTGAACGACCTTTCGCTCGAGATCCCCGCCGGGACCCTGTTCGGGTTCCTGGGCCCGAACGGCGCGGGCAAGACCACGACCCTGCGGATGATCGCCGGCATCCTCAAGCCGTCCAGCGGCCGGGTCGAGATCGCGGGCGAGGACATCACCGCGAACCCGCTTGCCGCGAAGAGCCGGCTCGGGTTCATCCCCGACCGGCCCTTCGTGTACGACAAGCTGACCGGCCGCGAATTCCTCCGGTTCACCGCCGCCCTGTACGGGCAGGAGGGGGACCTGGTGGACCAGCGGATCGACGAGCTGCTGGAGCTGTTCGAACTGACCCCCTGGCGGAACGAGCTCACCGAGTCCTACAGCCACGGGATGCGGCAGAAGCTGATCATCTCCTCGGCCCTCGTGCACAAGCCCGAGGTGATCGTGGTGGACGAGCCGATGGTGGGCCTCGACCCGAAGAGCGGCCGGCTCCTCAAGGACCTCCTCCGCCGCTTCGTGGACCGGGGCGGCACCGTGCTGATGAGCACCCACACCCTGGAGATCGCCGAGGGCATGTGCGACCGGATCGCCATCATCCGGTCGGGCCAGCTGGTCGCCTGCGGCACCATGGCGGACCTGCGGGACCAGACCGCCTCCGGCGACGCCAGCCTGGAGGCCCTCTTCCTCAAGCTGACCGGCGGGCTGTCGGAGTACGATCTCGGTGACCTCTTCGCCGCTTGAGCTGAGCGCGCGCCTCCCGGCGCGCCCGCCCCCCCCGCGCCAGCCCCACCTCTGGACGGTCCTCACCCCCCAGTGGCGCGGGGCCCTGACCCGGCTGCGGGAGGACCGGGCCGGCAGCCGGATCCGGATGCTCCTCCTCGGCCTGGTCGGCGCGGGGTTCTGGTTCGGCGTCTTCGGGATCGCGTACCGGGTCCTGGACTATTTCCGGGGCGTCGAGGAGATCGGCATCCTGCTGGCGGGCAAGATGCTGGGCATGGCCCTGCTGGCCTTCCTGGGCATCCTGCTGCTGTCCAACCTGATCACCTCGCTCTCCACCTTCTTCCTGGCCCGTGACCTGGACATGCTGGTCTCGGCCCCGGTGGACTGGCTGCGGTTCTACCTCGCGAAGCTGGTCGAGACCCTGGTGCACTCGTCGTGGATGGTGATCCTGCTGGCCATCCCGGTGCTGGCGGCCTACGGGATGGTGTTCGACGGGGGGCCCCTGTTCCCCTTCGTGGCCGTCGCGGCCCTGGTGCCCTTCCTCATCGTCCCGGCGGTCATCGGAAGCGCCGTCACCCTGCTCCTGGTCAACATCTTCCCGGCGCGGCGGGCCCGCGACGTCCTCACCCTCGTGGCGGCGGGCGCGGTGGCGGGGGCCATCCTCCTGCTCCGGCTGCTGGAGCCGGAGCAGCTGGCCCGGCCCGAGGGGTTCCAGAACCTGCTGGACTTCATGGCGGTGCTGCAGACCCCGTCGAGCGCGTGGCTGCCGAGCGAGTGGGCGGCGCAGGGCATCATGAACTGGCTCACCCTGGTGGCCGACCCCCTCCCCCTGGTCCTGCTCTGGACCACCGCCGGCGGCCTGGCGGTGCTCGGGGCCGAACTGCACCGGCGCCTGTACGCCATCGGCTACTCCAAGGCCCAGGAAGGGGCCCGGTCGACCGCGCGCGGGCGCACCTGGGCAGCGGTGGCGCGGGCGTGCCTGGGATGGCTCCCGGTCACCAACCGCGAGTTCATCCTCAAGGACCTCCGGGTCTTCTTCCGTGACACCACCCAGTGGAGCCAGCTCATCCTCCTGGCGGTGCTGCTCCTGGTGTACATCTTCAACATCCGGGCCCTGCCGCTGTTCAGCGGGGAGCGGGTGCCGTTCACCCTGGTCACCATGATCGTCTTCCTGAACCAGGGGCTGGCCGGGTTCGTGCTCGCGGCGATCGCCGCCCGGTTCATCTTCCCGTCGGTGTCCCTCGAAGGACGGCAGCTCTGGCTGCTGCGGTCGAGCCCCCTCGACCTGCGGGCCCTGCTGTGGAGCAAGTACTGGATCGGGACCGCGCCGCTGCTGCTGGTCGCGGTCGGGATCACCTGGCTCACCAACCAGATCCTCCAGGCCTCGCCGTTCATGATGGCGGTGAGCGTGGGCACCGTGGTGGCGTTCACCTTCGCGGCCGGCGGGATGGCGCTGGCCCTGGGGGTGATCTATCCCCAGTTCGACACCGAGAACGCGGCCCAGATCCCCACCAGTTTCGGCGGGCTGGTGTTCATGATGGCGAGCGTGGGCCTGCTGGCGCTGATCACCATCATGGAGGCTCGGCCGGTGGGCGAGTTTCTCCGGGCCCAGCACCAGGGCACCGCGTTCCGGCTCAGCCCGGAACTGGTCGTCACCCTGGGCGCGGTGGCCGTGCTGTGCGCCCTGGTGACCGTCGTGTCCCTGCGCCTCGCCTACCGCCGGCTCAGCGACCTGGAGTTCTAGCCCCGCTCGTTGGGCCCGTGCCGCCCCGTCGGGGTACGGCCGGCCGCTTCCCCTCTCCGCAGCTTGACGCCGACCCCGGGCACCGCGCCCGGGGCGTCTCGCCTCGAGGAGGACCCCATGCCCATCCGCCCGACCGCCGGGCTCGTCCTGCTGGCCACCCTGAGCGCCTGCGCGGACGGCCCCACCCTGCCGCCCGGTCCCGATCCGTCGCCGCCCGGCGCGGCCGCCGCCGTCTCCCCCCCGGCCACCCTGGGGATGGAACGCCTGGCCCGCGCCCTCGCCATGGCCATGGACGCGCCCGGCCTCAGGATGTGGCTGGTGGCCCGGCTCGACGCCTCGCCGGTGCGGGAGGGCAAGCTCCATTTCCAGGCCCTGGTCGGGGAGCGGAACGGCGCGCTCCGCGCCGCGATGGCCGAGGCGGCGGGAGTCCCGGTGGCGTCCATCGACCAGGACCTCGCCCGGGGCCCCGCCCTCGAGCTGTACCTCCCGGTGCCCGGACACCGGAGCGGCTGGCGGGGCCAGGCGGACTTCCTGGTGGCCACCGCCCTGGCCGACGGCGACGCCCCGACCGCCTTCGACCGTCGCGGGGTCCGGCGACTGCTCGACCCCGAAGCGCCCCCGGTGACCCCGGTCCTCGCGCTCGTGCCCGCCGAACAGCCGTTCGGGCCCGCCGCCGCGGGGATGCTGGTCTGTGACCTCTGCGGGGACGCGCCGACCCCTCCACCCACGGCAGCGGCCGGGCTCTACCTGACCGCGGCGTCCTTCACGGGGACGTTTGAGGGGTGGTTGAAGGGCGCCCCGGAGTTTGAGACCCACGTGCTGGGCCAGGACGGGGCCACCACCCTCCGGTCCTATCAGTGCGCGGGGGAGCACGCGGGAGGGCCGTACGCGTATGACCAGAACAGCCGCTCGTGGCAGGGGAACGTGCTCCTGTTCTCCCAGGCGCAGTTCGATGCCTACCGGGCGCAGCACCCGGGCCAGTCGCTCCGGGTCCTGGTGCTGGAGGACGACGACGGCCCGTGCCTCATCAAGACCAAGGCCGACGCGCTCGGCGCCATGTTCCGCGCGCTCGACGCCGCGTACCAGGCGTGGACCGCCGGGACCGACTCCACCCACTCGATCGCCCGGTTCTATACCCGCGCCAAGGCCTTCCAGGCGGTGTACAACGCGCTGGCGTCGATCTTCAACACCAACGACGACATCGTCGGCACCGCCATCGAGGACGTCGTGGTGGGCCAGACCTGGCCCGGCGCCAACTGGATCGTCAAGGGCGAGCAGAACGTCACCCACGGTGGCATCCGGCTGGAGATGCGCCAGTGACGCGTGGCGCCGGGGCGGTGCTCCTCCTGCTGCTCGGTGTGGCGCCGCCGGCCCGGGCCCAGTGGCGGCTCGGGCCGGAGGTTCGGGTGGAGTGGTTCGCCGGGGTGTCCCGCGAGGCGTCGGGCGACCGTCGCCTGGTGCCCTACCGGCCCGTGCTCTGGGGCGTCCGGGTCGAGGCGCCGGGCCGGCGGGTCGGCGCGGCGCTCACCCTGCGCCATGGGGCGGCCGACCTCGCGCTCACCGGGCCCGACCTCACGGTGGTGAGCCATGACGCAGGGGTCTCCGTGACGGCCGTGGTGCCATCGGTCCGGTACCGACCGGGGGCCGGTCCGCGCCCCGTGCCGTGGGCCGAGGCCAGCGTGGCGCTCGAACGGTGGACGCTCCGCGGCGGCGGGTCGGTGTGGCGGCCGGGTGGAGTGGCCGGCGCTGGGCTCGCCGTGCCCCTGGGCAGGGTGTCGGCGCTGCAGGTGGGCGCCACGCTGGCCTACACGCCCGGGTCGCCCCTGGCTGACTGGCTCCCGCCGGACCTCCGGCCCAGGGGAGCGTGGCGGGCGGGCCTGGGGGCCGGCGTGCTGCTGGGCTGGTAGGGGGTCAGGCGGCGATGCCGGCGCCGCACTCCCCGCAGAACCGGGCGCCCGGTTCCAGGGGCGTACGGCAGACCGCGCAGGCGCCGCCCGCGATGAGGGTCCCGCCGCAGGACGAGCAGAACCGGGCATCGGGCTCGGGACGGGGGCCACAGCGAAGGCAGGTGAGCGGGGCCCCCGCCCCGGCGCCCTCGCCCCGGAGGGCCTGCACCCGCGCCGCTACCAGCCGTTCCACCGCCTCGTCGGCCGCGGTTCCGGCGTGCTCCGACTCGCGGATCGCCTCCAGGGCTTCCACCGTATAGCGCTGCTTGAGCTGCGCGTAGTCGGCGTCGGAGAGCTTCCCGGTGGCCCGATCGAAGTCGATCTCCTTGAGCGCGATGAGCGCGATGCCCCGGCGGGTCTCCTCGGGGTCTTCCGGCTCCTCGAAGGCCGGCATCGCCACCTCGGGCCGATAGAGAGGGTGCAGGATCACCCAGAGGACCAGGACCCCGAGCAGCCCAGCGGCCACGGCTTCGAGCAGCATCAGTCTGCCACCTCCGAGAGCGCCCGGCGGAGGCGCTCCAGTTCCTCGGCCGTGGGGGCCGGCACCCCGGTGTCCTCGGTCGCGCCGACGGGCGCCGCCGCGCTCGCCGCCTCCTTGCGTCGCATCACCAGCACCAGCGCCAGCGCCGTTCCGGCCGCGAGGATGGCGAGACCGGGCACCAGGTATCCGGCCAGGTTGAACCCCACCGGCGCCGGGGCCATCAGGGCTTCCTCGCCGTACTTGGCCACGAAGGCCGCGATGATCTCGTCCGGGGTCTTCCCCGCCTCGAACAGTTCCAGGACCTCGGCGTGCAGCTGGGGGGAGTAGGTGCAGGTGAAGTCGGTGGTCCGGCAGGTGAAGACGTCGAGGTTGCACCCGCAGGTGCACTTGAGCTTCCGCTCCAGCGCCTGGATGACCGCGTCGTTGTCGCCCGGCTGGACCGGCAGCCGGAACCGGCCCGCCGCGGCCGGGTCCCGAAGCCGGTCGGCGTCCTGGGCCAGCACCGCCAGCGCGCCCAGCCCGAGGAACTCGCGGCGCCGCATCACCCGGCCTCCGCCCCGACCAGCTGCGTTTCGAACCCCGCCTGCGCCTCGGTCCGCCGGCCGGTGGGGGTCGCCGCCCGCCCGCCGGGCCACATCGCCAGCAGCCCCCCCATCACCAGGATCACCCCGCCGGCCCAGACCCACCACACCAGGGGGTTGATGGAGATGGCGAAGTTGGCCCGCTCGGTCCCGCCGATGGACCCGGCGTACACCACGTAGAGGTCCTCGCGCAGGTCGCTCCGGATCCCCACCTCGGTGGACGGCTCGAAGGTCTTCTGGCCGAAGCTGTCCACGTGCTGCCGCTTCTCGGACTTGATGACGCCGATCTTGGTGCCGTCCTTCTGCACCTCGAGGGTCGCCGCGGAGACGATCCGGTTCAGGGCGGCGTACTGCGAGACGCCCAGCGAGGTGAAGGTGTAGGTGTGACCGTAGGGGCTCTCGATGGTGGCGGTCTCGCCGGGGGACAGGGTCACCTCACGGGTCACCTTGAACGCCATCCCGGTGAAGGCCACGAAGTAGACCAGGATCCCCACGTGCACCAGGTAGCCCCCGTAGCGCCGGCGGTTCCGGTTCACGAGGCGCACCACGCCCAGCAGCGCGGACTCGCCGTACATCCGCATCCGGGCCCGGGTCCCCCGCCAGAACTCCTGCGCCACCGTCCCCAGGACGAACCCGGCCAGCACCAGGGCCACCAGGACCCACGGGTCCCGCAGGCCGAGCGCGCCGAGGACCAGCCCGGTGACGAGTCCGGCGGCCGACGGCACGAGGAACTGGCGGCGGAGGTTGGCCGGCGAGGTCTTGCGCCAGGCGATGAGCGGTCCGATGCCGGTCAGCGCCAGCAGCAGCAGGCCGAGCGGAATGTTCACCCGGTTGAAGAAGGGCGGCCCCACCGTGACCTTCACCCCGCGGACCCACTCCGAGAGGATCGGGAAGAGGGTGCCCCAGAGCACCGAGAACGCGATGCCCACCAGCACCAGGTTGTTGAACAGGAACGCCGCCTCGCGGCTGGCCAGGGACTCGAGGTTCGATTCCGGCTCGAGCGCCGGCCAGCGCAGGTACAGCAGCGCGAACGACGCGATGCCCACGGCCAGCAGGAAGACCAGGAAGAAGTACCCCACGCTGGACTGGGTGAAGCTGTGGACGCTGGCGATGACCCCCGAGCGGGTGATGAAGGTGCCGAAGATGCTGAGCAGGAACGTCGCCACGATGAGCGACAGGTTCCATCGCTTGAGCATCCCCCGCTTCTCCTGGATCATGACCGAGTGCAGGAACGCGGTCATGGTGAGCCAGGGGAGCAGGCTGGCGTTTTCGACCGGGTCCCAGGCCCAGTAGCCGCCCCACCCCAGCTCCACGTACGCCCACCACATCCCCAGGGTGATGCCCACCGAGAGGAACAGCCAGGAGAGGATGGTCCACTTCCGGATGGCGTGGATCCAGCCGGTGTCCAGCCGCCTGCGCATCAGCGCGGCGATGGCGAAGGCGAACGGAACCGTGATCCCGATGTAGCCCAGGTAGAGCATGGGCGGGTGGATCACCATCCCCGGGTTCTGCAGCTGCGGATTGAGCCCCCGTCCGTCGGGCGGCGTGAACGGCAGCCGCTCGAACGGGTTGGCCGAGAAGAGCATGGTGGCGATGAAGAACGCGGTGACCCCGCCGGTCACCGCGGCCACGTAGGGCATGAGGTCCTGGTGGCGTCGGCTGGTGGTCAGCTGGGCCAGCATGCCGAACAGGGCCAGCACCACCGCCCAGAACAGGAGCGAGCCCTTCTGGCCGGCCCAGAAGGCGGTGAACACGTACGCCGTCGGCAGGTTCGCCGAGGTGTAGGCGGCCACGTACTCGATGTTGAAGTCGTGGCTGATCAGGCCCTTCCAGAGCGCCAGCGCCGCGACCACCATGGCCGCCGCGAGGGCGTAGGCCGAGCGGACGGTGGAGGCGGCCAGGCCGGGCTGGGTGTGCCAGCGGCCGGAGAACCCGACCACGGCGGCCCACACCCCCGTGAAGAAGCCGATCCAGAGGGCGAACTGGCCCAGGAGGGTCATGAGCTCTTCACGTCCGCGTCACGCAGTTCGGCCTCGTAGCGCGAGCCGCACTTGGCCAGCACTTCGGTGGCCCGGAAGACCCCGTCCCGGCCCATCTTCCCCTCCACGATCACCTCGATCTCGTTGGCGTCGGTGAAGGTGTCGGGCACCAGCCCCACGTAGGTCACCGGGAACCGGTGCTGGCCGTCGGTCACCTCGAAGTCCACCCGGCGCGCGGCGTCGTCCCGGCGGATGGAGCCCGGCACCACCCGGGCGCCCACCTTGATCCCCACGTCGTAGAAGGTCGGGTCGGCCTCGGTCCGCTGGGCCAGCTCGGTCGGCGTCAGGAAATACGTCCCCGTCTCCTTGATGCCGCTCACGATGAGGAAGGTCACGCTCGCCACGATGATGGTGGCGCCGACGAGAAACTTGGTCCGGGGCTTCATAACCTGCTCCTGGAGGGTGGGGGCGCCGCGGCCGGTTACCGGCCGGCCCGGGCCTCCCGCTCGAAGTTGTCCAGCATGGTCCGATGGTCCTGGTACTCCGGCCGGCCCGCCGCGATCTCCGCATCCCACGCCGCCAGGAACTGCCGGCTGGCCTCGCCCGCCCGGGACGGATCGCCCTGGAAGCGGGCCACCGCCGCCCGGAGCACGAAGCCGAACAGGTGGTTCGGCTGGGCCGCCAGGATGCTGTCGGCGAGGGCGGCCGCTTCGGTCACCCCGCCGGTGTGCAGCTGCAGCATCGCGGCGTGGTAGCGCGCGTCGGCGTCCACCGTCTCCAGGTTGCGATAGGCCTGGAGCGCCATGGGGGAGAACTGGAACACGGTGGCCGTGTCCCCCTGTTCCGCGGCCGTCATCACCCGGTTGTAGAGACGATCGAACGCCTCGCGCGGCGACATCGTCGACAGGTCCGGCATCCCGCCCTGGGCGGCCACCGGCACCGGCTGAGCGGGGGCCGGGGTGCGGTTCCGGAGCATCAGGAAGCCGAGCAGGGCCACCACCGCGACCCCCGCCACCACGATCGGGAGCGTGGACCGGTCGGGCCCCGCGGGCAGGGGAGCGCGCGGGCCCGGGGCGGCGGCCCCGCTCACCGGCCGGCCGCACCCCGTGCAGAACTTCATCCCCGGGCCCAGGATCGCTCCGCAGCCGGGACAGGGGGCGCCGCCCAGCGAGGCGCCGCACTGGCTGCAGAACTTGCCCGAGGCGGTCGCGCCGCAGGCGGAGCAGGTGGTGGTCATCGGTCAGCGCCCGTCGCCAGAGTCCGCCAGAAAGGTAGGCGGGTCCGGAGGGGGGACAAGGACACTCGGCTTTCTTTCACGGCCGTTTTAGCGGTTCTTCACGAACCCCGAGGGGGCCGGCCCCGGGCCCCGGAAAATCATCGGGTTCCCGGGTCGTGCCGGGCCCACGCCAGCGCCGCGTGCACCGCCCGCCGCCACCCCCGGATCCGGTCGTGCCGGTCCCCGGCGTCCGCGGCCGGATCGAACCGGGTGAAGGACCGGCCCGCGAGGCACTCGTCCAGCCCCGGCCACACGCCGAGGGCCAGCCCCGCCAGCGCGGCCGCGCCCAGCGCCGTGGTCTCCACCAGGTCGGGGCGTTCGACCGGGACGCCCAGCAGGTCGGCCTGGAACTGCATGAGCCAGTCGTTGGCGGCGGCCCCGCCGTCCACCCGCATGAACGGCACCTCCGCCCGCGCGCCGGCGGTCATCGCCTCCAGCAGGTCGCGGCTCCCGTGCGCCATGGCTTCCAGGGCGGCGCGCACCAGGTGGGCGCGCGTGGTACCCCGGGTGAGGCCGGTGATGGTGCCCCGCGCTTCGGGCTCCCAGTGCGGCGACCCGAGCCCGACGAAGGCGGGGACGAAATGCACGCCGCCGGTGTCGGGCACGCTGCGGGCCAGCGCCTCGGTCTCGGCCGCGGTGGCGATGAGGCCCAGGCCATCGCGCAGCCACTGCACCGCGGCGCCCGCGACGAACACGCTTCCCTCCAGGGCGAAGCTCCGTTCGCCGCGCGGGCCGCAGGCCACCGTGGTGAGCAGCCCCTCGCCCGCCGCGGGACGGGACCCGCCCCGCTGCACCAGCAGGAACGCGCCGGTGCCGTAGGTGTTCTTGGCCGCCCCGGGCACCACGCACCCCTGGCCGAACAGGGCGGCCTGCTGGTCTCCCGCGATGCCCGCCAGCGGTAGCGGCACCCCGAAGGGCTCCCGGTCGGTTTCGCCCACCACCCCGCTCGATGGCACGATGGCCGGCAGCAGCCCCTCGGGCACGGCGAACTCGGCCATGAGCTCGGGGGACCAGGCCCCCGCGTCCAGGTCGTACAGCAGGGTGCGGGAGGCGTTGGTCGGGTCGGTGACGTGATGCCGGCCGCCGGTGAGCCGGACCACCAGCCAGCTGTCGACCGTACCGGCCGCCAGCTCGCCCCGGGCGGCCCGGGCCCGCCGGTCGGGGTCGGCCAGCAGCCACTCGAGCTTGGTGGCGGTGAAGTAGGGATCGGCGACCAGCCCCGTCCGCTCGCGCAGCCAGGCGGCCCGGCCCTGGGCGCGGAGGGCGCGACACCGCGGGGCGGTCCGCCGGTCCTGCCAGACGATGGCGCGATGCACCGGCTCCAGGGTCCGCCGGTCCCACAGCACCACGGTCTCGCGCTGGTTGGTGAGGCCCACCCCGGCGGGCCGCTCGCCCGCGGCGGCGATGGCCTCGCGGGCCGCCTCCACCACGGAGCGGTAGAGGTCGTCCGGCTCGTGCTCGACCCAGCCGGGCTGGGGATAGTGCTGGGGGATCTCCCGGTACCCCCGCCCCAGCACCGTGCCGTCCCGGTGGATGACCAGGGCGGTGGAGCCCGTGGTGCCCTGGTCCAGGGCGAGGACGCAGCTCATGAGCTGAATGTAGCGCCGGGGTTATGTTGATGCGCTGCCCGCCATCCGTTGCTTTCACGAGGCCGGACCATGCCCTACACCACGCTGCTCCACGACCTCCGCGACGGGGTCGCCGTCGTGACCGTCAACCGGCCCGACAAGCTCAACGCCCTCAACCAGACGGTGATCGCCGAACTGGGAGACGTCGCCGAGCGGCTGGCCGCCGACCCCGGCGTGCACGGCCTGATCCTGACCGGCGCGGGCCCCAAGGCGTTCGTGGCCGGCGCCGACATCGGGGAGCTGGCCGAGGTGGACGGCCCCGCCGGCGAGGCGCTGGCCCGCAAGGGCCAGGCGGTGTTCCGGCGGCTGGAGCGCTCGGCCAAGCCGGTGATCGCCGCGGTCAACGGGTTTGCGCTGGGGGGCGGCTGCGAGCTCGCGATGGCCTGCCACCTGCGGCTCGCCGCGCCCCACGCCCGGTTCGGCCAGCCCGAGGTGAAGCTGGGCCTGATCCCCGGCTACGGGGGCACCGTGCGGCTGCCCCGGCTGATCGGGCGGGGGCCCGCCCTGGAGCTGCTGCTCACCGGGTCGATGGTGGACGCGGAGGAGGCCTGCCGCCTGGGCCTGGTGAACCGGGTGGTCCCCGCGGAGTCGCTGCTCGCGGACGCGGAGCGCCTGATGCGCACCATCCTGGCCCAGGGCCCGCTCGCCGTGCGGCTCTGCCTCGAGACGGTGGACGCGGTGCTCGACGTCGGGGTGGACGCCGGCCTCGCGCTGGAGGCGGCGGCTTTCGGGCGCTGCTGCGCCAGCCCCGAGAAGGCCGAGGGCGTCGCGGCCTTCCTCGAGAAACGGCCCCCCGACTGGGGACGCGGGGGCTGATCCGAGCCCTGCACGCGACCCCCCGTTCCGCTAGATTTCGAGGATGCGGGCGGAACGCATCGCGGCCCTCGGTTTCAGGAATCTGCAGGACCTCGACCTCGATCTGCCGCCCGGCGGCGCGGTGTTCCTGGGGCCCAACGCCCACGGCAAGACCAGCCTGCTCGAGGCGCTCTACTACCCCGTGCTCTGCCGCTCCTTCCGGGCGGCGCCGGACGCGGACCTCGGGCGCTGGGGCGGGACCGGGTTCCACCTCACGCTGGAGGCCTCGGTGGACGGCGTCCGGCGGGAGTTCGCCGCGGGGTTCGTGGCCGACGGGCGTCGGAAGCGGGTGGCGGTGGACGGGGAGGAGCTGGCCCGGGTGACCGACGCGATCGGGCGCTGGCTGGCCGTGGCCTTCCTCCCCGACGACCTGGTCCTGGTGACCGGGCCGGCGGCGGAGCGGCGGCGCTACCTCGACCGGGTGCTCTCGCTGGCCGACCCCGGGTACCTCGCCGCCCTGGTCCGGTTCCGGGGGGTGGTGGCGCGGCGCAACGCGGCGCTGCGCGAGGGTCGCCCCGAAGTGGCCCGGGCCTTCGCCGCCGGGATGGCGGAACCGGGCGCGGTGGTGGTGCGGGCCCGGCGCGACTGGGTGGCGCGCCTGGCCGACCGGTTCGCGGAGGAGTGCGCCGCCCTGGGCGAGGCCGGCCCGGTGACGCTCCGCTATCGCGGCACGGACGCGCTGGCGGACGAGGCCGCCTGGCCCGAGGCGCTGCGCGCCGCGGAGCCCCGGGAGCTGGCGCGGGGGATGAGCCTGGTGGGACCGCAGCGCGACGACCTGGTCCTGGAGCACGGGGGCCGGCCGCTCCGGGCCTTCGGGTCCACCGGCCAGCAGCGGACCGCGGCGGTGGCCCTCAAGCTCTGCGAGCTGGCCACCCTGACGGCGGGACGCGGGGTGGAGCCGGTCCTGCTGCTCGACGACGTCTTCGCCGAGCTGGACCGGGAGCGGCAGGACCGCCTGGCGGCCCGGCTGGGCGACCCGGGCGTGCGCCAGGTGTTCGTCACCGCGCCGCGCCGCGACGAGCTGCCGCCGGCCCTCGAGCTGGAGGTGTTCGAGGTGCGGGACGGCGGCGTACGGCAGCAGGTGGCCCGATGACGGAACGGCGCGAACCGGCCCGGGTGGGCGAGATGCTCGCCGAGTGGCTGCGCCGGGCCGGGCTCACCCGCCGGGTCGACCTGGCCCGCGCGGTGGAGGACTGGCCCGCGCTGGTCGGCCCGCAGATCGCGGCCGTCACGCGCGCCGACTCGGTCACCCCCGACGGCGTGCTCCGGGTCCGGGTGGCGAGCGCCGCCTGGGCCACCGAACTGAGCCTGATGGCTCCGCGCATCCTGGCCCGCCTGAACGAGGGACGGCAGGGCCGGATCCGCGACATCCGCTGGATCGCCGGTCCCCTGGACCGACCCTGAGTCACGAACCGAACGAGACCCATGGCACCTTCCAAACCCCGGTCCGGCAACGGCGGCTACGACGCCCAGTCCATCACCGTCCTCAAGGGCCTCGAGGCGGTCCGCAAGCGGCCCGGCATGTACATCGGGTCCACGGCGGAGCCCGGCCTGCATCACCTGGTCTACGAGGTGGTGGACAACGCGATCGACGAGGCGCTGGCCGGCTTCTGTGACACGATCCAGGTCACCATCCACGCCGACAACGCGCTCACCGTGGTGGACAACGGCCGCGGCATCCCGGTGGACCTCCATCCCACCGAGAAGATCCCCGGGGTGGAACTGGCCCTGACCACGCTCCACGCGGGCGGCAAGTTCGACAAGTCGTCCTACAAGGTGTCGGGCGGCCTGCACGGGGTCGGCGTGTCGGTGGTGAACGCCCTCTCCGAGTCGCTCGAGGTCTGGGTGGACCGGGACGGGCAGCGGCACCACATGGCGTTCTCCCGGGGGGCCACCACCTCGAAGCTCAAGGTGGTCGGCAAGGCCAGGGCGACCGGCACCACGGTGACCTTCCGGCCCGACCCGCAGATCTTCAGCGTCCTCGAGTTCAATTACGGCACCCTGTCGGACCGGCTCCGCAACCTGGCGTTCCTGAACAAGGGCGTGAAGATCGTCATCCGCGACGAGCGCGAGGACCCGGCGCTCGAGGAGACGTTCCTCGCCAAGGGGGGCCTGGTCGAGTTCGTGCAGTTCCTGACCCGCAACAAGAAGCTGCTGCACCCGAAGCCGATCGCGTTCTTCGCCATCAAGGACGACGTGGAGGTGGACCTGGCCCTGCAGTACCAGGAGGGCTACAACGAGAACACCTTCACCTTCGTCAACAACATCAACACCCACGAGGGCGGCACCCATCTCACCGGGTTCAAGTCCGCCCTCACCCGCACGGTGAACGCCGCGGCCGCCGAGCTGGGGGCCATGAAGAAGGTGGACTTCACCCTGTCGGGCGAGGACATCCGGGAGGGGCTCACCTGCGTGCTGCACGTGAAGGTGAAGGAGCCCCAGTTCGAGGGACAGACCAAGACCAAGCTGGGCAACTCCGAGGTCGAGGGCATCGTCCGTCAGGTGGTGAACGAGCACCTCGCGGCCTTCCTGTCCGAGCACCCCTCGGTGGCCCGGGCCATCATCGAGAAGGCGGTGAGCGCGGCCCGGGCCCGCGAGGCGGCCCGCAAGGCCCGGGACCTGGTGCGCAAGAAGTCGGGGCTGGAGGACGCCGTCCTCCCCGGCAAGCTGGCCGACTGCTCGCTCGCCGATCCCGCCATGTGCGAGATCTACCTGGTGGAGGGCGACTCCGCGGGCGGCACCGCCAAGCAGGGCCGCGACCGCTCCTTCCAGGCCATCCTGCCCCTCCGGGGCAAGATCCTGAACGTCGAGCGGGCCCGGATCGACAAGATCCTCGGCAACGAGGAGATCCGGGCGATGATCACCGCCATCGGCGCGGGGGTCCGGGAGGAGTTCAAGCTGGAGAACGCCCGGTACCACAAGATCATCATCATGACCGACGCCGACGTGGACGGGGCCCACATCCGCACCCTGCTGCTCACCTTCTTCTTCCGCCAGATGCAGGAGCTGATCGACAGCGGCTACGTCTACATCGCGCAGCCGCCGCTCTACCGGGTCGCCAAGGGGAAGGAGGAGTTCTACGCCTTCAACGACCAGGAGCGGGACGAGTACGTGAAGCGGCTGGGCGACGGGAAGGGGAACATCACCATCCAGCGCTACAAGGGCCTGGGCGAGATGAACCAGGACCAGCTCTGGAAGACCACCATGGACCCGGTGGCCCGCACCCTGCACCGGGTCACCATGGAGGACGCGGTCGAGGCGTCCAAGCTGTTCGACGAGCTGATGGGCGACGAGGTCGAGCCGCGGCGCCAGTTCATCGAGCAGAACGCGCGGTACGTCAGCAACCTCGACGTCTGACCGCCCCGGCGGTCAGGCCAGCGGGGTCACCCCCGCGGCGTCCACCCGCGCGCTGATCAGCGGGGTGGCCCGGCCCTCGGCCCCGATCGTGATCGCCACCCCCAGGGCCTCCCGGGCCAGCGACGCGCCTGCCGCATCGCGGGCGTGGATCTCCGCCAGCCGGTCGCCGGCGGCCACCCGGTCGCCGGGCTTCACCGGGATGACCAGCCCCACCGCGTGGTCCACCGCGTCGTCCGCCCGGAGCCGCCCGCCCCCCAGCCGGACGATGGCGTGCCCGATGGTGCGGGGCTCCACCCGGGTCACCACCCCCGCCGCCGGCGCCCGGTAGGCCTCCACCACCGGGGCCCGGGCCAGCCGGCCGGGATCGGCCACCACCGCCGCGTCCCCACCCTGGGCCTCGACCAGTTCCGCCAGCCTGGCCAGCGCCCGCCCCGAGGCGAGCACCTCGCGAAGCCGCGCCGCCCCCGCGGCCCGGTCGGGCTCCACCCCGCTCACCACCAGCATCTCCACGCCCAGGGCCAGGGTCACCGTCATCAGGTCGTCGGGCCCCTCCCCCGCCAGCCCGCGGATCGCCTCCGCGGTCTCGAGCGCGTTGCCGCAGGCATGCCCCAGGGGACGGTCCATCGCGGTCAGCAGGCCGACCGTGCGGCACCCGCGGGCCTCGCCGATGGCGATCATGGTCCGCGCGAGCTCGAGCGACTGCTCCCGATCGGGCAGGAACGACCCGCTCCCCGTCTTGATGTCGAGCACCAGCCCGGTCAGGTCCTCCGCCAGCTTCTTCGACATGATGCTGGCCGCGATCAGCGGGACCGACTCCACCGTGCCCGTCACGTCCCGCAGGGCGTAGAGCTTCCGGTCCGCCGGGACCAGGGTCGGGGTCTGGCCCAGCATCACCGCCCCCAGCCGGTCGAGCTGCCGCCTGGCCTCCTCCAGCGAGAGCTGGGTGCGGAAGCCGGGGATCGCCTCGAGCTTGTCGAGGGTTCCCCCCGTGTGACCGAGGCCCCGCCCCGAGATCATCGGCACCGCCACCCCGCAGCAGGCGAGCATCGGGGCCAGAAGCAGCGATGTCTTGTCGCCGACCCCGCCGATCGAGTGCTTGTCGGCCCGCGGGCTCGGGTACCCCGTGAAGTCGAGCCGCTCCCCCGACCCGAGCATGGCGTCCACCAGCTCGTTCAGCTCGCCCGGGGCGAGCCCGCGGAAGACCACCGCCATGGCGAGCGCCGCCATCTGGTAGTCGGGAACCTCCCCGGCCACGTAGCCGCGGATCAGCTCCCGCCAGGCGCCGGGTTCCAGCGCGTGGCCGTCGCGCTTGCGTTCGATCAGCCGGGGGACCACCATGGGGCGATGCGCTCGTGGCTGGTGATGGGATCAGTGCTGCTGCTGGGAACGACGGGCGTCCAGGCCCAGTCCGGCTATCCGCCGGAGGTCCCGGGCGCCCCGCCCGCGATCTATGCCGACCCGCTGGCCGCGGCCGCCCGGCTCGAGGCGATGCTGCAGGCCGATTCGACCGACGCCGGCGCCGCCTGGCGCGCCGCCCTGGCCCTGGTGGCCGCGGGCCGCGCCATCGAGGGCACCGACGACCGGCGCCGCGACTCGCTCTACCGCGCCGCGCAGGCCCATGCCGAGCGGGCGGTGCAGCTGGCGCCGGGATCCGCCGATGCCCACTTCGCCCTGGCGGTCGCCCTCGGCCGTGCCTCCCTGACCCGGAGCGGCCAGGCGAAGGTCCGCGACGCCGGGCGGATCCTGCAGGCGGCCCGCGCGGCCCTGGCGCTGGACCCGGGCCACGACGGCGCCTGGCGGGCCCTCGGGCGCTGGCACGCGGAGATCATGCGGCTGTCCGGCATCGAACGGTTCGTGGCGCGACGGTTCCTGGGAGGCGGGGTGCTGGGCCAGGCGTCGTGGGACGAGGCCCAGCGCGCCCTGGAGCGGGCGGTCACGCTGCGGGGCGACTGGATCGAGCATCGGCTGGACCTGGCCCTGGTCTATCTGGACCGCGGCGACACCGCCCGGGCGATCCCGCAGCTGGACGCGATCGCGCGGCTGCCGGTCCGGGACGCGACCGACCCGCGCTCGCAGCGGGAAGCCGCCGGGCTGCTGCAGCGGCTGACCGGTTCGCCGGCCGCACCCGGGCGGCGGACCGGCTAGCGGAACCGGGCCAGACGCTTCCGCGTCAGCCGGCGGAGCTCGTCGAGCTCGTCCTCGGCCTGGCCGCGCAGGACGTCGAACCGCTTGCCGAGCCGCTTGCGGGTGGTCCGGCCGGGGGCGGGCGCCACCAGCACCCCCACCGCCAGTCCGACCGCGGTCCCCACCACGATGCCGCCCAGGAACGCGGTCACCGCGCGGTCGACGTGCAGGGGACCGGACGCGCCCTCGGTCTCCTGTTCCTCGGTGATCTCCTCGGTGTCCTCGTCCTCGTCGGCGTCGTGCGCCAGCAGGTCGTTGTTGCGGTCGGCCACGGTGCTCCTCCTCGTTGAACCGTCCCCGCAATGCTAGCGGGGCGGTGACGCGGGGTGCAACTTGGCGCCGTCGCTTGACCCGGCCGCGGCGGGGCGCGAAGTTCCCGGCGCCCCGACCCCCGAGACCGTGTCCGCCACTTTCCAGCCCCTGTTCGCCGACTTCGGGTCGAATCTGGACCAGGAGGAGGTCCGCCGTCTCCAGGCCCAGGTGGAAGGGCTGGAGCGGGACCGCCGTCGCCTGATCGCCCTGGTGGAGATCCTGCGTGACATCACCGGGTCGGTGCACTACACCGACATCCTCCAGTCGGTCACCCGGCGGCTCGGCCACCTGTTCGGCCTGGATCGCTGCTCGGTCTTCCTCGCCGCGCGGTCGATCGGGCGGAGCGTCCACCTGGTGGCGAGCTACGAGGACCCCTCGATCCGCAACCACGTGGTGGACCTGGAACGCTATCCCGAGCTGCGGCGGGCCCTGGAGACCGGGCAGATGGTCCACATCCCCGACGTGCTCGCCGAGCCCGACCTCGCCCCCGTGCTCCCTGCCCTGACCGGGCGCCGGGTGAAGTCGATCACCGTGGTGCCGATGTCCTGGTCGGAGAACGTCATCGGGGCGCTCTTCCTGCGCACCTACCATGAGGGCGCGCCCTTCGCGCACGAGGACATCGATTTCTGCCGCGTGGTGGCCGAGGTGACCGCCCGCGGCCTGCTGCAGGCCCACCGGCTGGAGCGGATGCAGGCGCCGGGCGGCGGCCACCACGCCGAGCGGGCCGACCGGGAGCGGGCCGCCCTGGTGGTCTTCCTGCGGGGGCTCCTCGCCACCTTCGCCGAGCGCGACCCCGCCATCGAGCACGGGCTGCTGGCCCGGGCCTCCAGCCCGGAGATCGACCGGCTGGTGGGAGTCGCCCTGGCGGTGCTCGGCAAGGAAGCCAAGGGGCTGTGACGCCGCGGGACCCGGCCGGCCGGATCGGGGAACTCCGGCGGGTGATCGACCGGGCCAACCGGGCCTACTACGAACTCGACGCTCCGGAGCTGAGCGACGCCGAATACGACCGCCTCTTTCGGGAGCTGGTCGAGCTCGAAACGGCGCACCCCGATCTCCAGGTCCCCGACAGCCCGACCCTCCGGGTGGGCGGGGCGCCGGCGGAATCGCTCCGCAAGCACACCCACCGCCGGCCCATGCTCTCCCTGGCCAACGCCTTCTCCGACGAGGAGCTCACCGCCTGGGAGGAACGCAACGCGCGCATCCATCCCGACGTGGTGGGCGGCGGCTACACCACCGAGATCAAGATCGACGGCGCGGCGGTTTCGCTTACCTACGCGAACGGCCGTCTGACGGTCGGGGCCACCCGGGGCAACGGCATCATCGGGGAGGACGTCACGGCCAACCTGCGCACCCTGCCCGACGTGCCGCTGGTGCTGCCGGGGGACGGCATCCCGGCGCTCATGGAGGTCCGGGGCGAGGCGTACCTCCCGGCCGCCACCTTCGAGGTGCTGAACCGCGAGCGGGAGGAGGCGGGCGAGCCCCCGTTCGCCAACCCGCGCAACGCCGCGGCCGGGAGCCTCCGCCAGCTCGACGCCGGCATCACCCGAACCCGGCGGCTCCGCCTGTTCGTGTTCCACGTGGAGGTCATCGAAGGGCGGATGCCCGTCGCCACGCACCACGAGACCCTGCGGCTCCTGGCCGAGTGGGGCTTCCGGGTGGAGCCGCATCACGAGCGCCTGCCCGACCTCGCCGCGGTGTGCCGTCGCCTCCCGGCCTACGAGGCCCTGATGGCCCAGCTGCCGTTCGCGGCCGACGGCGTGGTGGTCAAGGTGGACCGCCGCGACCTGCAGGACGACCTCGGGGTGGTGGGAGGACGCGAACCGCGCTGGGGGATCGCGCGGAAGTTCGCCCCCGAGGCCGCGGTGACCCGACTGCTGGACATCCGGATCAACGTCGGACGCACCGGGGCCCTCAACCCGTGGGCCGTGCTCGAGCCGGTGGAACTGTCCGGCGTCACCGTCTCCAGCGCGACCCTGCACAACGAGGACGTGATCGCGGCCAAGGACGTGCGCATCGGCGACTGGGTGGAGGTCGTCCGGGCCGGGGAGGTCATCCCCCAGGTCCTGGGGCCCCTGCCCGGGCGCCGGGACGGCTCCGAGCGGCCGTTCCGGATGCCGGCCGACTGCCCCGCCTGCGCGGAGCCCGTCGTCCGGCCTGCCGACGAGGTGATGTCCTACTGCCGCAACCCCGCCTGCCCCGGCCGAATCCAGGAGGGGATCGTGCATTTCGCGTCCCGCGGGGCCATGGACATCCGGGGGCTCGGGGAGGAGCGAGTGCGCCAACTCCTAGCGGCGGGACTGGTTACCGACGTGGCCGACCTCTACGCCCTGACCCCGGCACAACTCGTGCAACTGGAACGGTTTGCGGACCAGTCGGCCGAGCAGCTGGTGGAGGCGATCGGGGCCTCGAAAGCCCAGCCCCTCTCCCGCCTGCTGTTCGCCCTCGGGATCCGGCACGTGGGGAGCACGGTGGCCGGCCTGCTGGCCCGTCGCTTCGGCCGGATGGAAGCGCTGGCCCAGGCCGACCCGGAGACGATCGCCGCGGTGCCGGGCGTGGGACCGGTCATCGCCGAGGCGGTGGCGGAGTGGTTCGGGCATCAGCCCAATCACGGCCTGGTGACCCGCCTGGCGGACGCCGGACTGACCATGACCGAGCCGAGCGCGGTCACTGCGGGCGGGGCGCTGGAGGGGCAGACCCTGGTCCTGACGGGCACGCTGTCGACCCTTTCCCGGGAGCAGGCCACGGCGCTCATCGAGGCCGCCGGGGGCCGGGTGACCGGGTCGGTGAGCCGCCGGACCTCCGCGGTGGTCGCCGGCGCCGATGCCGGCAGCAAGCTCGACAAGGCGCGCAACCTCGGCATCGAGATCATTGACGAAGACGAACTGCTGCGCCGCGTGGCGGCGCGGCCCTGACCCAGGGATCACCTCATGACGACCACCCTGCCCCCCGACACGGTCGCCCTCGGCCGCCGGTCACTCCACCATCTCCGCGCCGCCCTCGAGCGGTCGCTCGGCGTGCAGGCCGCCAGCCTGCTCCAGGAAGCGGGGTTCGCCTCGGGCGAGGCGATGTTCGCGGCGTTCGAGGCCTGGGTCGGCGAGCGCTACGGCGTGGAACGGGCCGAGGCGCTCGACGGCGCGTACCTGGGGGAGGCCCTGTCGTCCTTCTTCGCCCGGCAGGGATGGGGTGCCCTCACCCTGGAGCGGCCCACCGAGTCGGTGGTGGTCCTCGAGGCCCGGGAGTGGGCGGAATCCGCCCCCGGGGCCGGGCCCTACCCCTCGTGTCACCTGTCGGCCGGCCTCATGGCCGACCTCTTCTCGAGGATGGCCGGCTCCCAGTTCGCCGCGATGGAGGTCGCCTGTCGCAGCCGCGCTGACGAGCAGTGCCGGTTCCTGCTTGCCTCGCCCGAGACCCTGACCCTGGTCTACGAGCGGATGAGCCACGGCATGACCTACCAGCAGAGCCTGGGCCTCGCGTAGGACCTACTCCACCGCCAGGTCGAGCCCCTCGAGCACCATGGCGGGCCCGCACCAGGCCCCCGCCCACTCGGTGTCGCGTCCCAGGGCCACGAGCCGCCGCAGCATCTCGAGCAGGTTGCCCCGCAGCGTACAGCGGGAAAACCGCCCCACGACCGCGCCGTCGCTCACCCGGTAGGCATAGGGCGTCGCCAGCACGAGCCGGCCGCTCCGCAGGTCTCCCCACGGCCGGGGCAGCAGTTCCACCAGGATTCCCTCCCCGGTCTCGGCGATCAGGTCGGCCGGCCGGGCCTCGCCCGGGTCGAGCACCAGGTTGGAGTAGGCGGCACGGGGCGGCGCGAACGGCAGCCGGCGGCCGTGCCCCGTGGACGGCCGGCCCAGCCGGGCGCCGGTGGCCAGATCGCAGATCCACCCGGTGGCCCGGCCCCGGTCCACCAGGGTCACCGGGCGGCACACCACGCCATCGTCGTCCACCGGGCGGGAGCCCGGCCGCAGGGGAACCAGCGGGTCGTCGCGGAGGGTGATCCCGGCGGGAAGCGCCTCCTCGTGCTCGCGCCCCGCCAGGAACGACCGGCCCTGGTGGAGCGCGTTCGCCTGCAGCGCCGGGAGGACCGGCGCCAGCAGCGCGCGGACCGCCCTCGGCGCGAACCAGACCCGGCCCGGGGGCGGGGCCATCGTGCGCCCCACGACCGGCGGGGTGACCAGCCGCTCCAGGGCGGTGACCAGGCGATCCACCTCCCCGGTCCCGGGCCAGGGTACCCCCACGCGGTGCAGCGAGAGCATCGCCGGGCGCTCGCCGGGGAGGGGCAACCGCACCCCGATCCCGACCAGCGTCGCGTCGTAGCGTGCGTGGACGTCGCGGGTGTTGCCGAGCTCGACCCACCCGGCCGATCGCTCGACCCAGACCTCCGCGTCCCGCGCCGCGTCGGGGAGGCGCCCGCGGACCAGCCGGGCGAGCTCGAGGACCTCGTGGGGCCCCGCGGAGGCGGCGGCCCGGTCCGCGGTCGCCACCTCGGGAGCCGGCGACGGGGCCGGGAGGAAGAGCTCCTCGCGCTCCCCGACCGCGGCGCTCTCGATCGCCGAGCGCACGAGGGCCTCGGGGTCGGCCTCGGTGCTGCCCGCGTGGCCGACCCGTCCCTCGTGGCGCACCCGGAGGCCGCACGAAAGGGCGGACGTCCGGGCGGCCCGTGCCGGACCGGTGCTCGGCACCGTGACCGTGATGGTCTCGTCGCTGCGGGAGACGGCGTCCGCCTCCGACACCCTGGGCCGGACCCGCTCCAGCACCCGCCCGATCATGCACCGTCCCCGATGTCGGCCTCGACCAGACGCACGTGGGGCGCCCCGGTGCTGACCGGCAGGGTGCCGGCCCCGACCCGATCGCAGCGGGAGGCCGAGAGGTCCCAGCGGAAGTCGCCCGCCACCGCGTCCATGGCGCCGAACAGCGCCAGCGGGTCACCCTGCAGCACCGCGTCCTTCAGGGGCTCCGCCAGGGCCCCGTCGCGGATCATTCGGACGTGGCCCGCGTCCAGCGCCACCCGCCCCTCGTCCGTGCGGGCCGACCGCGGCTCGGCGAGATACACGCCCTCGCCGATCCCGCGCAGGAGGTCGTCGAGGGTGCCGCGCCCGTTGGCCAGATAGGTGTTGGTGAGCCGCGCGACCGGGGCGTCGCTTCCGGTCCCGCGCGCGTTGCCGGTGACGGCCACCCCCGCGGCGGCGGCGGTCGACCGGGTGTGCAGGTGGCCGACCACGACCCCGTGCCGGATCAGCGTGGTGTTCTGCGGGCGGCTCCCTTCGTGATCGAACCCCATCGTGCCCCGCAGCCCCGGCGCGGTGCCGTCGTCCCCGACGGTGAGCGGCTCCGGCCCGACCCGGAAGCCCAGGGGCCACGGCCCCGCCCCGTCCACGGCGGGGTCGGCGTGGCACCGGTGCCCGATCGCGCGGTGCACCAGGAGGCCCGCCATCCGCGGGTCGAGCACCACCGGCCAGCGACCCGGGCGCACCGGCGGTGCGTGGAGCCGCTCCACCGCGCGACGGGCGATCCGATCCGCCGTGGCCACCCAGCGCTCCGCCTCGGCCCAGGTGCCGGGAATCGCCACGCTGTCGAAGGCCCCCTCCGACGTGCCGCCTTCCTCCGCGGTGACCCGGGCCGCCAGGGAAATCTCGGGCCGCTCCTCGTACAGCACGCTCCCGTCGGAGGTCACCACCCAGGTTTCCAGCAGGGCATCCTGATAGCGCACCCGGGTTTCGACCACGCGCCGGTCCGCTCCCAGGACCGCTCCGGCGAGCGCATCGGCGAGCCGGCGCTTGGCGGCCAGCGGCAGGTCGCGCGGATCACGGCCGGCCGGGCAGTGGAGCGTCTCGCGCCGGGCCGGTACCGGCACGGGTGGCGGAGCGGCCGCGGCCACGGGCAGCGCCAGGGAAAGCTCGTGCGCCCGGCGGGCGGCGGCGTCGACCTCGCCCATGGACCCGAAGCCTGCCACGCCCCACGATCGCCCGGGGCTGAGGCAGCGGACGGCCCCGTGCTCCTCGAAGGTGGCGGTGGCCAGTTCGACGTGCCGTCCGCGCAGGACCACCAGGGTCCGGCGACGGCGAAGGAAACGGATCTCCGTGAAGCCCGCCGCCGAGCGGTCGGCTGCGGCGAGCAGGCGGTCGGTCACCCCTCGCCGGCGAGGTAGGCGACCAGGTCGGGCCGCACGACCAGTTCGCCGTTCTCCACCACCTCGCGGTCCCAGGGGAGCACGATCAGCTTGTCGGTTTCGAGCGCGTGGAAATCGGGCTCGTACTGCCCGGTCCGGATCGAGACGGCCGTCCGGACCTCCGCGGGCTTGAGCGCCTGCACCTCCTGGAGCGCGAGCGACATCGTGTGCCCGGAGTCGCAGGTCTCGTCCACCAGCAGGACCCGGCGGCCCGTGACCATCTTGGGCGGGCCGGTCACCACCTCCGGCATGGCCCCCGGCTGCGACCGGGTGACGGCCATGGCGGCGAAGTCGCGCTGCAGGATGGCGGCGACGACCGCCCCGGGAATCACGCCGGCCTTGGCGATGCCGACGACGACCTCGGGGTCGTAGTGCCGGGCCACCCGCAGGGCGAGCGCCCGGCACAGTTCCCCGAAGAGGGGCCAGTCGATCTCGAGCAGGCCACGCTGGGCCGTGGGGACGTTCTGCCGCATGGCGGACTCCGGAAACGAGGAGGGCACCGCGAAGCTTATCGCCTCCCGGCCCCCGGAGGCAATTCGCGTTGCCGACCCGATCGGGGCCGGGCTAACTTATGACGAGCGTTGGCGATGGCGGCCCGACCCCGCGGCCGCGAGCCCATCCCTTTCCCTGACGACGGAGCCGGCCGGCGTGACGAGCTTCTGGCGACGCCTGTTCGGACGGGCAGACGGACGCAAGCCCCGGCGCCTCGATTACCTGAACGAGGCGATGGCCCTCGAGCGGCAGGGCGACCTGGCCGGCGCCATCACGTCCTATCGGCTGGGCCTGCGCGACAACCCGAACGACCTCACCATCCTGCAGAACCTCGCGATCTGCTTCTCCAAGACCGGCCAGATGGAGGAGGCGGTGCGCCACTATCGCCGGGCCCTCGCGATCGATGACACCCTCTCGGGGGCCCACTACGGGGTGGCGTTCCTGCTCCTGAAGAAGGGCGACCGGGAAAAGGCCCGCGAGCACCTGCAGGCGTTTCTCTCCCGCCCGCCGCGCGGCCCCGACGCGGAACGGTGGGTCCAGCACGCCACCGAGACCCTCGCCGAGCTCGACGCCGAAGGTTCGGGCGGGTCGGCCGGCCGGTGATGAGCGGGCGGGGCCGGCTCGTCGCCGCGCTCCTGGCGGGAGCGGTCGCCTGCAGCGAGCTGACGGCCACCGCCGACGGCGTCACGACCCTGCTGCTCGAGATCCCGCTCCCGGCGGAGGTGGAGGCCGGACAGACCCTGCCCCTCCGGGGCTGGCCGATCAACGGCTCCGGGGACACCCTGGACCTGCCGGTCATCTGGCGGGCCCTCGACACCACCATCACCGTGGACAGCGTGCTGGGCCGTCTCACCGGCCGCACCGCGGGCGGCACCGGCCGGATCGTGGCCCGCACCGGCACCCTGTACTCGGAGATCGTGACCTTCCGGGTGCTCCCCCGGGCCGACACGCTGGCGCGCGAGGGCCCGGCGGACCTCACCGTGGCGCCCGGCGAGCCCGCCTCGCCGGAACTGGCCGTCCGGCTCCTGGCCGGGACGCCGCCGGCCGCGGTGGCCGGGCGGCGGGTGGTGTTCACCATCGTTCACCCGGTGTTCGCGGTCCCGGCCGAGCGCACGGTCCAGTTCACCGGGGGGGCCCTGCTGAGGGTGGCCACGACGGGCAGCACCGGCGGGCCGGCCCAGGCGGTGACGGTCTCGCCGGTGACCGGGGCGACCCCGCCGGACAGCGCGGTGGTCGAGGTCGCCGCGTGGCGGCCGGGCGGCGCCGCCATTCCCGGCTCCGGCCAGCGGTTCGTCGTCCGCTTCCCCAGGCCATGATCCCCGGCGCCAGGAGCCCGAGTTGACGACTCCCCGCACCCTCACCGAACTCTTCTTCCAGGCCATGGATCGGGAGCCCGACCGGCCGGTCGTCATGCGGTCCCGCCGCAACGGCGCCTGGACCGACCTCGGCGCCCGCGCGCTGGTGGACCTGGTGCACGATGCCACCCTGGGTTTCCGGGAGCTCGGCCTGGCCCCGGGCGACCACATCGCGATCCTGTCGGAGAACCGCCCCGCCTGGGCGGTCGCGGACCTGGCCTGCCTGTCGGCGCGGTGCGTGGACGTCCCGGTCTATCCGACCCTCCCGGCGGGGCAGATCGAGTACATGCTGCGCGACTCGGGCGCCGTGGCGGTCTGCGTCTCGACCAGGTCCCAGCTCGCCAAGGTCACCGCGATCCGCCAGCGGCTGCCGGCGCTGCGGCACGTGATCGCGTTCGACGCCGGGCTGGCCGCCGACGGGGTGCTGGACTGGGACGCGCTGCTGGCCCGGGGCCGGCAGGCCCGCCCCCGGTACCCGGCCTGGCGCGAGGAGGCCCTGCAGGCCCAGCCCGACGACCTGGCCACCATCATCTATACCTCCGGCACCACGGGGGACCCGAAGGGCGTGATGCTCACCCACGGCAACATCACGTTCGACGTCCTGGCGTCGTTGCAGGTGCTGGGGGTCCGGGGCCAGGACGAGTGTCTCTCGTTCCTGCCGCTGTCCCACATCTTCGAGCGGATGGCGGGGCACTACATCATGCTGTGGACCGGGGTGATCATCAACTACGCCCGCGGGGTCGAGTCGGTCTCCGCCGACCTGCTCGACCGGCGGCCGACCGTGCTCACCTCGGTGCCCCGCCTGTACGAGAAGATGTACGACCGGGTGTGCGACGCGGCGACCGCGTCGCCCGCCAAGGCGCGGATCTTCCGCTGGGCCCGGCGGGTGGGGGACGCGTGGACCACGGTCCGCCTGCAGGGCCGCCGGCCCTCGCCCTGGCTCGGCCTGCAGCGCGCGGTGGCCGACCGGCTGGTCTTCACCAAGATCCGCGACCGGACCGGAGGCCGGATCCGGTTCTTCATCTCGGGCGGGGCCCCGCTGGCGCCCGACCTGGCGCGGTTCTTCTACGCCGCGGGGATGCCGATTCTCGAGGGGTACGGGCTCACGGAGACGAGCCCGGTGATCTCGGTGAACGCGCTGGAGTCCCCGCGGCCCGGTTCGGTGGGCCGCCCGATCCCCGGGGTCGAGGTGCGCATCGCCGAGGATGGCGAGATCCTCACCCGGGGCCCGCACGTGATGCGGGGCTACTACAACAAGCCGGAGGCCACCGCCGAGGTGATCGACCCGGACGGCTGGTTCCACACCGGCGACATCGGGCGGCTGGACGACGAGGGCTACCTGTACATCACCGACCGCAAGAAGGACCTGATCGTGACGGCCGGCGGCAAGAACATCGCGCCCCAGCCGATCGAGGCCCTGCTCCGCGGGAGCCCGCTCATCGCCAACGCGATCATGCTGGGCGACCGCCGGAAGTTCCCGATCGCCCTGCTGGTCCCCGACTTCGAACGGCTCCGGGCCTGGGCGGCCGGCGAGGGCCTGCCGGCCGAGCCCGACGAGGCGCTGGCGACCCGCCGGGAGGTGCAGGCGATGATGGAGCTGGAGG
Source organism: Gemmatimonadales bacterium (assembly GCA_041612035.1). GTDB lineage: Bacteria > Gemmatimonadota > Gemmatimonadetes > Gemmatimonadales > GWC2-71-9 > SZUA-320. The sequence continues at coordinate 3,531 of JBFILX010000004.1, read as the reverse complement.
CGAAGAAGGTGCTGCGCGACCTGGCGCAGTTCGAGATGCCCAAGAAGTTCCTGGTGCTGCCCCGCGACCTGACCGTGGAGTCGGGCGAGCTGACTCCCAAGCTGTCGGTGCGCCGGCGCGTCGTGGAGGAGCGCTTCCGGGAAGAGATCGACGCCCTCTACAACGACTCGGCGGAGCTCCGCCGGATCGCCGGCCGCTAGCGCCGGGTTCCCACCCAGACCCCCGCCGTCGAGGCGAGCAGTTCCAGCCCCCCCGTCTCGGGCGGGGGGCCCTCCCCCACCACCCGCAGGCCCGGCAAGGTGGCCCGCACGGCGTCGCGCACCAGCGCCGGGTCAGGATCGCCGGCCAGCACGGCACCCCGCAGGCAGCCCGCCTTGAGCGGCCAGCGGGGGGACCGCACCACGCTCACCGCCTCGGAGGGCACCAGCTCGGCCGGGGGATTCACGGCGACCAGGTGCACGCCCGCGAGGCGGGGAGCCAGCTGCTCCGCCAGCGCGCCCGCCGGCCCCGCCAGGGCCACGAACCCCCCGGGTCCCGACAGGCCGAGCAGGGCGTGGATGGCCTCGGCGCTCAGCGCCGTCCCGGCGGGGTCGGGCGGCGGGGCCCCGAAGTCCACGATCCCCTCCGCCAGGGCGACCACCACCCCGCAGACCGGGCAGCCCAGCTCACCCTCGCGCACCACGCGCCCCTCCATCCGGCCGGGCAGCAGCACGAGGTAGGCCTCCTCGTGGTCCCCGGCGCAGCGGAGGTGGTCGGTGAGCTCGATGAACACCGTCAGGCCGGGCCCAGCCGGAGCCAGTCCACCACCACGCGGGGGGGCCGGGTAGCCACGAAGACCACCGCCTCGGCCACGTCGTCGGGGTGGAGCATGCGCCGGCGGGGAACGAACCCCGGCCGCCGGTCGGGGTCCACCGGGTCCCACAGCGTGGTGTCCACCGGCCCGGGAGAGATGAGGGTCAGCCGCACGCCGGACCCCCGGTACTCCTCGCACAGCACCTCGTGCATGCCCCGGAGGCCGTACTTGGAGGCCCCGTACGCGGCGTTTTCCGGGAAGGCGCGGTGATCGCTGATGCTGCCGATGGTGATGAAGCTGCCGCGGCCCGCCTCCCGCATCGCCGGCAGGAAGGCGCGGGCCACCAGGAAGGGGGCCCGCAGGTTGGCCGCGATCTGGGTGTCGAACTGCCCGGCGGTGGTCTCGTGCAGCGGGGCGAGGGAGAACGCGCCGGCGTTGCTCACGACCAGGTCGGGGACCCCCAGCTGCCCGGTGACCTGCCCCGCGGCGTGCTCCACGTCGGCCTCTTCGGCCACGTCGCAGGGGAGGTCGAGGAACCCCTCGTGCCATCCCGCCCGGAGCGTCCGGGCCAGCCGCGCCACCGAGGCGCCCTCGTCGCGGAGCCGGGCCGCGATGGCCGCGCCGATGCCGCGCGAGGCCCCGGTCACCAGCGCCACCCGGCCGGCCAGGGCGGTCACGGGGCGCCGCCGTGCACGAGCCGGAGGAACTCGTCGCGGGTCTTGGAGTCGTCGCGGAAGCTGCCGCGCAGCGCGCTGGTGACCGTGCGCGAGCTCTGCTTCTCCACCCCCCGCATCATCATGCAGAGATGGGAGGCCTCGATCACCACCCCGACGCCCAGCGGGCGGATCACGTCCATGAGCGCGTCGGCGATCTGGTCGGTGAGCCGCTCCTGGACCTGCAGCCGGCGCGCGAAGACCTCCACCACCCGGGGGATCTTGGAGAGCCCCACGATGCGGCCGGCCGGCAGGTAGGCGACGTGGGCGTGCCCGAAGAAGGGCAGCATGTGATGCTCGCACATGGAGTAGAGCTCGATGTCCCGCACCAGCACCATGTTCTCGTGCTGCTCTTCGAACACCCCGTTGCCCACCACTTCCTTCACGGTGTGGCGGTACCCGCGGGTGAGCCAGCGCAGGGCGGCCTCCACCCGGGCCGGGGTCTTCCGCAGGCCGGGCCGGTCGGGATCTTCGCCCAGGGCCGCGAGCATGCGGCGGATCTCCGCCTGGAAGCCGTCGTGCCGCCGTTCAGTCACCGGCGTACTCCACGTAGTTGCGGGGGGTCTCCCACAACCGGATCCGGTGCAGCCGCCCGGCCGGGATGTGGGGGGCGAGCCGTTCCCAGATGAACACCGCGATGTTCTCCGCGGAGGGCTGGCGGTCGCGGAACCAGGGGACGTCCAGGTTGAGGTTCCGGTGGTCGAGCAGGCTCACCACCTGCTCCTCCGCGATCCGCTTGAGCACGGAGACGTCCACCACGTACCCGGTGTCCGGGTCGATCGGGCCCTCCACCATCACCTCGAGCTCGTAGTTGTGCCCGTGGTAGTTGGGATGATTGCACGGCCCGAACGTCTCCCGGTTCCACGCCTCGGAGCGAGCCGGGTTGTGGAGCCGGTGGGCGGCGTTGAAGTGGAGGCGGCGGACGACGACGCAGCGGGGCATGGGCGGGTCCGGGGTCACGGAACGCGAAGGCGCCGCCACGTACTGTGTCCGGCGCCCGGTGTCGAACAGCGATAGCGAGGATTATTGAAGCCCGAAGGAATGCTCGGCGCCCTCTCCTGAACGTCTGCCGTCCCCGCAGGGCATGGCATCGGCCCCGGAATGTGGGCCCACAATCGGACTTGTTGGCCCAATAATTGAGGCTCGCTACCACCGTCCGACACCGCTATACTACCCCCGGCCCCCGACCCCCGTCAACCGAATTCCGGCGATACCATGGCACGCCTGACCCTGGCCATCGGCCTCGTGCTGATCGCGCTCTGGACGGTCTTCACCTTCGTCCTGCCGACCGGGCTGGGTGTCGTGCACCTGCTGCTCGCGGCGGGGGTCCTGCTGGTCATGCGGTGGTGGGTCATCCGCGACGCCTAGCGGAACTCAGATCTCCCAGTTCGACATCACGATACCGGTCCGCCCCGTCTCGCCGGCGCCGAGCAGGGTCATCCGGAGGTCCGTCCAGAGCACCTGCCATCCCCGGTCCGCCAGCGCGGCGAAGGCCGCGGCGTGGACCGTCTGGCACCGCACCGTGATGCGGGACGCGATGGCCCGCGCGGCGGCATCGGCGGTGATCCCGTCGAGCAGCGCCAGGTAGGCGTCGAGGTCGCGGGCGGCGACCTTGAGCAGCCGCACCTCGTCGGCCAGGCGTCCGGCGGCCAGGGGCGCGTTGTGCCACAGGGCGAACGCCCGGACCCCCTGCCCGTCCCCCAGCACGGTGGTGTCCCCCAGCCCCAGCTCGGCGGTGAGCTCGATCTCCCGGGCGTAGTCGACCCCCGGGGCCAGTTCCCCGAGGAGCTCCCGGCAGCCGGCCAGCAGGGCGGTCCGGTCGGCGGCCTCGCTGAGGCGTTCCCCGACCGGTTCGGCCCCCGGCGGCGGCAGGTCGCGACCCAGGCTGATGGTGAGATGGCCGGGCACGAAGCCGAGCCGGCTGTAGAACCCGATGTTCTCGACCGTGCGCGGCATCGTCTCCAGCCCGATGCAGCGTGCCCCGCGGCTCCGCAGCCAGCCGATCCCGGCCTCCACGATCTGCCG
>JBFILX010000003.1:0-32591 GCA_041612035.1 Gemmatimonadales bacterium | reverse complement strand
GGCCCGCGCCCGGAGGCCCCGGTGGGGGTGGGCGTCCAGCAGGGGGTCGGCCTCGAGGATCGCGCGGGCGGCGCCGCGGGCCTCCTGCAGCAGGTCGGTGTCCTCGGGGAACCGGGCGATCCGGATGTCCGCCGTGCCCGACTGCCGGGCGCCCAGCAGGTCGCCCTGGCGCCGCTCCTCGAGGTCCAGCTCCGCGATCCGGAACCCGTCGGTCGTCGCGGCGAACGCCCTGAGGCGCGGCGGGGCCGGCTCCGGCGCCAGCAGGATGCAGTGGCTCTCCGCGCTCCCCCGGCCGATCCGCCCGCGCAGCTGGTGCAGCTGGGCCAGCCCGAACCGCTCGGGGTGTTCCACCACCATGATCGTGGCGTTGGGGACGTCGATCCCCACCTCGATGACGGTGGTCGCCACCAGCACCTGCAGCGCCCCCTCGCGGAACCCGCGCATCACCCGATCGCGTTCCTCGGGCTTCAGCTGCCCGTGCACCAGTCCGACCGTCAGGTCGGACCAGCGCTCGGTCAGCTGCTCCGCCATCACCCGCGCGGCCCGCAGGTCGGCCTTCTCCGATTCCTCGATCACCGGGAGCACCACGTACGCCTGCCCGCCCTCGCGGCAGGCCCGGTGCACGAACTCGAACACCCGTTCCCGCTGGCGGGGCCCCCGCACCGCGGTCCGCACGGTACCCCGGCCCGGCGGCTTTTCCCGCAGGGCCGACACGTCGAGGTCACCGTAGCGGGTGAGCGCCAGCGACCGGGGGATCGGGGTGGCGGTGAGCAGGAGCACGTCGGGCGCGGCGCCCTTCTCGATGAGGGCGGCGCGCTGCTCCACCCCGAACCGGTGCTGCTCGTCGATCACCACCAGGCCGAGCCGCTGGAAGGTCACCTTCTCCTGGAACAGGGTGTGGGTCCCGATCACGATCCCGGTGTCGCCCGCGGCGAGCCGGGCGCGGACCTCCTCCTTCTCGCGGGCGCTCATCCGGCCCAGCAGCAGGTCGGGCACCAGGCCCAGGGGCGCCAGGAGCCGGCCGAGCGTGGCCGAGTGCTGTTCCGCCAGCAGCTCGGTCGGCGCCATCAGGGCGGCCTGGTAGTCGTTCTCCAGGGCCAGCAGCATGGCGAACAGCGCCACCACGGTCTTGCCGGTCCCCACGTCGCCCATCAGCAGCCGGTGCATCCGCTCCGGCGAGGTCATGTCCGCGGCGATCTCGCGGAGCGCCTGCTTCTGGTCGCCGGTGAGCTCCCAGGGCAGCGCCTCCCGCAGGCGGGTCGTGAGGTCGCGCTTGACCTCGAAGGGAATCCCCTCCCGGCCCCGCCGCGCGATCAGCCGGGCCCGGCCCAGCATGAGCTGGAAGTCGAGCAGTTCGTCGAACGCCAGGCGGCGGCGACCGCGTTCGGCCTCCGCCAGCGAGGCTGGGCGGTGGACGGCGCGGTAGGCGTCCGCCACGCCCGCGAGACCGAGCCGGGCCCGGAGCTCCCCCGGGACGGGGTCGCCGGTCGTGGCGATCAGCGCCTCCAGGTGCCGGGCCACCAGGCCCCGGATCATCCGGTGGCTGAGCCCCCGGGTGGCCGGATAGACCGGGAGCACCTTCCCCTCCGCCATCCCGTCCTCGGCCTCGCCGGCCTCGGCCAGGATCACGTATTCCCGGGGCACCATCTGGCGGCCGTGGTAGTAGCGGACGGGGCCGGCCACCAGCAGGAGCTGTCCCGTCTCGATCGTCCGGTCGAGGAAGGCCTGGCCCGGCCACGAGCACTCGAGCAGCCCGCTCGCGTCGCGCAGGACGGCCGAGAAGATGCGAAGGCCGCGGCGGGTGGGGCGGACGCCCTTGCTCACCACGGTACCGATGCACGCTACCTCGCGGCCCACCTCCGCGCGCGCCAGCGGGGTGACGGACGAGGCGTCGAGGTAGCGATGGGGGAGATGGTGGAGCAGGTCGGTGACGGTCCGGATGCCGAGCTGCTCGAAGGCCTCGGCCCGGCGCTCGCCGACACCCTTCAGGAACTTGACGGGCGTGTCGGGGCGGAGGGTGGCCATGGGGGGCCTAGTCGCGCTGCAGCAGGTCGCCCGCGAACCGGCGGGCGTCGAACGGGTCGAGCCCCGCCAGGTCCTCGCCCCGCCCCAGGAACCGCACCGGCACCTCCAGCTCGCGCCGCAGGGCGACCACCGCCCCTCCCCGTGCGGTGCCGTCGAGCTTGGTGATCACCAGGCCGGTGAGCGGCACCGCCTGGGTGAAGAGCCGCCCCTGCTGCACCGCGTTCTGACCCACCGTGCCGTCCAGCACCAGCAGGGTCTCGTGGGGCGCCCCCTCCAGCTTCCGGCCCATCACCCGCACCAGCTTCTGCAGCTCCGCCATCAGCCCTTCCTGGGTGTGGAGCCGCCCGGCGGTGTCCACGAGGACGTCGTCCACCCCGCGCGCCGCCGCGGCCTCGAGGGCGTCGAAGGCCACGGCCGCCGGGTCACCCCCGGGCGTCCCCGCGACGAACTCGGCGCCCAGCCGCTCGGCCCAGATGCGCAGCTGGTCGATGGCCCCCGCCCGCCAGGTGTCGGCCGCGGCCAGCAGGACGGACCGCCCCTCCTGCCGGAGCCGGTGCGCCACCTTGGCGACCGTGGTGGTCTTCCCCACCCCGTTCACCCCCACGAACAGCATCACCGTCGGTCCGCTCCCGGCGCGGGCCAGGCGGCCCGGGTCGGGCCCGCTCTCCAGCAGTCCGGCCAGCCGGTCCTCCACCGCCTGTCGCAGGTCGTCCTCGGTCCTGACCGCGCCCGAGCGGATCTCGGCCTCGATCGCGTCCACCAGGTCGGCCGTGGCGGGAAGCCCGAAGTCGGCCTCGAGCAGGAGCCGCTCCATCGCCTCCACGTCCGAGGCGTTGAGCCGCCGCACCAGGGCGCCCACGTCGGTGAGCGCCAGGCGCTTGAGCTTGCCCCAGAAACCCAGGGTCTTGCGTTCGGTGATGCGGTCCATGGAGGGTGGTGCCGGAGCCGGCCTGGCGGCCCCGCGGGCGGCTAGTCGCCGCGCCGGGCGGGCGGGAGGTCGGGAGCGGGGCGGAAGGCGAGCAGCCCCGCCAGCCGGTCCCGTTCCGCCTCGAACGCCGGCCGGATGGCGGCCGGGATCGGGGGGCCGGCCTCGAGCTTCAGGGAGCGGGGATCGCGCGGGACCCCGTTGACCCGAAACTCGTAGTGCAGGTGCGCGGAGGTGGAGAGCCCGGTCGAGCCCACGTAGCCGATCACGTCGCCCTGGGCGACCCGGGCGCCGGTCCGGATCCCGCGGCCCAGTCCGCGCAGGTGCGCGTAGCGGGTGCTGATCCCGTTGCGGTGACGGAGCTCCACCAGGATCCCGTACCCGCCCGACCACCCGGCGGTGGTCACCGTCCCGTCGCCCGCGGCCATCACGGGCGTGCCGGCGGCCGCCGAGTAGTCGGTGCCGGCGTGGCGGCGGTAGACCTTGAGGATCGGATGGAACCGGGCGTTGCTGAAGCGCGAGCTGATGCGGCGGAACTCGACCGGCGCCCGCAGGAAGGCGCGCCGGAGGGAATTCCCCTGGGCGTCGTAGAAGCGGTGCTCGCCGTCGGGCGCGAACCGGAACGCGGTCTGGGTGCGCCCGCCCACGTCGAGCGCGGCGGCGAGGACGCGGCCGTACCGGACCTCCCCCTCCTCGGACACCTGCCGCTCGATCACCGCGGCGAACCGGTCACCGGGCTGGATGTCCCGGGTGAAGTCGACGCTCCAGGCGAAGACGTCGGCCAGGTCCCAGGCCAGCCGCACCCGCTCGCCCTGCCGCAGCACCGCGTCCGGGACCCCTTCGTCGAGCGCGGCGTACAGCGAGGTGCCGATGTCGGCGCCGACCCGGACGGTCTCGCGGCGCCAGGCGATGACCTCGCGCTGGAGATGCCAGGTCTCGTCCTCCCGCTGCAGCCGGATCCGCTCCTCGGGCCCGGTGCGGACCACCACCTCGGACGGGGTCGCCTCGTACACCGCGTGGCGGAACTGGAAGACCAGCCCCGACCGGAGCCGGCGCGGATCGAGCCCCGCCTCGCGCGCGAGCCGGCCCACGTCGAAGCTCGCGAGCCCCTGGCGGGCGAACAGCTCGCTCACCGTCTCCCCGCGGCGCAGGGTGTCGCTGGTCTGCCGGAAGGCCCGGGTCACCACGATCGGCTCGGCCGTGTGCAGCCGGGGCCAGGGCCAGCTGTCGGTCAGGGCCAGGACCGAGGCCCCGGCGAAGACGGCGATCGAGAGGGGGAGCGCCAGCCGCCGACGCATCAGTCCATCTGCCGGCGGATGAAGGTCGGGATCTCCATGTCGGGCACGTCGGTCAGCGGGGTCACCGTCCGCGGCTCCGCGGCGGGACGGGTCGCCGGCCCGGCGGTCCGGCTCCGGGCCGCCGCGAGGGGAATGACCCCCGGCTGGGTGGCGGTGCCGCGGGTGAGCGGGGCGCCGGTGATGGCCCGGTCGAAGCCGGTGGCGATCACGGTCACCCGCACCTCGCCCTCCATCGACGGATCGTCGCCCGCGCCGAAGATGATCTCCGCCTCGTCGCCGACGGCCTCGTGGATGATGTCGTTGATCTGGGTGGTCTCGCCCAGGGTCAGGTCCGACCCGCCGATGATGTTGATCAGCACGCCGGTGGCGCCGGCGATGGACACGTTGTCGAGCAGCGGACTCGAGATGGCCTGCTGCGCGGCCTCCAGCGCCCGGTTCTCGCCGCGGCCCACCCCGGTGCCCATGAGCGCCGCGCCGCCGTCCTGCATGACGGTCCGCACGTCGGCGAAGTCCACGTTGATGATCCCGGTGTTGGTGATCAGGCTGGCGATCCCCTGGGTGGCGTGCAGCAGCACCTCGTCGGCCTTCTTGAGCGCGTCCTGGAACGGGATCCCCTTGCCGACCACGGCCAGGAGCCGCTCGTTGGGGACCACGATCATCGTGTCCACGTTCTGGCGCATCTCGGTGATGCCCATTTCCGCCTGCTTCATCCGCTTGCGGCCCTCGAACAGGAACGGTTTCGTGACGATCCCCACGGTCAGGGCCCCGGCGTCCCGGGCCAGCTGGGCGATGATCGGCGCCGCCCCGGTCCCGGTCCCGCCCCCCATCCCGCAGGTCACGAAGACCAGGTCCGCACCCTGCAACACGCGTTCCACCTCGTCCCGGTTCTCCTCGATGGCCTGGCGGCCGATTTCCGGCCGCGCCCCGGCCCCCAGCCCCCGGGTCAGCTTCTTCCCGATCTGCACCTTGAGGTCCGACTTGGACGACTGCAGCGCCTGCGCATCGGTGTTGACCGAGATGAACTCCACGCCCCGGAGCCGCTCCTGGATCATGCGGTTGACCGCGTTGCCGCCGCCACCGCCGACCCCCAGGACCTTCATCCGGGCGTGCTGTTCCTGGGCCTCCTCGAGTTCGAATCTCATCGCGCCACCCTTGGCATGGGGCCACCCCCCGGAGGGGAGATCAGAAGAAGTCCTGCAGCCAACGCTTGACCGGTCCGAGCACCTTGTCCACCGCGGGGGACCGGCTGCGCCCGCTCCCGAAGCCGGTCCCCAGCCCGATCTGCCGGGCGCCGTAGAGCATCAGGCCGGCGGGCACCGCCATCCGCGGCGACTCCACGCTGTCCGCCAGACCGCTGAGCCCGGGCCCCGGGGCGCCGAGCCGCACCGGCAGCGCGAAGACCTCGCGCGCCAGCTCGACCACCCCCGGCAGCTGGGAGCCGCCGCCGGTCAGCACCACCCCGGCCGGGAGGTGCTGGTGGTACCCGGCCCGTGATGTTTCCGCGAGCGCCAGCTCCAGGACCTCCTGGAGCCGCATGTGAATGATATGCGCAAGGACCCGTCGGGAGGCAGTCCGGACCCCCTGGCCCGGCGTGCCGGGGAGTTCCAGGGTGTCGTCATCGGGCACCAGGGGCTCGAACGCGGCACCGTGGCGGTGCTTGATCCGCTCGGCCTCCTGCTGGGTGACCTGCAGCCCGTGCACGATGTCGTTGGTGACGTGGGTCCCGGCGAACATGAGCGAGGCGAAGTGGCGGATCTTGCCGGTGTGGAAGACCGACACCGTGGTCGCGCCGCCGCCCAGCTCCACCAGGGCACAGCCCAGCTCGCGCTCGTCGGGCGTGAGCACGGCGAGCGAGGCGGCCAGCGGCTCGAAAACGAACTCGCCCACGTGATACCCGGCCTTCTCCACGCACTTCCGCAGGTTCTGCACGGCGGTGCTCAGCACCGTGACCAGGTAGACCTCGGCCTCCAGGCGGGAACCGGTCATGCCGATGGGGTCGGTGATGCCCCCCTGCTGGTCCACGATGTAGTCCTGCGGAATGGCGTGGAGCAGTTCGTGCCCCATGCCGAAGGAGACGTTGCTGGCGACGTCGTTCACCCGGGCCACGTCGCCCGTGCGGATCTCCGACCCGGTGACCGACACCACCCCGTGGGAACTGCGCCCGGTCACGTGGTCCCCCGCCACGCCGCAGTAGACCGTCCCCACCTCGACCCCGGCCATCAGTTCGGCATCCTTCATGGCCTTGACGATGGCGCGGGTGGTGGCCTCGATGTCGCGCACCACGCCGCGCCGGATGCCGGCGCTGCGCTCGACCCCCACGCCCAGGATCTTCACGCCGGGCGCGCTGGGCTCCCCGGTGACCTCGCCGATCACGCCGGTCACCTTGGTGCTGCCGAGGTCGAGGCTGGCCACCAGCCGCTGGGGTTGGGTCACGTCTTCATGCCCCGCACGAACACCCGGTCGGTGAATCGCGCATCGAGTTCCTGAAAGGTCCACGCCCTGGTCGCGAGGTCCCGGAGCACCGCCGCCAGGGCCCGAATTGCCGGCACCGGCGCGTCGGCCCGCAGCAGGTACCGCCCGCGCCCCGACTCCAGCACCACGTCGCCGGCCACCCGCCGGGCGGACTGCACCAGCGCGTACAGCGACGGTTCCGCCTCCCGCACCCGTCCCAGCACCCGGGCCACCGCCGAATCGGCCTGGGCCACCGGCAGGTCGGCCGGGGCCCGCGTCGGGTCGAACGGCAGGAGCCGGCCGCCGTCGTCCATCAGCACCAGCACCCCGTCGCGGGGGGCAAGGGCCACCGGGTCGGCCTCGGTCACCCGGACCACCAGGGTCCCCGGCCACCGGCGCGACACCCGGGCCGCCCGGACCCCCGGGATCGCGGCCACCTTGGCGTCCAGTCCGTCCAGCCGGTCGAACAGACTGCGATCGGGGGCCAGCCCCAGCGCCTCCACGACGTCTTCCCCCGTCAGGTATCGGGCGCCCAGGAGTTCCACCCGGCGCACCTCGAAGAACGACACCCGCCGGAGCAGGCTCGGCGCCACCAGGGCCGCGGCCACCCCGAGCGCCGCGATGACGAGCCCCGTCCGCCACCTCATGCCGTCCCCAGCCTGGTCAGCAGCCTGGGTCCTACGGTGGTCACGTCGCCCGCACCCAGCGTCACGACCACGTCTCCCGACCGCACCGCCCGGGCCACCCGCTCGACAAGCCGGTCCAGGGAGGGCTCGAACTCGGTCGCCGCCCCGCCTGCCCGGGCGGCCTCCGCCACGAGCTCGCCGCTCACCCCCGGGATGGGCGCCTCGCGGGCGGCGTAGACCTCGGTCACCCAGCACTGGTCGGCGGCCGCCAGCGCGGCCCCCATCCCCGCCGCGTGGACCGCGGTCCGGCTGAACAGGTGGGGCTGGAACACCGCCACCAGTCGCCGGCCGGGGAAGGCCTGCCGCGCCGCCGCCAGGGTCGCGGCGATCTCGGTCGGATGGTGGGCGTAGTCGTCCACCACCGCCACCCCCGCCCGCTCGCCCAGCCGCTCGAACCGCCGGCCGACCCCGGGGAAGCGCCGGAGCGCCTCGAGCGCGGGGTCGATCTCGCCGTCCAGGGCCGCGACCGCCGCCAGCGCGGCGGCGGCGTTCCGGACGTTGTGCTCGCCCGGCACCGACAGCCGGAGGGTCACCTCGCGCCCCCCCGGGAGCCGGACCCGGCACTCGCTCCCGGCTCCGTCCGCCTGCACCGGCCCGAGCGCCACCCCGTCCGCCCCCGGCCCCACCCGCCACACGGTGGTCGAGAGGCGGGCGGCCACCCGATCGGCCCCCGGGTCCCCCGAGGTCACGATCGCGGTGCGGGCCCGGTCGGCGAAGGTGACGAACGCGTCGAAGAGCTTCGCCTCCGATCCGTCGTAGCACTCCAGGTGCTCGGGCTCGACGTTGGTGACCACCGCCACCGTCGGCGACAGCGCGAGGAAGGCCTGGTCGTACTCGTCGGCCTCCACCACGTACAGCGCCTCGCCTCCCACCCGGGCGTTCCCGCCCCAGGCGGCCACCCGGCCGCCGGCGAGCGCGGTGGGATCGAGCCCGGCGGCCGCGAGCGCTTCCGCGGCCATGACCGTGGTGGTGGTCTTGCCGTGCGTCCCCGCCACCGCCACCGTCGTCCGGCCCGCCACCAGTTCGCCCAGCGCCGTCTTGCGTGGCACCACGGGAATCCCCAGCTCGCGGGCCCGCGCCAGTTCGACATGGTCGGCCGGGATCGCCGCGCTGTACACCACCGCCCGGGCCCCGTCCACGTATGCCCGGTCGTGCCCCTCCCGGACCACCGCACCTTGGCGCGGGAGGTCAGGCGCGCCCTCGGGATGCCTGTCGGAACCGGTGACCGCCACGCCCCGTCGCAGCGCCAGCATGGCCAAGGCGCTCATCCCCGCCCCGGCGATCCCGACGAAGTGGACCGGCCTGGGATCCCGGGCGAGAAAAAGGTTCATGGCGACGGACCTAATCTAAGCAACTGCACGGACATGGCAACGCTCAGACGGCCCCGGAAAGCCGCTCCAGGCGGGTCACGATCCGGGCCGCGGCGTCGGGCCGGCCCCGGGTCCGGGCGGCCCATCCCACGGCGGTCAGCCGGTCCCGGTCGGCCACCAGGGCCCCGACCTCCAGCCCCAGCCGGTCGGGGGTGAGGGCCGACTGGGGGAGGAGCACGGCCGCCCCCGCATCGGCCATCACCGCCGCGTTGCGGTGCTGATGGTCCGCGGCCGCGGTCGGCAGGGGCACCAGGATGCTGGGGATCCCCCAGGCCGACAGTTCGGCGATCGTGGTCATCCCGGCCCGGGTGATCGCCAGGTCGGCCACCGCATAGGCCTCGGCGATGGGGTCGAGGAAGGGCCGCACCTGCACGGCGGGCGGGGCGTCCAGGGCGGCGAACCGCTCGTGCGTGGCGGGGCCGGTGGACCAGATGACCTGGAGCTCCCGGGTCCCGCCGGCGCGGATCCACCCCGCGACCGCCTCGTTGAGCGCCAGCGCCCCCTGGCTGCCTCCCGTGACCAGCACGGTCGGACGGGCGAGATCGAGGCCGAAGGCGGCGAGCCCCCGGGCCCGGGCCCCGGGGTCGGGCGGGATGATCGGGGGACCGGTGACGACCACCTCGGTCCGCCGGCCCGCCCGCAGGTGCCGGGCGGCTTCGGGGACGCCCAGGTAGATCTCCCGCGCGCGACGGGCCAGCAGCCGGGTGGTGAGCCCCGGGTAGGCGTCGGCCTCGAACAGGGCCGTGGGGATCCCGCGTGCGGCGGCCCGCCAGACCACCGGGCCGGCGGCGTACCCGCCGGTGCCGAGGACGAGCGTGGGCCGCTCCTCGGCGAGCAGGCGGTGGACCCGGCGGATCAGGCGCAGGCTCAGCAGGGGCCACCGGAAGTTCTTCCACCACTGCCGCCGGTAGAGCGGCTCCGCCGGCAGCAGGTGATGGCGGTAGGGCCGGGTGGGCAGCAGCCGCGCCTCGATCCCCCGCTCCGCGCCGGCCAGCACGATCGCCCAGTCGGGATGGGCGGCGCGCACCGCGTCCGCGATCGCCAGGGCGGGCATCAGGTGGCCGCCGGTCCCGCCGCCGGCGATCAGCAGGGTGGTCATCGGGCCCCGGGGCGACCTCGCATCCGCCCGACGCTCGCCAGCACGCCGACCGCGGCCAGGTTGATGAGCAGACTCGAGCCCCCGGCCGACATGAACGGCAGGGTGAGCCCGGTGGTCGGCATGAGCTTGAGGGTGACGGCCATGTGCAGCACGGCGGTCAGGACCACCGCGGTGGTGAGCCCCGCCGCGAGGAACTGCCCGAACGGGTCCGGCGCGGTTCGCGCGATCCGGTAGCCCACCCATCCCAGCAGGCCGAACAGGACCACCACCACGACCACCCCGACCAGGCCCCACTCCTCCCCGATCGACGAGAACAGGAAGTCGGAGTAGGCGTAGGGCACGTGGGCCAGCTTCGCCTTCCCCTGGCCCAGTCCGACCCCGAACACCCCGCCCGACCCGATGGCCACCACCGACTCGTTGATCTGCATCGCCCCGTCGGTGGTCCCCCGGCCCACGAAGGTCTCCCACCGCGCCCGCCGGTAGTCGGACAGGAAGATGAGCTGGGCCCCGATGAGCCCCGCGGCCATCACCAGCAGGAGCCCGTGCCCGATGCGGGCCCCGGCGGTGAAGAGCACGGTGGCCGCCAGCATCGCCACCAGCGCGGCCATCGAGAGGTTGGGCTGCCGCATGATGAGGAGACAGATCAGCCCCACCACCACCAGGAACGGGGCCACCCCCTTCCTGAAGCCGCGGATCGCCGTCCCCTTCTTGGCGGCCAGCATGGCGCACCACAGGACCACCACGAACTTGGCCAGCTCCGAGGGCTGCAGGTCGATCGGCCCCAGGTCGATCCAGCGCCGGGCGCCGTTGCGGACCGGGGCCACCCCGCCGGTGAGGGACTCGGGCAGCGCGGGGATGAGCAGCAGGAAGAGGGTCGCCAGCAGGGCGGGCCAGGCGAGCGGGCGGAGCCGCCGGTAGTCCACCCGGGCCAGCGCCAGCATCACCACCGCGCCGGCCAGGGCGATCACCAGCTGCTTCACGACGGTCATGAACCCGGCCTGGCGGACCCCCATGGCGCCGTACAGGTTCACCACCCCGAACACCGTGAGGATCGCGGCGATCACCACCAGGAGCCGGACCTCCCAGCGGTGCTCGCCCGGGTGCCGGACGGCGGGCGGGCTCACATCGCCTCCACCAGGCGACGGAACTCGCCGCCCCGTTCCTCGTAGTTCCGGAACATGTCGTAGCTGGAGCACGCCGGCGAGAGCAGGACCGCGTCGCCCGGCCGTGCCAGATCGGCGGCCATCGCGACCACCCCCGCGAGGTCCGCGCCGTCCGCGACCCGCACCAGGTCGCCGAGGTCCCGGGCGACGAGCGGGGCCGCCTCCCCGTAGGCCACCACGGCGCGGCACCCGTCGAGGCCGGGCCGCAGCCCCCGGTACGACTCGCCCTTGTGACGGCCACCCAGCAGCAGCACGTAGGGCCGGTCGAGCGCGGTGACCGCCACGCCGGTCGAGGCGATGTTGGTGGCCTTGGAGTCGTTGATCCACAGCACCCCGCCCACCTCCCGCACCGGCTCCAGCCGATGGGTCAGGGCACGGAAGCTTCGGAGCCCGTCGGCCAGCGCGTCGTCGGACGCGCCGGTCGCGGCGGCCACGGCGAGCGCCGCCGCCAGGGCGTTGGCGACGTTGTGGTCGCCCAGCAGGTGCAGGTCGGGTCGGGGGACCAGGGCGCGGTCGCCCAGCCGCAGGACCCCCGCCCCGCGGTCGTACCACGCCTCGGCCCGCGACCGGGTGGAGAAGCGCCGCACCGTGCCCGCCGCGCCGGCCGCCAGCTCGAGCGAGGCGGGGTCGTCCTGGTTCAGGACCCAGATCGCGTCGGGGGTCGCGTTGCGGAAGAGGAGCTTCTTGTCGGCGTAGTACGTCGCGAGGTCGGGATAGCGGTCGAGATGGTCGGGCGAGAGGTTCGTGAGCACCCCCACCCGCGGCTGGACCCGGGGGCAGTCGTGCAGCTGGAAGGACGACAGCTCGATGGCCAGCCAGGCCGGGCGCACCGGCCGGAGCGCCACGTCGCAGAGCGGGACCCCGATGTTGCCGGCGGCCTCCGCGTCGAGGCCGGCGGCGGTGAGCAGGTGGGCGGCCAGCGCCGTCACGGTGCTCTTCCCGTTGGTCCCGGTCACCGCGAGGTACGGCAGGCCGCCCAGCGCCTCGAGCCCCAGGTCGGCCTCCGCCCGTACCGGGACCTGGGCCCGGCGGGCCGCCGCCACCGCCGCGGCGTCCGGGGGGACGCCCGGCGAGATGATCACCCCGGCGGCCCCGGCGATCCGGTCGAGGTCGTGGCACCCCACGTCGACCGCGGCCCCCAGGGCGCGGAGCGACGCGGCGGCCTCGTCGAGCCCGGCCCCGCGCCCGGTGTCGGACGCGTACACCGCCACGCCCTCCCGCCGGAGCAGCCGGGCGGCCGCCACGCCGCTCCGGCCCAGCCCCAGGACGGCCACCTCGGCGTCCCCCGCCGACCAGGCCGCGAGACTCACCGGAGCTTCAGGGTGGCGAAGGCCACCAGGGCGCAGAGGATCCCCAGGATGTAGAACCGCGTCACCACGGTGCTCTCGGCCCAGCCCAGCTTCTCGAAGTGGTGGTGCAGCGGCGCCATCCGGAAGACCCGGTTCGCGTCGGCGTACTCACGCCCCCGGGTGCGCCGGCGCCACTTGAACACCCCGCTCTGCACCATCACCGACAGGGCCTCCGCCACGAACACCCCGCCGATGATGGCAAACAGGAACTCGGCCTTGAGGAGGATGGAGACCGTGCCCAGCGCGCCCCCGATCGCCAGGCTCCCGGTGTCCCCCATGAAGACCCGGGCCGGATGGGCGTTGAACCAGAGAAAGCCCAGGGTGCCCCCCATCAGCGCCCCGCAGAAGATCGTGAGCTCGCCCGCGCCGGGCAGGTAGAAGAGGTTCAGGTAGGAGGTGGCGTCCACCCGCCCGAAGACGTACGCGAAGAACGCGAACGCCGCCGCGGCGATCGAGGCCAGCCCGGTCGCCAGGCCGTCCAGCCCGTCGGTCAGGTTCACGGCGTTGCTGGCCCCGGTGACCACGAACGTCACGAACAGGATGTAGGCCACCGGCGCGAAGGTGATCGTGACGTACTTGAAGAAGGGGACCGAGGTGGAGGTCGCGTCCATGGTGCCCGCGGGCACCAGCGGGAAGGCCACCAGGTACAGGCCGAGGGCGGCGCCGAAGCTCACCTGCCCGGCCAGCTTCCACCGGGCCACCAGCCCCCGGGACTTGCCCTGCACCACCTTCAGGTAGTCGTCCAGGAACCCGATCATCCCCGCCCACACCGTCGCGAGGACCGCCACCACCACGTACCGGTTGGTGAGCGGGGCCCAGAGGAGGGTCGGCACCACCGTGGCCAGGATGATGATGAGCCCGCCCATGGTGGGGGTGCCGCGCTTCCCCTGGTGGCTCGACAGGAAGTCGGCCCGCACCACCTGCCCCACCCTCAGCGCGTGCAGGCGGCGGATGATGGCCGGGCCGATCAGGAACGCCACGAGCAGCGCCGTCACCGTCGCCCCCGCCGCCCGGAAGCTGATGTACGTGAAGAGGTTTGCGAGGATGTGGCTCTTGGCCAGCGGGGCCAGGAGGTGGTAGAGCATCAGGCCTCGGCGATGGGAGCGGGGGCGGCGCGGCGCGTGATGGCGGGAAGTATACGCTCCAGGGCCACCCCGCGGGACGCCTTCAGGACCACCAGCTCGTCACCCCGCAGCCGTTCCGCCAGCAGCGGGGCCAGGGCCTCCGCGTCGGGGGCGCGCACCAGCCGGTCGCCCAGGGTCCCGGCCCACGGGCCGAGGGCCTCCACGAAGTCGCCCGTGGCCGCGAGCAGCTCCGGCTCCAGGGCCACCAGCGCGGCCGCCACCTCGCCGTGCAGCCGGGCCGAGTCCTCCCCCAGCTCGCGCATGGTCCCCGCCACGAACACCAGCCGGCGGCCCGCCCGGAGGCTCACCGCGGTCTCGATCGCCGAGGCGAACGACTGGGGATTGGCGTTGTAGCAGTCGTTGAGGATCGTGAGCTGCCCCGCCTGGGTGAGTTCGCCCCGGCCGCCCGGCACCGTCACGGTCTCCAGCGCCGCCGCCACCAGCGACGCGTCGAGCCCGAGCTCGGCCGCGGCCGCCCAGACCAGCATCGCGTTGGCCGCCTGGTGCCGGCCCAGGAGCCCCAGCCGCACCAGGTGCCCCCCCACCACGATCCGCGGGTGCCCCCGGGGCGTCAGCTCCACCCGGTCGGGCACCACGTCGGCCCCGGCCAGTCCCGCGGTGATGACCCGGCCGGGGCCCCGGCGGCGGGCTTCCTCCGGGAGCCGGGCGGGCGAGGTCCCCACCACCGCCACCGGCACGCCGCGCACGAGCTCCAGCTTCTCCTGCATCACGCCGTCCAGCGATCCGAACCCCTCGAGGTGGCCCGCCCCCACGTTGGTCACCATCGCCAGGCTCGGTTCGATGATGGCGCGGTAGCTGGCGATCTCGCCGGGGAGGTTGGCGCCCGCCTCCACCACGAGGGCCTCGGTGTCGGGAGGGGCCTCGAGGATGGTCTGCGGCACGCCGACCAGGTTGTTGAGGTTCTGCCGGGTGGCGTAGGTCCGGAACCGGGTGCGGAGGGCCGCCGCCATCAGTTCCTTGGTGGAGGTCTTGCCGTTGGTTCCGGTGATCGCCACCACCGGTCCGCCGACCTGCCGCCGCCGGTGCCGGGCCAGCAGCCCGTACGCCCGCAGCGTGTCCGGGACGCGGTGGAGCACCAGCTCCGGGTGCTCGGGCGTCCCCTGCCGGACCACGGCCGCCCGGGCGCCCGCCCGGGCGGCGGCGTCGAGGAAGTCGTGCCCGTCGAAGCGCTCGCCCGCCAGGGCCACGAAAAGCGCCCCCGGCGCCAGGATGCGGGTGTCGGTCCCGATGGCGGGGTAGCGGAGCGACGCGCTCCCGCCCTCCAGGCCCAGGGCCTCCCGGACCCAGCGCTCGGTCACCGTGATCATGCCGCCCCCGTGAGCTGGCGCACGATCTCCCGCTCGTCGAACGGGTGCCGGACCGTTCCGATCACCTGGTAGGTCTCG
Source organism: Gemmatimonadales bacterium (assembly GCA_041612035.1). GTDB lineage: Bacteria > Gemmatimonadota > Gemmatimonadetes > Gemmatimonadales > GWC2-71-9 > SZUA-320. The sequence continues at coordinate 17,695 of JBFILX010000003.1, read as the reverse complement.
TGACCTTTCCCGGCCAGCAGGATCGTGTCGCCGGGTTGCGCCATCGCGAGCGCCTCCGCGATCGCGCCCCGCCGGTCCACCACCCGCCGGATCGGGCGGCCCGCCCCGGCCACCACCTCGTCCAGGATCTGCTCCGGGTCTTCCGTGCGCGGGTTGTCGGAGGTGGCGATCGCCTCGTCGGCCAGTTCCGCCGCGATGCGACCCATCATCGGCCGCTTGCCGCGGTCGCGGTCGCCTCCGGCCCCGAACAGCACGATGAGCCGTCCCCGCGTGAGCGGACGCAGTGCGCGCAGGGCCCGCTCCAGCGCGTCGGGCGTGTGGGCGTAGTCCCGGAACACCGGGCAGGGCGACGCCGTGAGGCGCTCCATCCGTCCCGGCACCTGCGGCGCCGAGGCGAGCCGCTCCACGACCTGATCGAGGGGGACCTCCAGCCGCAGGGCGCAGGCGGCGGCGGCCAGCGCGTTCAGGACGTTGAAGTCGCCCGGGAGCGGCACCGTCGCCTCCCGGGTCCCGAACCGGCCGGTGAGCAGGAACCGGCCGGCCTCCGCGCCCAGCACGATCCCCTCCGCCCGCACGTCGGCCCCCGGTCCCAGGCCGAAGGTGACCACCCCGGGCCGGTGCCGGAGCGCGGCCCAGGCCGGTTCGTCGGCGCTGATCGCGCAGACCCCGGCGGGCGAGAGCAGGTCGGCGAGGTGGAGCTTGGCCCCGAGGTACGCCTCCATCGTGTGATGGTAGTCGAGGTGGTCCCGGGTGAAGTTGGTGAAGACCGCGCCGGCGAAGACCAGGCCGTCGAGCCGGCCCTGGTCGAGGCTGTGGGACGAGGCTTCCATGACCACCCGGGTCACTCCGCGGTCGGCGAGCGCCGCGAAGGTGGCGTGCAGGTCCACCGGCCCCGGCGTGGTGAGCACCCCCGCCGTGGAGGCGACCGCCCGTCCCGCCCCGTCGAAGGCCCCCAGGGTGCCGATGGTGCCGGCCTGCCCGTGCTGGTTGAGCAGGTGCTGCAGCAGTCCGGTGGTGGTGGTCTTCCCGTTGGTGCCCGTCACGCCGATCAGGAGCAGCCGCTCGGCCGGGTCGTCGTACCAGGCCCGCGCGGCGGCGATGGCGGCGCGGCGGGCGTCGCGCACCAGCAGCACCGGCACCCCGTCGGCGGCCTGCTCCGCCATCACCAGCGTGGCGCCCCGGGCGACCGCGTCGGTCACGAAGCGGTGCCCGTCGGTCCGGGTGCCGGGGATCGCCAGAAAGAGGCTCCCCGCCACGGCGGTGCGGCTGTCGGCGGTGATCGAGGTCGCCCGGGCAGCGGCCGGCACGGGCCCGGCCAGCAGTCCGTCGCGGGTCAGGCGGTCCACCACGCGCCGGAGCGCATCGCCGGACGGCGGCGTCACGCCCGGACCATCAGCCACCGGCCCCCGCCACCAGCCGGATCGCGCTGCCCGCCCGCGCCGAGTCGCCCGCGGCCGGGGACATGCTGCGCACCGTGCCGCGGCCGTCCATGCGCACGCGGAGACCGCGCTGGTGGAGCTGCAGCGCCGCCCGGCGGACGGGGAGCCCGATCACGTCGGGCACGGCCACCATGGGGGCCGGCGGCCGCGCCCCGGCCGAGGCGGGGGTCACCGGCATCACGATGGGGGCCGCGTCGTGGACCGGGGCCGGGGCGGGCACCGTCGACTCGGTCGCGGACCGGAGCGCCAGCCGGCTGCGGTCGATCCCCGAGCGGCGGGCGGCGAGGGCGTTCTGCAGCATGCGCCGGGTGAGCGGCGCCGCCACCAGTCCCCCGTAGTACTCGCCCGCCTGCGGATTCACGATGCGGACGACGAAGACCAGCTGGGGGTCCTCCTCCGGGAACATCCCGGCGAAGGAGGCCGTGTACTGCCCCGAGGCGTAGGTCCCGCCCACCACGTTCTTGGCGGTCCCGGTCTTCCCGATCACCCGGTAGGTGGCGAGCTGGGCCCGGCTCCCGGTTCCGCCGCCGGCCGAGGCGGCGTCCCGCAGGAAGCCGCGCACCTGGGCCGCCACGCCGGCGCTCACCACCCGGCGTACCGGCGCCGGCCGGTGCCGGTAGACGACCCGGCCTTCCGGATTGCGGATCTCCCGCACCAGAGTGAGTGACGGCAGCAGGCCGTCGTTGGCCAGCGCCGCGTACGCCGCCGCGAGCTGCAGCGGGGTGACCTCCAGCTCGTAGCCCTGGGCCATGCTGGGCTGGGTGTTGCCCGGGTTCCAGGCGTGGGGCCGTTTGAGGATGCCGGCCGACTCGAAGGGAAGTTCCAGCCCGGTCGGCGTCCCGAAGCCGAAGTCCCGCAGCACGTCGTAGTGCTCCTCGGGGCGCAGCCGGAGGGTGAACTTGGTGGTGGCGACGTTGCTCGACACCTGGATCGCCTGCGCCAGCGTGAGCCAGCCGGCCCGCGGGTGGGTGTCCCGGATCGGGCGGCGGCGCTGATCCACCTGCCAGACGCCGTTCTCCCCGTGCACCGAGTCCGACGCCGCCGCCCGGCCCAGCGCGAGGAGCCCGGCCGCGGCGAAGGGCTTGATGGTGGACCCCGGCTCCGACGGGGTCCAGGCCCCCACGCGCCGCTCGCCCGCCGGGCGTCGCACCTGCGAGGCCAGGGCCAGCACCTCGCCCGTGGCCGGCTCGATCAGCACCACGTCCCCCGCGTCGGCCTGCTGCTCGTCCAAGGTCTGCGCCAGCGCCGCCTCGGCGATCCCCTGCAGCTCCGCGTCGAGCGTCAGGTGGACGTCGTGGCCCGCCACGGGGGACCGCACCAGCCGGTCGGGCGACTCGTACAGCACGCCGCGCCGGTCGCGGAGGAACCCGGCGAGCCCCGGCACCCCGGCCAGCAGGTGGTCCATCGCCCGCTCGATGCCGGAACGGCCCCGGCCCGAGTCGGCTTCCAGGGCGCCGATCAGGTCCCGGGCCAGCGGCCCCGACGGGTAGGTCCGCAGGTACACCGGCTCCAGCCGGATCCCGCGGTAGCGACGCAGCGCCTCGACCTGGCTGGCCGTGGCCGGCGCGTACCGGTAGAGGTAGTGCTCCCCCTGCCGCACCGCGCGGAACGCTTCGCGGACCTTGGCCCGCGGGAAGTCGAGGTCCCGCACCAGGAGCCGGGCCACCGTATCGGCCTGGCGGGCCGGCACCTCCCAGGGCGCGACCCCCACCCGGTACTTCTCCTGCGAGATCGCCAGGGGCGACCCCTGCCGGTCGTACAGGGTGCCCCGCCGGGCCGGCAGGCTCCGGGTCTCCGTCCGGGTCCGCTCCGCCTGGGCCCGCCAGCGGTCGCCCTCCACGACCTGGAGCTGTACCGCCCGGCCCACGATCCCGGCCAGGCCCAGGAGCAGCACCACGTTGAGGAAGGAGATGCGGGTGACCGGGTTCGCCATCAGTCCCTGGGGTCGGTAGGGGGACGCAGCCGGAGGATCACGTACTCACTGTCGGTTGGCAGCCGGAGCTGCAGCCGGGTCTCGGCGAGCGGGATCAGCACCTTCCGGCTCTGGCCTTCCCGGATCCGGCGCTCGTACTCGGCCCGGGTGGCCTCCAGGGCAAGCCGTTCCGCCCGCAGGGCGCGCAGGGTCGCCGCCGTGGCCAGCGCCGACCGCTGGCGGGCCACCACGGTGAGGGAGACCACCAGGAAGAAGACCAGCCAGAACCCGAGCCAGAACCGTCCCCGGAGCTTCATGTCGCGGTGCGAAAGAGTCGAAGGCGAGCGCTGCGGGCCCGCGGGTTCGCGGCGGACTCCTCCGGCGAGGGGGTGATCGCCCGACGCGTCGGCAGCGACCCCAGCGGTCGGCCCCGACAGCGACAGACCGGGAACGCCGGGGGGCAGACGCAGCGACGCGCCCACTCGCGGAAGGCCCGCTTGACCAGCCGGTCCTCTCCCGAATGATAACTGATCACGGCCAGGGTGCCGCCCGGCTCCAGGGCGTCGCGAAAGGCCGGGAGGGCCCGCTCGAGGCGGTCGAGCTCATCGTTCACGGTGATCCGGACCGCCTGGAAGAGCCGGGCGAAGTCCGAGGGTCCACTCGACGGCCCGAGCACGGCCCGGATCGCGTTGACCAGGTCGTCGCTGGTCCGGAACGGCTCACGGGCCCGGCGACGCACCACCTCCCCGGCCATGCGCCGGGCCCGGCGCTCGTCGGCCAGGTCGGCGAACATCCGGGCCAGGTCCGCCGCGTCCATCCGGTTGAGCAGGTCGGCGGCGGTGGGGCCGGCCCGGCTCATCCGCATGTCCAGCAGGGTCCCGGGCCGGAAGCTGAAGCCCAGGGCGTCGTCGTCCAGCTGCCGGGAGGAGACCCCCAGGTCGAGCAGGGCGAAGTCGGGCCGGAACGCGGCCACCTGTTCCAGCACCGCCGGGTCGTCGAAGGCACCCGGCACCAGGCGCACCGGCGCTCCGGCCAGCCGGGCCCCCGCCCGGACCAGCGCCTCCGGGTCGCGGTCGATCCCGAGCACCTCCGCGCCGGCGGCGACCAGCGCGGCGGCGTGACCTCCGTCGCCCAGCGTCGCGTCCACGGCACGGGCCGGACGGCCGGCGGCCGCCAGCACCTCCCCCACGAGCACCGGGGCGTGCCAGCCGGCGGGGGGCGCCCCGGTCATCAAAGACGGACACCCCGCCCGGCGAACCGGGCGGGGTGTCGTGCAGACCGCGTGGAGCGGGGCTGACGGGGCTCGAACCCGCGACCTCCGCAGTGACAGTGCGGCACTCTAACCAAGCTGAGCTACAGCCCCTCGCGAGGAGCCGGACAATTTAGTCCGGCCCCCCGCTCCGTGGTAGTCCTTACCGGCAGAACGCGCGGAGCTGCGACTCCACCCGGGGCCGGAAGCCGTCCACGATCCGCATGTACTGGGCGACCGCGTCGGGGCGCACCGTCTGCCCGGCGGTCAGCGCGGCCGCCGCCTCGTCGAGCAGGGCCTTCGACTCCTGCGCCAGCGGACAGGACTTCTGGTCCATGATCGGCTGGTCGCGGGGCGGCAGCTGGAGCGCGGTCGCGAGGCCCAGCACGTAGTTCGCGTTCGCGGCCACCCGTCCGCCCGAGACCGACAGGGAGACGGCCTTCCGCGCCATGCGCGCGGCCCCCTCCAGGTCCTGTCCTTCCTGCTGCAGGAGCGGCAGCGCCCCGTTGATCAGGATGACGGCGTAGGTCTGCTTGTCGTCCTCGTCCCCCAGCCGCTCCACGTACCGGCCCAGCGGCTCGACTTCGGTCACCCGGTTGGCGGTGGCCAGGGTCTGGATCGTCTTCAGGACCGGGCGCAGGTCGGAGGAGTCCACCGCCATGAGCCGGGTCGTCGCGACCATCGCGCTGTCCAGCGGCCCCGCGAAGCCGTAGGCGGTGGCCAGGTGGGCCAGCAGGGTCGGGTTGTCCGGGTACTTCTGGACCCCCTGCCGCGCCCACCGGAGCAGCCGCGCGGTGTCCGGCTGCTGGGAGGCGGCCACGCTGATCTTGTTGAAGAACGCCGAGTCGGCCTTGGCCGGGTCGACCTCGTGGACCTGCTCCAGGGCGTCCACGGCGCAGGTGAAGTCCTCGAGGAAGAGGCAGGCGTTGCTCTTCAGGTCCCACAGGTCGGCGTTGGTCGGATCGATCTCCAGACCCTCTTCCGCCACCTGCCGGGCCGCCTCGGGGCGGCCGTACTGCAGGAACAGGCGGAACGCCTGCTCCCGGAGGGGCTGGTTGGTGGGGGAGACCCGGAGCATCTCCTGGAACACCTTGACGGTGCTCGCGCTGTCGCCGGCCTGCTGATACTGGATCGCCAGCTGGCTCCAGGCCTCGAGGCTCTGCGGGTCGCCCGCGGCGGCGGCGCTGTAGTGCTTGATCAGGGAGTCGCGCGGCTGCCCCTGCGCGGCGGCGATCTCGCCCAGGCAGTAGTGGGCCAGTCCGTGACCCGGCTGGTCGCGCAGCGCCTTCTGGGCCGACTCGATCGCGTCCCGCGGGCGCGTGGTCTGCTGGTCCCAGCACTTCCGTGCGTCCTCGTAGGCCCGGAACGCGCCCTGCAAGGCGTCGGCCGACGCCTTGCCGAAGTCATCGAGACTCTGCCCCGGGGCCTGCACCAGCGAGATCGTGTACCCCGCCTTGTCGTTGAGCCCCGCGGCTCGGACCTGCACCGTGTAGCGGCCGCCCTCCGACCGCGCCAGGGTCGAGCTGACCAGGAACCGCGCCTGCAGCTGGGTGGCCAGGGTGCGGGCCACCGGGGGCGGCAGCACCGCGTCGGGCGGATAGGCGTACTGGAGCAGGGCGTCGTTCATCTGCTCGCGGGTGACCGTGTTGAACCAGCGGCCCGCGATGTCGTCCATCCGCTTGCGCATCCCGTCGCCCACCCGCACCGAGGCGGCGCTGTCGCCGGTGTTGGCGGGATACGGCGTGGCCACGAGGAGCCGCGGCAGGTTCTGGGTGCGGGGCGGCGGCCGGTTGGCACGCAGCTGCGCCTGGGCCGGCACCACGCCGACCACCGCAAACAAGGCGAGACACACGAAACGAATCAGACGCATTCCTGACGGCCTCCGGACCTCGAACGTTCCGCCATGGGTGACCCGGATGGCCACCGGTGCGGACCACATGGGCGAAGAGGGATTCGAACCCCCGACTTCCTGCGTGTAAGGCAGGCGCTCTGGACCAGCTGAGCTATTCGCCCGACCGCTCCCGCCGGCCACTCCACCTGATGGGAGACGCCGAAGGGGGACCGACGGGCACGCCCTCAGAGCGCGATGGCCAGGGGGAACAGCACACAATACCCCACGACCAGCAGCACCGCCGCGAGGCTCGTGCTTCCGGCCCCCAGCAGCACATACCCCGCGACGAGCGTGGCGACCGCCGCAGCCAGCACGACGAGGTTCCTGCGGCCCAGCGCGTGACGCCGGCCGCCGGGGGCCATCTCGGTTTGGGGCATAGAGTTGGATGCTACCCAGCCGAATGCCCCGGGTCAAGCGGATCGCCGCCCTCCCCCACCTCCGCCTGCCACCCTTCCGCCACCCACCCCTCGTCCAGCGCGGCCCGCCGGGGCCGGTCCCGCCGGCGGCGCCACCACGCGATCCCCGCCACGGCCGCCGCCAGCACGGCCCACCCGCCGCCCGCGCCGAGCCAGAGGAAGACATTGTACCGCCGCCGGAGATCGGTGCGCCAGGACCGTTCGAAGGTCCCGGTGGTATACCCCGTCGTCCGCTCCAGGGCTTCGGCGAACGGCTCGCCCGCGGCCAGCCGGTCGATCAGGGGGGCCAGTGAGCCGGAGGGCTGGAGCCGGAGCAGGTGCAGCACCGCCGACCCGGCCAGCGCGTAGGCGATCCCGGCCCGGAGCGCGTCCTGCCGGAGCATCCGGTCCAGCGCGTCGAAGCCCCCCACCCGGCCCCGGGCCACCGCCAGGTTGAGCTGGAGACCGCGGAACCTCGCCACCTCTCCCGCGGCCACCACGGCGTACCCCTCGTCGAACCAGAGCGGCACCCGGCTCCGGATGGCGTCGTGCAGCGCCAGGTGGGCCAGCTCGTGCCGCAGGACGGCCGCCGGATCGGGCGCGTCGGTCCGGATGATGATCGTGCGCGAGCCCGGCAGGGCGAGCCCCACCCCCCACTCGGGCACGCTGCCGCGCACCACCTGCCGGGCGCCGTTTCCCTCCAGCACGATCAGGCGCATCCGGCCCACCGGGCGCGGCTCGAGGCCGGGGAACGCCATCGGCCGGGAGGCCAGGTCGGCCAGCGACAGGCCCAGGGCCATCCGGCTGGCCGGCGCGATCACGGTCACCTCGCCGACTTCCGCGACCTGAAACCCCGCCGGCACCTGCGCGAAGACCGACTGGAGGGCCAGGATCAGCCCGGCGAGGATGGCGGCTCCTCTCCGGCCTCGACCCGCGCGACCGCCTCGACGCACCGCAGCGCCCACGGCGAATAGGCCCCGACCGCCGCGCCCTCCCGCCAGACCGCGAGCGCCTCCGCCGGCCGGCCGGCCAGCGCGAGCGCGCGCCCGAGGTCGTACCGGGCCTCGATCAGGTTGGGCCCCAGGGCCACCGCCTCGCGCAGGAACCCCGCGGCATCGTCCGCCATCCCCCGTTCCAGGTACACCAGGCCAAGGTAGTGGTGGGCGTACAGCACCGCCTTGCGGTCGCGTTGTTCGTGGATCACCCGGGTGAGGTGCTCGATGGCCTCGCCGAAGACGCCCCGCCGCAGGCAGATGTACCCGAGATTCACCCGCGCCATGGCATGCGCCGGATCGCGCGCCAGGACCCCGGTCAGGGTCTGCAGCGCGTCGTCGTGGCGCCCGGTCAGGGTCTCGGCCCAGCCCAGCAGGGCCGCGGCGTCCACGTCGTCGGGCGCCAGGCGCCGGGCCTCCTGCAGCGCCGCGATGGCCCGTTCCGGGTCGCCCGAGGCGATGAGGCTCCACCCCTTCTCCATGAAGGTGGAGGCCCCGAGCCGGTCCTGCCGGGGGACCTCGCTCACGTCGTCTCGGCCCGGGTCAGCGCCAGCCGTTCGAGCCGGGCGGCGACCGCGTCCGCGATGGCGCCGAGGGGCAGGATCGCCTCCGCCCCGCCGGCCGCCGCGGCCGCGGCCGGCATGCCGTAGATGACCGACGTCTCGCGGTCCTGGGCGATCCCGTACCCGCCCGCGTCGCGGATGGCCCGGAGCCCCTGCGCACCGTCCTTGCCGAGCCCCGTCAGTACCACCCCGATGGCCCGGTCACCGTAAGCGGTGGCGACCGACCGGAAGAGCGGGTCGGCCGCCGGCCGCACGCCCCAGACCGCGGGGGACTGGCCCAGCCGCAGGCGGGGGCCGTCGGGTCCGGTCTCGACGGCCATGTGCCAGTCGCCCGGGGCGACGTAGGCCGTGTCCTGCAGCAGCGGCGCCCGGTCCTCCCCTTCCACCACCTGGAGCCGGCTCATCCCCGCCAGCCGTTCGGCGAGACTGCGGGTGAAGCCGGGCGGCATGTGCTGGGCGATGACCACCCCGGCCCGCCGGCCGGCGGGCAACTGCGGCACCAGGTCGGCCAGGGCGCGGGGGCCCCCGGTGGACGACGCGACCGCCACGCAGAACCGGGCCCGGCCCGGGAGGGCGTGCACCAGGGCCGGCGGCGGGCGATGCTGGGGACGGGCGAGGACGGACACCCGGCTGAGGTCGGCCGACCGGGCCGCGTCCAGCGCGGCGAGCAGCCGGTCGCGCAGCCGCTCGAGCGACGCGGGACTGCGATCCTCCTCCTTGGGCACCAGTTCCACCGCGCCCAGCTCGAGGGCCCGGATCGCGCCGACCGTCCCCGCCCCCACGTACGCGCTCACCACCACCACCGGGCGGGGGGCCTCGGACATGATGTACCCGATGGCGCCGAGCCCGTCGAGCTCGGGCATCTCCAGGTCCATCGTCACGAGATCGGGCTCGAACTGATGCACCTTGCGGAGCGCGTCCATGCCGTGGCGGGCGCTGCCCACCACGCGGTATCGCCCCGAGCCCGCGATGAGGTCCGACAGCAGCCGCCGGAAGAAGGCGCTGTCGTCCACCACCAGGACCGAGGCCGTCTCAGAGGACATGGACCCCCTGTCCCACCGACCGGACCTCGACCCGCCCCCGGGCCAGGTCCAGCGTCACGGTGCGGCCCCGGGTCCCGCCGAGCGCCTCCCCCGCGATCGGAACCCCGAGCCGGTCGAGGGCTTCCCGCGCCGCCGTCACGTTGCGGTCCCCGATGGAGACCGTGTCCGGCGCCATGAGCGCCGCGAACATGGTGGCGCCGCCGACCAGCCAGGCCTGGAACCGTGCGGGGTCGGCCCCGGTCGCCACCAGCTGCCGGAAGAGCAGCGGAGCCGCACTGGCCGCGTAGCGCCCGGGCGGAACCGCCCCGGCGTCGCCCGGCACCGGGAGGAGCACGTGGGCCAGCCCCCCGGTCCGGGTCCCGGGATCGAGCATCATGATCGCGACGCAGCTGCCCAGCCCGATCGCGGTCAGCACCGCGGGGGCGGCGCGGACCTCGAGCCCGCCCATCGGGACGACCACCAGTTCCTCAGTCATCGGTTCGCCGGAAGATCCGCTCGCGGTGGTCCACCACCGCGAACCGGTCCCGGGCCGGGGCGGACACCGACTCGACCTTGCCGAGCACCAGGAGCCCGCCGGGCCGCAGGGCGCCAGCGAACCGCGCGAACAGGGCCTCCTGCACGGGCCGGGTGAAGTAGATCATCACGTTCCGGCACACGATCAGGTGGTAGGGCGGGTCGGGGGGATGGTCGCGGGTCATGTCGTGCGCCAGCGCGCGGACCACGGGGAGGAGCTGGGGAACCATCCGGCGCCCGTCCCGGTCGGGGACGGTCCAGCGCTCCCGCATGGCGGCCGGGGCGTCGGTGAACGCCTGATCCGGATAGACGCCCGCCGCGGTGGTGGCCAGGCAGGCCGTATCGATGTCGGTCGCGTCCACGCGCAGGCGGGCGCTGGAGACGCGGATGCCGCCCTCTCCCATGACCGTGGCGAGGAGGGCGGCCAGCGTCCACGCCTCCTCCCCCGAGGCACACCCGGCACTCCACGCGGCGATCTGGCGCCAGGGGCCGGACACCAGCGCGGGCAGTTCCGACCGCAGACGCTCCCAGGTCTCCGGGTTGCGGAAGAACCCGGTCACGTTGATGGTGAGCGCCTCCCGGAGCCGCTCCACCTCGTCCGGTGTCGTCTCGAGCACCTGGGCGTACTCGGTCAGGGTCCGGGCCCCGCAGGCGCGCAGGCGGACCTGCAGCCGGCGGCGGAGGCAGTTGTCCTTGTAGGCGTCGAGCGGCGGGAGCCCGCGGCCGGCCAGTCGCTGGAGCACCAGCGCGAAGCCGGGGTCATCGGAGAGCGGCATCGCTCCCCACGGCGCTCTGCAGGTTGGCGCGGGCCAGCTGGTGCCGGGGATTGAGCTCGACCGCCCGGCGCCAGTGGGATCGTGCGTCCTCCGCATCACCCCGGCGCAGGGCCAGGTTGCCGAGCTTGAAGTGCAGGTCGTCGCCACCCTCGGGCCGCAGCCGCAGCGCGCGCTGGAAGGCGGTCCATGCCTCGTCGTACCGGCCCAGCCGATAGAGCACGTCCCCGAGATTCTTGGAGACCTCGGGCAGCCCGGGATCCCGTTCCAGCGCCTGCTGCAGCGCGGCTTCGGCCCCGGGCAGCTCGCCCGCCGCCTCCAGCAGGACCGCCTGGTTGTTGAGGAGCGCCGGCACCCCGGGCCAGCGATCCACCCCCTCGGTGGCCACCTCCAGCGCGCGGTCGAGGTCGCCCACGCCGGCCAGGGCCCGCACCGCGGCCCAGTACCAGAGCGCCGGGATCTCCGGATCGAGGAGGCCACGCGCCCGCTCCAGCCGGACCAGCGCGGGGTGGACGTCGCCGCGGTCGAGGGCGAGGATGGCCCACGCGATGAGCGTGCGGGGCCCGTCGGGGGCCCGGCTCGTGGCTTCCCGCAGCGTGGTCTCCGCCTGGTCGGGTTCACCGGCCAGGGCGAGCGCGACCCCCAGGTTGTGAAGGATGGCGGCCCGGGGTCCCGCGCGGTCCGCCGCCCGGCGGAAGAAATAGGAGGCGTCCGCCCAGCGACCCTGTCGGGCCGCGATGAGCCCGAGGTGGAAGGGCGCGGCCCCCTCCGCCGGACGAAGCTCCATGACCCGGCGGAACTCGCGCAGCGATTCCTCCAGCATGCCCGTCCGGTAGAAGGCGACCCCGAGGTTCCGGTGCTCCTCGATCTGCGCCTCGCGCGGCCGGCCCGCGGCGGGCGGCGAGGTGCCGACCCGCTGCGCCAGGCACGCGGTGACCAGGCCGTACAGGGCGCGGCAGGTGTCGAATTCGGTGGACCCCGCCTCGTCCACCAGGGTGCGCACGTCCCGCACGCCGTCCAGCAGATCCAGCAGCCGGCGCTGCAGGTCCGACAGCTCGGGGTCGGCGGTGGCGGCCCGGCTCCGGTCCACGGCGAACACCAGGTCGAACGACGGGATCTTCGACTGGATCAGGGCCCACTCGTCCACCCGCCGGGCGCCTTCCAGCAGGAGCGCCTCCGGGGCCAGGCGGACGCTGTCGGGGTTCGGGGTGCGCACCCCCGGCTCGAACGAGAAGGACCCCCGGCGCCAGCCGAACATGGCGTACACCGCCTCCTCCACCTGCCGCCGGACCGCCCGACGGATGTCGTCGGGCTGGAGATGGCCCAGCTCCACCAGGACCGCCCCGAGCCGGCGCCCCTGCTGCCGGGCCTGCATGGCGATGGCCTCTTCCAGCTGCGCCGGCGTCAGGCGGCCGGAGCGCACCAGGATGTCCCCCAGCCGGTCGGGCCGGTTCACCATCGCGGCGTCCGTGACCCAGCCGTCCTCGAAGTAGAGGCTGGCGAGGCTTCCCCGCTCGGAGACCGACAGGCACCCGGTGCGTCGGCCCAGGTAGAGCATCTGGATCACGTCGGGGAGACCCGCTTCCTGGAGACTGCCCTTGATCGCCATCAGGACAGTTCCTCCGTCAGGAGATCGCGCGCCTCGGGCCAGCGCTCGATGAGCTTCTCCCGCAGCCGGGGACCCGCGACCGAGGGGCCCAGCACGCCGGGTCGGGCCCCGAGCAGGCGCCCCGCGCCGGGCGGCCCCTCCAGCACCTGCCGCGCCAGGGCCACGTCCGGCGCGCTCCCCGCCGCGGCCGCCTGCCGGAGCACCCGCTGCAGCATGACCTGCACGGCGCGCACCGACCCCGCGGGTCGCCCGGCGATGTACGCGGCCAGGTCGGAGGCGGGGCGCGCGGGCAGCTGGTCGAGCCACCGCAGCACCAGCCCCAGCCGCACCTCGCGGTCGGGCCGCGGGAGGTCGACCACGGCGCCGCTGGCCAGCCGGGCGAGCAGCTGGGGCTCCACCGCCTCCAGCTCGGCCACCGGGATGGCCGCCGTGACCGCGACCGGCCGCCCGTCGCGTCCGAGCTGGTCCACCAGCTCCAGCAGCACCTCCTGCGCCTCCCGCCGCTCCCCGAGGAGGTGCACGTCGTCCACCAGGAGCGCGCCGATCCACCGGTGACGCCGCCGCCAGTCGCCCAGGCGCCCCGCGCGCGCTTCGTCCTCGATCTCCCGGGCCAGGGTCTGCGCCGACACGCACACCACGCCGGCGGTCCCCGCCTCCGCGAGGGCGTTGCCCAGGCCGTGGAGCAGGTGGGACTTCCCGGTGCCGGGGTCCCCCACCAGGCAGAGCGCGGTCGCGCCGGGCGCCCGGGCCACCAGGGCGCGGACGGCGTCCAGGGCGGCCCGGTTGGACGGTCCCTCGATCAGGTCGTCCAGGCGCAGGCCGGGATCGGGACGGTGAGGAGAGAGGTCGCGGGTCCTGGCCTCCTCGAGCAGCTGCTCCGCCTCCTCCACGCGGTCCGGGTCGCGGAGCACCTCGTGGCCGCCCAGGTCCGGGGCCACGGCCCGCACTTCCGCCGCGATCTGCTCCAGCCGCGCCACGTCCGCCTCGTAGCGCGCCAGCACCTGTTCCGGCTGCGCGGGGAGCTCCTGGTCGAGCAGCGCCTCGAGCCGCGCGGTGTGGTACCCCGCCGCCTCGAAGCGGAGCACCGCATCGCCCACCTCGGTCCGCCACCGGTCCACCTGGTGGCTGATCCCGGCCACCACCTCGGACAGGAACGAGCCGAATTCGTCGCCCTCGTCGAGCCCGCGGGCGGGTGCCGGCCCCGGGGGCGCCGCCGCGTCGGCCGCCGGGACCCCCGCGGCGACGGCCACCGGGAACGGCTCCTCCAGCACCCCCGTGATCAGCACCCGCGCCTGCGACGGGGCGAGCGGGGTGGGCGACACGGTCTGGAAGGCAATGAGACGCTGGACCGCGGCCACCAGGTCCGCCGCCGATCCCAGCGGGAGCCCGACCACCTCGTCCACCACGGCCTGGGCGAACGAAACCCCCGCCGCGCCGAGGTGCCAACGGACGATCTCCTCCCGCAGCGCGGCGTCGGGCGGCCCGATCTCCACCACCAGCCCGGCGCCCAGCAGGCGGACGGCGGGGTCTTCCGGACCCAGCAGGGCCCCCGGCGGACGCCGGCCCGCCATGGCGGTGGCGAGGCCCCGCGTGAGCCGGGCGTCGAGCAGGTCGAGGATCGGCCGGCGCGCCACCGCGTACTGGGTCATCCGGTCCACGTCGTCGAGCAGAAGCAGGCCCGCCTCCCGACAGGGACGCAGGACATCCGACCGACCGGAGGCCGCCGCCTCGAGCAGCTGCTCGCTCAGCCCCCCCCAGGTCACCAGCTCGACCGTGGTGCCGGGGGCGACGGTGAGCCGCTGGGCCCCGATGGCCTGGAGCAGGTGGGTCTTCCCCTGGCCCGGCTCGCCCAGCAGGTAGAGCGGATTGAAGGGCGGCCGGGCCAGGTCGGCCAGGGCCCGCGCCGCCGCGGCCGCGAGCTGGTTCGGGGCGCCGACCACGAAGCTGACGAAGGTCCGGGCCGGATCGGGCTGGAAGCTCATGACTCCGCCGCCGGCTGGGCCAGCCGCTCCAGGACCAGGCCCGCCGCCGCCTTGAGCGTCTCGAACACGCCGCTCCCCCGCAGGGCATCGGCCGGCTGGGAGGGCCGCCCCCGGAAGTTGAGCGCGTGGTCCAGCGCGGACGGGGGCATGATGAGGTCGGTCGGCAGGTCCTGCTTGTTGTACTGGAACACCATCGGGAACGTCGAGGCCTCCACGCCCTGCTGCCGCAGGTTCTCGTGCAGGTCGCGCAGGCTCTCGACGTTCTCGTCGAACCGGCGCGCCTGGCTGTCCGCCACGAACACCACCCCGTCCGCCCCCTGGAGCACCAGCCGGCGGGTGGCGGCATAGTACACCTGGCCCGGAACGGTATACAGCTGGAAGCGCGTGGTGAATCCCGAGATGGATCCCAGGTCGAGCGGGAGGAAATCGAAGAACAGGGTCCGGTCGCCGTGGGTGGCCAGGGAGACCATGGCGCCCCGCCGCTGGTCGGGCACCCGCCCGTGGATGTACTGCAGGTTGGTCGTCTTGCCGGACCGGCCGGGGCCGTAGTACACCAGCTTGCAGGTGATCTCGCGGGTCGTGAAGTTGACGAGCGGCATCGGCGTCAGCGCCCGAACAGGGTGCGCAGGCTGGCATTGAGCTCCGCCTCGAACTGCTCGGCCAGCACCACCCGTGACGGCGGGGTCGCGGGCGCCGCGACCGACAGGGCGCGCCCCAGCTCGCGGAAGAACAGCTGGACCAGTCCCACCGTGGTCTCGCGGTCGAAGACGATCAGCCCGATCCAGGTTCCGCGCGGCATCGCGAAGGGCGCCAGCAGCACGCTCCGGCTCCGGCCCTGATGTACCACGTGGCCGAACGCCTGGACCCCCATCACCCGCGCCAGCTCACCGGTGGAGGCGACGATCGCCGCGCCCAGGGAGGCGGCCGCCATGACATCCAGCGACCGGGCGAACCCGTGCTGCGCCACCACCTGCCCCGACGACGTCATCAGCAGCACCAGGTCGGCCGAGGACTCGCGAAGGAACTCGGCCAGGGGGGCCGCCACCCACGGCTCGACGCTGCGCATCAGGTCAGCCGCTCCACGGAGTCGCGCAGCACCAGCCGGAGCAGTCCCAGGTTGGCGTCGGGATCGCACACCGCCACGAGCAGCAGTTCGTCGCCGGCGGGGAGCGCCATGACCGAGCCCGCCGCCGCCTCCAGGTGCACCAGGGTGGGCCGCCCGTGCCCGGCGGCCCCCAGGGCCCGCCCCAGCCGCGCCACCAGGCTGGCCGCCAGCGCGGCGGCCGCCTCGATGTCCACCCCCTCCATGGTGGCGTCCGCCACGGGGAGCCCGTCGTCGGCGGAGACCAGGAGGGCGCTGCGGACCCCGGCCACCCGGGTGAGGCCGTCCAGGACCGGCCCGAACGCCGTCACGCCAGCCGCTCCAGCCATCGACGGGCGGACGCCGCCGAGCGCTCCGTGACGAGGGCCAGCCGGCCCGCAGGGGTGGCGGGGCTGCCGACCGCGAGCAGGACCGTCTCCGGCGTGGGCGGCACCAGGTGCCACTGGGCCTCGCGGCACTCGACGCCGACGGAGCGCCAGGCGCCGAGCCCCAGCAGCCGGGCGGCGCGCTCCGCTTCGCGGCCCACCCCCGCCAGCTCCGCGGCGACGGCGTCCGACCGGTCGGCCGCGTCGTCGAGGCGGCCCGCCAGCCGCCGGCCCTGCGCATCCACCAGCACGGCGCCGCCGGCCTCGTCCCACCGCGGGGGCGGGGCGCTGGCACGGGTGGCCACCACCTCGGTGCGGACCCGGGCCAGCGCCCGCTGCAGCGCGGCGTCGTCCGGCGCGAGGGCCACCGCGGCCGCGAGGTGGCGTTCGGCCCTGGGGTGGTCCCCGGCGCGGTAGGCCAGGAATGCCAGCCCTCGAAGCGCCCCGAGGTGCCGCGGGTCGAGCCGCAGAGCCTCGGTCCAGGCGTCGAACGCGGCGTCCCCCGTCCCCCGGTCGCTCATGATCCGTCCCAGCAGGTCGTGGGCGTCCGCCAGGTCCGGGTAGCGCTCCACGCCGCGGGCCGCGATCGCCAGGGCGGCGTCCAGTTGTCCCCGCTGCCGCAGGGCCTCGCCCAGGGGCAGGAACACCAGGCTGTCGGGCTCCGCCGCCAGCCGCGCGGTCATGCCGGCGATGTCCTGGCTCACCCGGCCCCTCCCAGCCCCTCCGCCAGGGCCCGGGCGGCGTCACGCATCCGGCCCACGGCGGCGAGGTGGCGATCCTCCTCCGCCGGCCGGCTGGACAGCGCCAGCCACTCGTTCCACGCCTGGACCGCTTCCTCGAGCCGGCCCGGCGCCGCCCGCGCCGCACCCAGCAGCCGGAGCGGATGGGCCGCCGGGCCCCCGACCCGGATCGCCTCCCGCAGGATCGCCTCGGCCTCTTGGAAGCGCCGCTCGCTCAGGAACGTCCGCCCCAGCAGCAGATGGCCCCTGGCCTGCTCGGGATACCGGGCCACGATCGCCTCTGCCACCGTGCGGGCGGCGGCCGGGTCGCCCCGGCGCAGGAACTCCTCGGCCTGGCGCAGCAGCGCATCCGGGTCCCGGTCCGGCGCCGCCCGGGCGGTGGCCGCCGCCGGGTCGTGCAGCACCACCAGTCCCGCCGCCGCCAGGCCGAACAGGGTTCGCGCCACGTCGAACTCGGCCGCCGCGAGCGCCCGCGCGAGCGACCGCACATCCAGCGAGCCGTCGCACGAGGCGAGCACCCGCCACTCGAACGGCGTGAGACTCAGGGTGCCGGCCTGTCCGTCGTCGGCCGGGTTGAGGTGGGGGACGACCCCGAGGTGCGGCACCCGGGTCTGGATCCGCTCCCACTCGTCGATCCGGCGCGCCCCCTCCATCAGCAGCGCCTCGGTGGACACCCGGACGCTGGTGTCGCCGGGGGCCTCTCCCGGGGCGCCTTCCTCGAACACGAAGTAGCCCTCGGACCAGCCCAGCATGGCGAACACCACCTCTTCGACCTGGATGCGGACCTGCCGCTCGATCTCCTTGGCCGTCACGGCCCCGATCGCCACCAGGATCTCGCCCAGCCGCCGGGGGTCGCCGGCCTCCTGCATCGCCTTGGCCCGGAGCAGGTCCTCCTCCCGGATCTTGCCGGTGCGGAGGAGCACGTCGCCCAGCCGGTGCGGGTTGGACCGGATGGTGGCCGCCACCACGGCGCCGGCCTCGAACCAGATCGTGCCCTCGTTCTGCCGCAGCTCCGAGGTGACCCGGAGGGCGCCCGTCTTCCGGCTGAGGTCGAGCAGCTGGAACACGTCGTGGATCCCGAGTTCCCGGAGCGGGCCCTGGATCGGCATCGGTCAGGCGCCCGCGGG
>JBFILX010000002.1:0-36606 GCA_041612035.1 Gemmatimonadales bacterium | reverse complement strand
GCCCGGCCCCGCGGCACGGCCTGCTGCGCGCCGGTGCCGAGGTCGCGCCAGAGCACCTCGCCCCGGGCCCGGTCGTCGGGCCCCAGCACCAGGGCGTGGCGGGCCCCGCGGGCGTCGGCCAGCTTGAGCTGCTTGCCCAGCGCGCTCAGCGACAGCGGGTACTCGACCCGGAGCCCCGCCCCGCGCAGCTCGTGCGCCAGGGCCAGGACATCCGCCAGGTCGTCCTCCGTCACCGCGGCGACGAAGACGTCGAGCCCCGCCGTGTACGGGGGCACCAGGTTCCGCTCGCGCAGGAGCTCGCCCAGCACCACGTCGCCCATGCCGAAGCCCAGGGCGGGCAGGTCCTCGCCCCCCAGGGCGCCCAGCAGCTGGTCGTAGCGCCCGCCCCCGCAGATGGCCCGCAGGCTGAATCCGGCGTCGAACAGCTCGAAGACGGTCCCGGTGTAGTAGGCCAGCCCGCGGACGATGGTGAGGTCGAGGTCGAGGAAGTCGCCCAGTCCCATCCGGTCCAGGGCGCCGAACACCCGCCACAGCGGCTCCGCGTGGGCCGCGGCCGCCGGAAAGTCGCGCTCCAGGTCGGCCCAGGTGCGGATGGCCCGCACGCCCTCCAGCCGGGAGACCACCGACTCCGGCACCCCGGCTCCGCGGATCGCCTTCCGGGCCGTCTCGGCCTCGCCCCGCCCGAGCTTGTCGAGCAGCTGATATGCGGCGCCGGCCTGGGCCGGCGGCACCCCGGCCTCGTCCAGCAGCGCCCCCAGCAGCCGCCGGTCGGAGATCCGCACCCGGACGTCCCGCGCGGTGAGCCCGAAGGCCCGCATCACGTCCACCGCGAGGGCGATGATCTCCGCGTCCCCCAGGGGGCCCGGTTCGCCGATCAGGTCGCAGTTGAGCTGGAAGTGTTCCCGCAGACGGCCGCGCTGCTGCCGCTCGTAGCGGAACAGCTGGGGCATGGAGAACCAGCGGATCGGCTTCTTCATCCCGCGGGCCCGGGCGGCCAGCATCCGGGCCAGGGTCGGCGTCATCTCGGGCCGCAGGGCCACGTCGCGGCCGCCCTTGTCAGTGAAGGCGTACAGCTGGCCCACGATCTCCTCCCCGCTCTTGGCGGTGTAGAGATCGAGCGCCTCGAGCGGCGGGCCGTCGTACTCCTCGAAGCCGTAGCGCCGCGCGACCTGGCGCCAGGTGGTCAGGATGTGGTGACGGAACGCGAACTCGTCGGGATAGAAGTCCCGAAACCCAGGCAGGGCCTTGAGTTGCATCGGGGGAAGATAACCGCGGGCCGGCCCCCCGTCAGTCCGTGACGTCGGCCATCCCGAGGGCGGCCATGACGTCGCCCACGGTGTGGAAGGACCCGGTGACGACCACCGTCCCCGCCCCGGCCTGGACCCGGTCGAGCGCCTCCCGGAACGCCGGCACCAGGTGCCACTCGGCGGTGGCGGGAGGCCGGTCGGGGTCGGCCAGCCAGGCGGTGAGCCACTCGGTGTCCCACCGCCGCGTGTCGGCGGAGGGCGCCACCGTGAGGATCCCCAGGTCCACCGCCCGGTCGAGCAGGACCAGCATCTCGGGCCACGCCTTGTCCCCCAGGATCGAGACCAGGGCGTGGACGGGCCGGGGGATCGCGGGGTCGGCCAGGGCCCGGGCCAGGGCCTGCATCCCGTCCGGGTTGTGGGCCACGTCGAACAGCCAGCGGCCCCGCCGGTCCAGCCGGCCAGGCAGGCGAGCCAGGGCGAAGGCCCGGGCCACGACCTCGGGCCCCGGCCGGTACTCCGCGGGGAGCGCCTCCAGCACGGCGGCCGCCACCGCCGCGTTCCGGCGCTGGTGCGCCCCGGCCAGGCCGAGGGGGCCCCCCCAGGTGGCGTCGGGGGGGACCACCACGAGCTCGGGATGGGCCGCGGGATCGGCGGCCTGCACGAACTCCGCCGCGGCGCGGGACAGCACCTCCACCAGCCCGGGCCGCGGCTCCCCGATCACGAAGGGGGCGCCGGGCTTGGCGATCCCCGCCTTTTCGACCGCGATGGCCTCCAGCGTGTCGCCCAGGTACTTCTGGTGGTCGAGCTCGATCTTGGTGACCGCGCTCACCAGGGGGCGCACCACGTTGGTGCTGTCGAGCCGGCCGCCCAGCCCCACCTCCACCACGGCGATCTCCACCCCCCGCGCCGCGAAGTCGGCCAGGGCGATCGCGGTGGTCGCCTCGAAGAAGGTGGCGTCGAGCCGTTCGATGACCGGGCGGAGCCGTTCGGTCCACATGGTCACCGCCGGCTGGCCGATCGGCACCCCGTCCACCTGGATCCGTTCGCGGAAGCTCACCAGGTGGGGTGAGGTGTAGCGTCCCACCCGCCACCCCGCGGCCCGCAGGGCCTCGGCCACCAGGGCGACCACGCTCCCCTTCCCGTTGGTCCCCCCGACGTGGATCACGGGGAACAGCCGCTCGGGCCGGCCGAGTTCGTCCAGCAGCGCTTCCGTGCGCTCCAGGCCGAACCTGATGGTGGTGGTCCGGGGAAAGAGGAAATCCAGGGCCCCGGCGTAGGTGAGGCTCACGGGGGCGGGGGGGGTGAGAGGGTCAGCTCAGCTCGCGGCCGGCTCGACCTCGACCTGCGGCGGCCGGCGGCCCTGCATGTGGCGGAGCAGCCGGGCCGCCGTGTCGCGCAGCGAGGCCCGCGGGACCACGGCGTCCACCTGGCCCTTCTCGAGCAGGAACTCGGCGGTCTGGAACCCCTCCGGCAGGTCCTGTCCGATGGTCTGCTTGATGACCCGCTGGCCCGCGAAGCCGATCACCGCCCCCGGCTCCGCCAGGATGATGTCCCCCTGCATGGCGTAGCTGGCGGAGACGCCGCCGGTGGTGGGGTCGGTCAGGATGGTGAGGAACGGCAGCCCGGCCCGCTTCAGCTCGCCGATCGCGGCCGAGGTCTTGGCCATCTGCATCAGGGACAGCACCCCCTCCTGCATCCGGGCGCCGCCCGAGGTCGTCACCAGGACCAGCGGGGTCTTCCGGTCGCGGGCCCGGTGCGCCACCCGGGTGATCTTCTCCCCCACCACCGAGCCCATCGAGCCGCCCATGAAGGCGAAGTTCATCACCCCGAGGTGCAGGGGCAGCTCCTCCAGCGTGGCGGAGCCGACCAGGATGGCGTCGGAGGAACCGGCCTTGCGGATGGCGGCCTCGATGCGCGAGGGGTAGTGCTCGAACCCCAGCGGGTCCACCGACCGGAGGTTGGCGAACAGCTCCCGCCAGCTGCCCTCGTCGGTCAGCAGGTCGATGTAGTCCTGGGCCGAGAACCGGCGGTGATGGCCGCAGGACGGGCAGACGTTGAGGTGCTTCTCGAATTTGGCCCGCAGGTCCAGGTGCCCGCACTGCTGACACTTCTCCCACGCGTCCGCCGGGATCTCCAGGCGTTCGCGCGCGGCGGGACGAGGCTTTCGTTCCTTCCTGAACCAGGCCATGGGCCGTCGGAGGTCACGCGTTGTGAGGGGGAAGTGTGATCGGCGTCACGAAATCTGCGGGCGGCACCCCGATTCGCGCTAGGTGCAAGCCCGTAACCGGTTGTCACATATCGGCATACCCGGACAGACGGGCGTCCCAGGCCGCCCGGAAGGCGAGCCCGATGGCCACCGAGCAGGCCAGCAGGAAGGACCCGCCGTAGGAGAAGAAGGGCAGCGGGATGCCGGTGATCGGCATGACGTTGACGGTCATGCCCACGTTGATGAAGACATGGGTCAGGAAGAGCCCCAGGATCCCGAAGACCACCAGCCCGGTGAACGGATCCAGGGCCCGCCGCGCGATGCGCAGCAGGGTGAGCAGCAGGACCAGGAACAGGACGAGGGCCACGAGCACCCCAAGGAACCCGAGTTCCTCCCCGACCACCGAGAAGATGAAGTCGGTGTGCTGCTCGGGCAGGAAGGCCAGCCGTTTCTGGGGCCCCTGGGTGAGCCCGGTGCCCAGCCAGCCGCCGCTGCCCACCGCCACCTTCGACTGGATCGCCTGGTAGCCGCTGGCGGAGGGGTCGATGGTGGGATCGAGGAAGGTGAGCAGCCGCTTCTGCTGGTACGGGGCGAGCCGGTTCCAGGCCACCAGTGCCACCACCCCCATCGCGGCGTTCACCACGTACGTCGCCACCCCTTCGAACACGTAGGGCCGGCCGGCCAGCAGCACCAGGAAGAGCAGGATCATCCAGAGCCCCCACAGCCGGGCGTTGGCCGCGAGGAGGAGGCTGATCAGGGGCGACGCCAGGAGCAGCAGGAGGAAGGGCCGGACCCCGGCCCAGTACAGCATGGCGAAGAGCACCCCGGCGAACACCAGGGCGCTCCCCAGGTCGGGCTGGCCCATCACCAGGAGGAACGGCAGCCCCACGATCAGCCCCGGGACCACCAGCCCCCGCAGGGAATCCGGGGGCTCCCGGAGGTTCGCGAGGTAGCGCGCCATCAGCAGGATCACCGCCAGCTTGGCGAACTCCGACGGCTGGCCCAGCCGGACCCCGCCGATGGCGAGCCAGCTGTTGGTCGCCGCCGCCGTGCCGGCGCCAGTCCCGAAGAAGAGCACCGCCACCAGGAGCAGCATCGCCAGCACGTACACGCCCGGTGCCGCCCACTCCAGCACCCGGTACGAGGTGCGGAAGACCACCCACGCCGCCAGGACGCCCAGCCCCAGCCAGACCAGCTGGCGCGTCCAGGCCCCGACCCCGAAGCTGGGCGCGTCGGTCTGACCCGCCGAATAGAGGGTGAGCACGCCGAACAGCAGCAGGGCCCCGGTGGTCAGCAGGAGGGGTCGCCCGAGCTCGAGCCGCCTCACGGGGGCCCCCGCAGGGTGTCGGGCCGCAGCTCTTCGGGCCGGGGGGCGGTGTCCTGCGGCACGATGATCTCGATCGGCACGTCCCGGTCCGCCAGCCCCGATTCGAGGAAGCGCCCGATCACCCGGACCACCCAGGGGGCCACCGACGAGCCGTGCAGCCCCCGCTCCAGGATCGCCCCCACGATGATCTCCGGCTTGTCGGCCGGGGCGAAGCCGATGAACCAGCCGTGGTCGGGTCCGTGCGGGTTCTGGGCGGTGCCGGTCTTCCCGGCCACGTTGAGGTCGCGGCCCCGGCTCCCGGCGGCGGTGCCCCGGGTGACCACCGCGATCATCGACTCCCGGAGCCCGGCCAGCTGGGCCGGCGTGAGCCCCAGGTCGATCGCGTTCCGCTGCTCGGCCCCGACGAAATGGGGCGTCACCTCGCGGTCGTCCCCCGCCAGCGCCTGGTAGAACCGCATCACGTTGATCAGGGTCTGGTTGTTCTCGCCCTGCCCGATGGACAGGTTGAGCGTCACCGCGTTGGTCCATCCCCGCGGCCCGTAGGTCCGGTCGTAGTAGGCCCGCGAAGCCGGGAAGAACGACGCCGCCTCCGCTTCGAGGTCGATCCCGGTCAGATCGCGCAATCCCATCCGGGCCCCGTCCTCCAGGATCGCGTCCAGACCGAGGCGCAGGCCCAGCTGGTAGAAGTAGACGTCACAGCTGGCGGCGATCGCCCCTACCAGGTCGAGCGAGCCGTGGCCCGACTTCTTCCAGCACTTGAACACCCGGCTCCCGAACCGGTAGCCCCCGGTGCACGGCTGCTCCATGTGGGTGGTGAAGGACACCAGCCCCCGGCGCAGGGCCATCGCCGCGGTGGCCAGCTTGAACGGCGACGCCGGCGGGTAGCTGCCCTTGATCGCCCGGTTGAAGAGCGGCAGGCCCGCCTCGGGCGAGGTGTAGGCCCGGTACTTCGAGGCGACGATGCCGCCCACGAAGTCGTTGGGGTCGAAGGTCGGCGCGGAGTAGAGGGCCAGGATGTCCCCCTGCGGGGTCATGGCCACCAGGGCGCCGCGGAACGCCGAAAGCGGCCCCTGGAAGAGACTGTCCACGTAGACCTGGAGCGGCAGGTCGAGACTGATCTCCAGCGGGCGTCCCGCCACCGGCGGAATGGACGGGGTGGTCGTTTCGTCCCGGACCATCGCGCCCCGGGCATTCACCTCGACGTAGCGGATGCCTTCCCGGCCCCGCAGCACGCTGTCGTAGGTGGCCTCCAGCCCTTCCCGGCCCACGATGGTGCCGAGCCGGGCCCCCGGATAGCGGCCCCGCTCCAGGTCCCGCTCCGAGACCTCGCCGACGTAGCCGATCACGTGCGCCACCGCGGGGCCCGCGGGGTAGTAGCGGCGCGGCTCGGTCTGGATCACGAGCCCCGGCAGCGTCATCCGGTGCTCTTCCAGGCGGGCGATGACCTCGAACGACATGCTGTTGAACACCAGCGCGGGCTGGTAGGGCGCCCCGCGGTAGCGACGCACCACCTGCTCGATGTCGGTGCTGTCGAGGGCCACCAGCTCGGCCATCCGGTGGAGCACGGCCCGGAGCGAGTCGGGCCGGGGCGCCAGCAGCTTGACCGAGTACCCGGGAATGTTGTCGGCCACCACCAGGCCGTTGCGGTCCAGGACGGGGCCCCGGGGGGCCGCGAGCGGGATCGCCCGCAGGCGGTTGGACTGCGACTGCAGCCGGTACGCCTCGTGCTGCAGGACCTGGATCCGGAAGAAGGCGCCCCCGAGCAGGAGAAACAGCCCGATCAGGACCCAGCGGAACGCATCGGCGCGGGCCTGGAGCCGGATCGGGGAGAAGGCGGTCATGTCTCGAGCCGGAAGTCCACCCGATGCCGGATGAGCAGCATGACCAGGAACCCGGCGACGGCGGTGGTGAGCGCCTGGACCAGCGAGGGCCAGCCCAGCGCGGAGGCGAGCGCCCCGCCCATGGAGCCGGTGGCGGCCAGCAGGATCAGGTTCCGGAACAGCGTGGCCAGGGCGAACATGCCCGCGTTCACGGTGAGGTTGTCGGGGAAGAAGACCGACCGGCCCCAGGCGGCGCCGTACGCCACCACGGTATGGGCCAGGGCCCCGGCCCCGACGTGGGCGGGCGACAGCACGTCGGTGAGCAGCCCCACCACGAACCCCGCCACCGCCGCGGGGCCGGGCCGGCTCCGCATGGCGATGATCAGGAGGGCGATCAGCAGGAAGTCCGGCGACCCCGGCCCGCTGTACACCCGGGGCCGCAGGTAGAAGTGCAGGACCGCCAGCAGCCCGAGCACCAGCCAGAGCGGCCAGCCCCCGCGGCGTCCGTTGCTCACTGGACCTCGAGCGGCCGCAGGGCCTGACCCGGCGGCACGGTGAGCAGGATCACGTGGCTCACCCGCCCCAGGTTCACCTGCGGGGTCAGGCGGTAGACCCGCTCCCAGCCCAGCTCCTCCCGCCGCACCCCGCTCACCCGGCCGATCGGGATCCCCCGGGGATAGACGCCGCCCACCCCCGACGTCACGACCAGGGTGCCCTCGGGCACCGTGTCGCGGTAGGCCACCCCCCGGAACTCCAGCACGGTGAGGCTCGGGTCCTGGCTCCCCGAGGGGGCGACGATCCCGAGCACGGAACCGTCCTCGGTCACCGCGCTCGCGCGGAACTCGGGATGCGCCCAGGTGTTGACGGTGCTCGCCGTGGGTCCCACCCGGGTGACCACCCCGACCAGCCCCTCCGCCGCGACCACCGGGAGGAACTCCCGCACGCTGTCCCGGCTTCCGGCCCCGAGCAGGAGGGTCCGCCCGTCGGTGGGAAGCGGCTGGTGCAGGACCTCCGCCGCGAGCAGGGCCCCGGGGCTCCGCTGGCGGAGCGAGAGCAGCCCCCGGAGCCGTTCGTTCTCCGCCTCGAGGCCCGCCGCGGAGAGCGCGGCGAGGGTGGCGCTGTCGCGCTGGGCCAGGAGGCTCTGCAGCCGGGCCCGGCTGGTGCGCCCCTCCTCGGCCCGGCTCTGCAGCCAGATGAGCGGCACGAGCGCGGTCTCCCGCACCGCGATCGCCACCCCCTGGCTCCAGCTGCCGGGCAAGGCGAGCGCGAGCAGGCTGAGCGCCACGCAGAGCAGAAAGAGGACTGTGTCGCGCCGGGAGGAGGAGCGGCCGGAGGCGCGGGCCATGCGGATCAGGTCTGGAGGACGGTCTGGTACTTCTCGAACTCGTCGAGGATCCGGCCGGTGCCCCGCACCACGCAGGTCAGCGGGTCCTCGTCCACGTGGATCGGGAGCCCGGTCTCGTGGGCGAGCAGCGCGTCGAGGCCCCGGATGAGGGCCCCGCCCCCGGTCATCACGATCCCCCGGTCCACGATGTCGCTCGACAGCTCGGGGGGCGTGATCTCCAGGGCGCGGCGCACCGCGTCCACGATCTGCTGGATCGGCTCCTGGACCGCGTCCCGGATCTCGCTGGAGTGCACCCGCACCGTCTTGGGGATGCCGGAGACGAGGTCCCGGCCCTTGACCTCCATCTCCCGTTCCTCGCCCGTGGGCCAGGCGGAGCCGATCTTGATCTTGATCGCCTCGGAGGTGGGTTCGCCGATGAGGAGGTTGTAGTTCTTGCGCATGAACTGCACGATCGCCTGGTCGATCTCGTCCCCGCCGGTGCGGATCGAGGTATCGCACACGATCCCCGAGAGGGCGATGACCGCGATCTCCGTGGTGCCCCCGCCGATGTCGATCACCATGTTGCCCGTGGGCGTCTCGACCGGGAGCCCCACCCCGATGGCCGCGGCCATCGGCTCGGCCACCATCAGCACCTGCTTGGCCCCGGCCGTCTCGGCGCTGTCGCGCACCGCCCGGCGCTCCACCTCGGTGATCCCCGACGGGACGCAGACGATCACCTTCGGCTTCACCCGGAAGACGTGCTTGTCGATGATGGTCTTGAGGAAGTACCGCAGCATCTTCTCGGTCACGTCGAAGTCGGCGATCACCCCGTCCTTCAGCGGACGCACCGCGATGATCCCCTCCGGCGTGCGGCCCAGCATCCGCTTCGCCTCGAGCCCGATCCCCTTGATCTTGCCGCTGGAGCGCTCGATGGCCACCACCGAGGGCTCGTTCAGCACGATCCCCTCGCCCTTCACGTAGATGAGGGTGTTGGCCGTACCGAGATCCACCGCGATCTCGTTCGCGGGCAGAATGGACTCCAGCGTGAACTTCGGGAACTTCATGAATTGGCCGGGGTGCGAGCCGGGCATAAGCTAATGGCCCGCTTGCACTTCGACAAGCCGGTCTCGCGCGGTGTCTGAGCCCCGCGGGGTCACAGGCCGGTGCTGCCGAACCCGCCGGCGCCGCGGCCGGAGGGGGGGAGGTCGGCCACCGCCACGAACACCGGGCGCTCCACCCGGGCCGCCACCAGCTGGGCGATCCGCATGCCCCGGGTGACGGTGAACGGCTCCGCCCCCAGGTTCACCACCGCCACCATCAGTTCGCCCCGGTAGTCGCTGTCGATCGTGGCCGGGGGGTTCACCAGGGTGACCCCGTGCCGCAGGGCCAGCCCCGACCGGGGCCGGACCTGGATCTCGAAGCCTTCGGGGATGGCCACCGCGAGCCCGGTGCGGACCAGCCGCCGCTCCAGGGGGCCCAGCACGACCTCCTCGGCGCTGGCCACGTCGCAGCCGGCCGCCCCCGCCGTGGCCGGCGCGGGCAGCGGGAGGCCCTCCCCGTGGGGGAGCCGGGCGACCAGGATCTCCAGCGGCGCCGAGGGGGCCGTCACAGGACGCTGTCCACCTCGACCAGGGGGAGGTCGAACGCCTCCGCCACCCCGGGGTAGACCACCTTCCCCTCCACCACGTTGAGCCCCAGCTTGAGGGCCGGATCCTTGCGGCAGGCCGCGCTCCACCCCTGGCGGGCGAGCTTCAGGGCGTACGGCAGGGTGGCGTTGGTGAGCGCCAGGGTGGACGTCCGGGGTACGCCGCCGGGCATGTTGGCCACCGCGTAGTGCAGGATCCCCTCCACGAAGTACACCGGGTCCTCGTGGGTGGTGGGGTGGATGGTCTCCACGCAGCCGCCCTGGTCCACCGCCACGTCCACGACCACCGCCCCGGGCTTCATCCGCTTCAGGTCGTCGCGCAGCAGGAGCCGCGGCGCCTTGGCCCCGGTGAGCAGCACCGCGCCGATCACCAGGTCGGCCCGGGACACCGCGTCCAGCACGTTGTGCCGGTTGGAGTAGACGGTGTCGACGTTGGCGGGGAGGACGTCGTCGAGATAGCGCATCCGGTCCAGCGAGATATCGAGGATCACCACGTGGGCCCCCATCCCGGCCGCCATCTTGGCGGCGTTGATCCCGACCACCCCGCCCCCGAGGATCACCACCACGGCCGGGGCCACGCCCGGCACGCCGCCCAGCAGGACCCCCCGGCCCCCGTGCACCTTCTCGAGGTACTTGGCCCCCTCCTGCACCGCCATCCGGCCCGCCACCTCGGACATCGGCGTGAGCAGGGGGAGCTCGCCCGTGGCGAGTTCCACCGTTTCGTAGGCCACCGCCACCGCGCCCGAACCGATCACGGCCCGGGTCAGCTCCTCCGAGGCGGCGAAGTGGAAGTAGGTGTAGATGACCTGGCCCTTCCGCATCCGCGGCCACTCGGGCGCGATGGGCTCCTTCACCTTCATGATCATCTCGGCCTTGTCCCACACTTCCTCGGCCGTCTCCAGCAGGCGGGCGCCGGCCCGCTCGAAGTCCTCGTCGGTGAACCCGCTCCCCAGGCCGGCGCCCCGCTCCACGAAGACGGTGTGGCCGGCCCCCACCAGCAGCTCCGCGCCGGCCGGCACCAGGGCGACCCGGTTCTCGTTGGTCTTGATCTCCTTCGGCACCCCGATGATCATCGTCAGCCTCGTTCCAGGGTCGGTGCCTGTCAGGCGCCGGCGGGCACGGCCGCCGGTCCCAGGCGCATGATGGTCTGCCGCTCGGGCTGGAAGTACTCCGCGGTGAGCGCCCCCACGGCGTCCCCGGTGAGCGCGTCGATCTCCGCCAGCACCGCGTCGATGGGCCGGTAGGGCTCGCCCATCAGCTCCTGGCTGGCCAGCCGCTGCATCCGGGCCCCCGGGCTCTCCAGCCCCAGGACGATCTGGCCCTTGAGCTGCTGCTTGGCGGTCGCCAGCTCCTCCGGGGGCAGCCCCTCGGCCGCGAGCCGGCCGTACTCCCGCAGGATCACCGCCAGCGCCTCGTCGGCCGCCTCGGGCCGGGTGCCCACGTACACCCCGGTGAGTCCGGTGGACTGGTAGAACTGGTTGTAGGCGAAGACGGCGTAGGCCAGGCCCAGCTCGTCCCGCACCGTCCGGAACAGCCGGCTCGACATCCCCCCGCCGAAGGCGCCCACCACCGTCCCCAGCGCATAGCGGCGCCGGTCGCTGCTCGGGATCGTGTCGGTGCCCACCACCAGGTGGGTCTGCTGGGTCTCCCGGGGCACCGCCTCCCGCACCCCCCGGCGGGCCCCCGGCGCCGGCGCCGGGGAAAGCGGCTCCCCGGCCCCGTCGCGGAACCAGCCCTCCCGGTCGAGCGCCTCCAGGAGCGCGTCGTGCTCCAGGTGGCCCGCGGCCGCGATGATGCAGTTGCCGGGATGATAGCCCCGGCGGTGCAGGGCCTGCAGGTCGGCCGCGGCGAGGCCGCTCACCGTCTCCCGGGTGCCCAGGATCGAGTAGCCGTAGGGGTGCTTGCCGAACAGGGCGCGGGCGTGCAGCTCGAAGACCAGGTCGTCGGGGGCATCCGCGACCCCGCGGATCTCCTCCAGCACCACCTGGCGCTCCAGGGGCAGGTCGCTCTCCCGCAGCAGCGGCTGGCGGACCAGGTCGCTGAGGACCTCCACCGCGAGGGAGAGGTCCTCATCGAGCACGTGGGCCTGGTAGTTGGTGTGGTCCCGCGAGGTGTAGGCGTCGAGCGAGCCGCCCCGGCTCTCCAGGGCGAGCGCGATGGCCTGGGCGTTCCGCCGCTCGGTGCCGCGGAAGACCATGTGCTCCAGCAGGTGCGCCTCGCCCATCCGGGCGGGGGGCTCGTGGGCGCTGCCGGTCCGCACCCAGACCCCCACCGCGGCGGAGCGGACCCCGCCGAGCCGCTCGGTCAGCACCCGGAGCCCGTTGGGCCCCACGGTGCGGGCCACGCCCGGGCCGAGCGACTCCACCACCGTGTCCTACTCCTTGGGCAGCAGCGCCTTGCGGGACAGACGCATCCGGCCCCGCTCGTCCACCTCGAGGAGCTTCACCTTGACCACGTCGCCCTTCTTGACGACGTCCTCGGTGCGCTCGGTGCGCCCGTGCTGCAGCTCGCTGATGTGCAGCAGCCCCTCCACGCCCGGGATGATCTCCACGAAGGCGCCGAACTGGGTCACGCTCTTGACCTGGCCCTCGTACACCTTGCCGATCTCCGGCTCGGCCACGATGGCCGCCACCATCTCCCGGGCCCGCTCGCCCGCCTCGCCGCCCACCGCGGCGATGGTGACGATCCCGCTGTCCTCGATCGAGATCTTGGCCCCGGTGGCGTCCTGGATGCCCCGGATGGTCTTGCCCTTGGGCCCGATGACGTCGCCGATCTTGTCGGGCTTGATCTGCAGGGTGATGATGCGCGGGGCGTAGGGCGACAGCTCGGCGCGCGGCGCGGCGAGCGCCTTGGTCATCTCCTTCAGCACGTGCAGCCGGGCCCCGCGGGCCTGCTCCAGCGCCCGCTCCATGATGGCCAGGTCGATCCCCTGGATCTTGATGTCCATCTGGATCGAGGTGATGCCCTCCTCGGTCCCGGCGACCTTGAAGTCCATGTCGCCCAGGTGGTCCTCGCTCCCCAGGATGTCGGTCAGGATGGCGATCTGGTCGCCCTCCTTGATGAGGCCCATCGCCACCCCGGCGCACGCCGCCTTCATCGGGACGCCGGCGTCCATCAGGGCCAGCGACCCGCCGCACACCGTGGCCATCGAACTGGAGCCGTTGGACTCCAGGATCTCCGAGACCACCCGGAGGGTGTAGGGGAACGACTGGAAGTCCGGCAGCAGGGGCTGCAGCGCCCGCTCGGCCAGCGCCCCGTGCCCGATCTCCCGGCGGCTGGTGCCGCGGATCATGCGGACCTCGCCGGTCGAGTAGGGCGGGAAGTTGTAGTGCAGCATGAACGACTTGGTCGTCTCGCCCATGACGTCGATGCTGTCCACCCGCTGCTCGTCGTCGCTGGTGCCCAGGGTGACCGCCACCAGGGCCTGGGTCTCGCCCCGCGTGAACAGGGCCGAGCCGTGCCCCCGGGGCAGCACCCCGGTGTCGGCCGAGATGGGCCGCACCGTGCTGCCGTCGCGACCGTCCACCCGCTCGCCGGTGCTGAGCACCTGGCGGCGCATGACCCGGTACTCGATCTCCTCCAGCTCGTGCCCGATGTCCCGGCCCTGCTCCGGGTACGCCTCGGCCAGCTGGGCCTGCACCTCGGCCTTGACCTCCGCCACCTTGGCCCCGCGCGCCGCCTTGTCCTTGGCGTTCATGGCCTCGGCCAGCCGGCCCTCCGCCAGCTCCGCCACCTTGGCCTGCAGCGCCTGGTCCCGCTGGGGCGCGGTCCACGCCAGCTTGGGCTTGGCGTGCGCGGCGATGATCGGCTGCAGCACCCCGATCAGCTCGGCGATGCCCTGCTGGGCCACCTTGAGCCCGGCCACCACGTCGGCCTCGCTCACCTCGAGGGCCCCGCCCTCCACCATCATCAGCGAGTCGGCGGTGCCCGACACCACCATGTCCAGGCTCGAGAAGTCGAGCTGCTGGAAGGTGGGGTTCAGCACCCAGTTGTCCTCCACCCGCCCGACCCGCACCCCGGCGATGGGCCCGTTCCAGGGCACCGCCGAGAGGCTCAGGGCCAGCGAGGCGCCGAGCAGGCCCAGGATGTCGGCGTCGTTCTCCTGGTCGGCCGAGACCACGGTCACGAAGACCTGGACCTCGTTCTTGAAGCCTTCCGGGAAGAGCGGCCGGATCGAGCGGTCGATCAGCCGGGCGGACAGGATCTCCTTCTCCGCGGGCCGGCCCTCGCGCTTGAAGAACCCGCCGGGGATCTTGCCCGCGGCGTAGGTCTTCTCGCGGTACTCGACCGTGAGCGGGAAGAAGGGGAGATGGGAAACGTTGGGGGAGGCCGTGGCGGCGGCGATCACCATGGTGTCGCCGTACCGTATGACCGCGGACCCCGAGGCCTGCTTGGCCATCCGGCCGGTCTCGATGATGAGGGGCCGACCGGCAAACTCTGTTTCGATGCGATGCACGCTTGAACCTCGACGCATTACGTCAATACGATGAGGGCGTCCCCACTGGTCGTCCGGGACGCCCCCTGTCTTTCGAGCGCGACCCTAGTGTCGCAGCCCGAGCTCCGCGATGAGCGCGCGATACGTGTCGAGGTCGTTGCGCTTGAGGTAGGTGAGCAGCCTGCGCCGCTGGCCGACCATCTTCAGCAGTCCGCGCCGGCCATGATGGTCCTTGGCGTGAACCCGGAAGTGCTCGGTCAGGGAATTGATGCGCTCGGTGAGCAACGCGACCTGGACCGGAGTCGACCCCGTGTCCGTGGCGTGGCGGCGGTGCTTGGTCATCACCGGCTGCTTGTCGAACGTCATGCTCTGCCTCTGCGCGGCCTCTCCGCGCTCTCGCTGTTCGCTAATCGCTTGTAGCATAGCAATCTAACCGGCCTCCCGGTGCCCGTGCAAGGGTCCCGCGCCGGGCCCGCGCCCCCCGCCCCGGGGGGCTAGAGCAGCCCCAGCAGGCGCATGATGTCGTTGGAGAGGGCCAGGACCATCAGCAGCCCCACCAGGACCAGCCCCACCGCCGTCAGCCGCTGCCGGAGCACCATCGGGAGGGGGCGCCGGAGGACCGCCTCCCCCAGCAGGAAGAGGAACTGCCCCCCGTCCAGCACCGGCACCGGCAGCATGTTCACGATGGCCAGGTTGATCGAGATCAGCCCCATGAACATCAGGAAGTCGTCGAACCCCCGGCGGGCGGACTCCCCGGCGATCTGGGCGATGGCGATCGGTCCGCCGACCTCCCGGGTGGACACCCGGCCGGTGAACATCCCCCGCACCACCCGCACGATGAAGGTGGAGGTGGAGGCGGTGAGCGCCGCCCCCGCCCGCATCGCCCCCCCGGGGCTCAGCGGCTCGTAGCGGACGTCGGGCCCCCGGGGGTACACCCCGATCCGGCCCACCTGGCGCTCGGTCTTGTCGGGCCCGCGCACCGTCGCCGACTCGGTGGTGAGCCGCACCTCGCGCCGGCCCTCCGGCCCCCCGACGGTGAGGAGCAGCTCCTCGCCGGGCCGGGCCTCCAGCACCCGGACCAGGTCGTACCACTGCGGGGTGGCGCGGCCGTCCACCGCCACCACGGTGTCCCCGGTCTCCAGCCCCGCCCGCGCCGCGGGCCGGTCCGGCACCACCTCGCCGAGCACGGCCGGCACCCAGGGGAGCAGCGCGTTGGCCACCGCCATCCGGTCCACCAGGGCGTCCCGGTGCAGGACCACGGCCACCGGGTCGCGGCCCGCCGCCTCGAAGAGGATGGTGTCCTGCGGCAGGGCCTGGAGCCGGTCCTGGATCTGCTCCCACGACGCCAGCGGGACGCCCCCGACCGCCACCAGCGAGTCGCCGGGCGCCAGGGCCCGGAGTCCGGCCGCCCCCGCGGGCAGGGCCGAGTCCACCACCTGGCCCAGCACCGTGCTGGGATGCACCGGCTTGCCCTGGCGATAGAACACCGCGCTGTAGGCCGCCCAGGCGAACACGACGTTCATCGCGACCCCGGCCAGGATGACGATCATCCGCTGCCAGACCGGCTTGGTCTCGAAGGTCTCCTCGGGCGGGACATCCGACATGTCGATCGCCCCGCCCTCCAGCGTGTCGCCCGAGGTCTCCTCGCGGCTGGCCATCCGCACGTACCCGCCCAGCGGGAGCCAGCAGATCGCGTACTCGGTATGGCCCCGCTTGAACGAGAGGCCCGGGATCGGCGTGCCGATGCCCAGCGAGAACCGGAACACCCGGATGCCGGCCCACTTGGCGGCCACGAAATGCCCCAGCTCGTGCAGGAAGATCAGCACCCCCAGCACCACCACCAGGGACGCCAGACTGATCAGCGCGGTATTCACCTCAGCAGCTCCTCGGCCCGTGCCCGGGCCCAGCGATCGGCTTCACGGACCGTTTCCAGATCGGAGACCGGGACCGGCGCGTGCGCCTCGACGGCGGCCGCGACGGTCTCGGCGATGCGGCCGAACGGGATCCTCCCCGCCAGGAAGGCGGCCACGGCGGCCTCGTTGGCCGCGTTGAAGACAGCCGGGGCGGTGCCCCCCCGCCGGCCCGCCGCCACCCCCAGCCCCAGGGTCGGGAACACCTCGGCCCGGACCGGCTCGAAGGTCAGCGACCGGGTCACCACCGGGTCGAACCGGGGAACGGCGCCGTCCGGGAGACGCTCGGGATGGGTGAGGGCGTACAGGATGGGCAGCTCCATGGACGGCATCCCCAGCTGGGCCAGCACGCTCCCGTCCTCGAACTCCACCAGGGCGTGCACGATGCTCTGGGGATGCACCACCACCTCGATCCGGTCGAAGGGCAGCCCGAAGAGGAAGTGCGCCTCGATGACCTCCAGCGCCTTGTTCGCCAGGGTGGCACTGTCCACCGTGATCTTGCTCCCCATCCGCCAGGTCGGGTGGTTGAGCGCCTCCGCCACCCCCGCCCCCCGGATCCGCTCGGGCGGCCAGTCGCGGAACGGGCCCCCGGACGCGGTGAGGATGAGGCGGGTCGGCCGGGACGGGCTGGCGGTGAGGCACTGCAGCACCGCGCTGTGCTCGGAGTCGACCGGGACCAGCTCCCCGCCTCCCTCGCGCGCCGCCGCCAGGACCAGGGGCCCGGCCACCACCAGCGACTCCTTGTTCGCCAGGGCCACCCGCTTGCCGGCCCGCAGTGCGGCCAGGGTGGCGTCGAGCCCCGCGAAGCCGACCACCGCGTTCACCACGATGTCCACGTCGTCCCGGGTGGCCGCCGCGGTCAGGCAGGCCGGGCCCGCATCGGCCACGCAGGCGGTGTAGGCGGGCCGGAAGGCGGCGGCCTGCCGGGCCAGCAGGTCGCGGTTGCCCCCCGCCGTGAGCGCCGTGGCCCGGAAGCGCCCGGCCTGGCGCCGCAGCACTTCCAGGGTGGCCTCACCGATCGACCCGGTGGACCCCAGGACCGCCACGCCCCGCATCAGAGCAGCCCGAAGGCCCGGTACAGGATGGCGGTGAGCGGAATGACGAAGTAGAGCGAGTCGAGTCGGTCGAGGACGCCCCCGTGGCCCGGGAGGAGGCGGCTCGAGTCCTTGACCCCCGCCTCGCGCTTGAGGAGCGACTCGGCCAGGTCGCCCAGCTGCCCGAACACCCCGACCACGCCCCCGACCGCGAGGGCCTGCCACGGCGTCAGCGCGAGCCGCAGGGGCTCGGCCACCAGGGCCTGGTAGGCGAGCGCGGCCGCCAGCGCCCCCACCACCCCGCCGATCGTGCCGGACCAGGTCTTCCCCGGGCTCACCCTCGGCGCGAGCTTGGGGCCGCCCAGCCGGCGCCCCACCAGCATCGCGACCGAATCGCAGACCCAGGTGACCGCCAGCGGGAGGAAGACCAGCCCCACGGCCGGCCAGGAGCGGAGCCCGTGCCCCGCCCCGTGGCGGAGCACCACCAGGAAGGCGAGGGTGCCTCCGGCGTAGAGCGGCGCCAGCAGGGTCACCGAGGCCGCGGCCAGCGGATGCCGGTCGGCGGGCACGAACCAGAGGGTCAGGAGCAGCACCGCCAGCAGCCACAGCACCACGCCGGAGACGGCGCGGGCCGGCAGCAGGGCGGCGGCGCCCGGATCCGAGACCGCGATCCAGGCCAGCCAGGGGAGCACCGCGGCGGTGAGGACCGCCAGGGTCCCGTGCGACCGGGTCCCCCGCTGGGCGGCCAGGTACAGCACCTCCCGGGTGCCCAGCATGGCGGCGAGGGCGGTCACCCCCACCAGCACCAGGCCCCCCTGCCACACCGCCGCCAGCACGGCGGGGATGGCCACCGCCGCGAAGGCGATCCGTACCGCCAGATTGCCGGCCATGCTCAGGCGGTCACCTTCCCGAAGCGCCGGTCCCGGTGCTGGAACTCCCGGATGGCCTCGAAGAGGTGGGCGCGGGTGAAGTCCGGCCAGAGGACCGGCGTGACGTGCAATTCGGCATAGGCCAGCTGCCAGAGCAGGAAGTTGGAGAGCCGGAACTCGCCCGACGTGCGGATCAGCAGGTCGGGGTCGGGGGCGGGCCAGGTATAGAGCCGGGCCGCGAGCGCGTCCTCGCCGATGGCGTCCGGCCGCAGCCGGCCGGCCGCGACGTCCTCCGCCAGCAGGCGCGCCGCCCGGGCCAGCTCGGCCCGCGCCCCGTAGGAGATGCAGAGGTTGAGGTCCAGCACCGTCCCGGTGGCGGTCACCGCCATCAGCCCCTCCACGCCCTCCCGCGCCGAGGGGGAGAGCCGCTCCAGGTCGCCCAGGATCCGGACCCGCACCCCCTGCTCCACCAGCTCGGCCGTCTCGCGCAGGATGTACTCCTCCAGCAGGTCCATCAGGGAGCCGATCTCCTCCGCGGGCCGCTGCCAGTTCTCCTGGCTGAAGGCGAACAGGGTCAGGGTGCCCACCCCTGCCTCGATGCCGCCCTCCACGATCTCGCGCACCGCCCGCATGCCGGCGCGGTGCCCCTCGGAACGGGGCAGCGACCGCGCCCGGGCCCAGCGGCCGTTCCCGTCCATGATGGCGGCAATGTGGGCCGGGACCGATCCGTGGGCGCGGATCTCGGCCAGCAGCGGGTGGTCGGAGCGGGTCACACTTCCATGATCTCGGCCTCTTTGGCCTTGATCAGCTCGTCGATCTGGTGGACGTGGTCGTCGGTGAGCTTCTGGACGTCCTTCTCCGCGTGGCGGATGGCGTCCTCCGACACGTGCTCGACCTTCTTGAGCTTCCCGAGGCAGTCGTGCCGGTGGTGCCGGACGGCCACCCGCCCCTCCTCCCCCAGCTTGTGCACCAGCCGCACCAGCTCCCGGCGACGCTCCTCGGTCAGGGCCGGCAGCGGCACCCGGATCATTCCCCCCTGGCTCGCGGGGTTGAGGCCCAGGTCGGCGTCGCGGATCGCCTTCTCGACCGCCGGCACCTGGCTCTTGTCGAAGGGCTGCACGGTGAGCAGGCGGGGTTCGGGCGCCGACACCAGGGCCACCTGGTTCAGCGGCATCATGGTGCCGTACGCCTCGACCTTCACCAGGTCGAGCAGCGAGGTCGAGGCCTTGCCGCTCCGGATGCCGGAGAACTCGCGGCGGGTGTTCTCCACCGCCCGGGCCATCTGGTCGCCGGCTTCCCGCAGGTGCGCTGCGATCTCGGTCATCGGACGATCGTCCCCACCCGCTCGCCCTCCAGGATGCGGAGGATCGAGCCGGCCGTCTGGAGGTTGAACACGACCACCGGGAGGCTGTTGGCCTTGCACAGGCCGAACGCGTTGGCGTCCATCACGGCGTAGCCGTTGACGATCGCCTCCTGGAAGCTGAGCTCGGGGATGAAGGTGGCCGTCGGGTCGGTCTTCGGGTCGCCGGTGAAGACCCCGTCCACCCCCGTCCCCTTGAGCAGGACCTCGGCCTCGATCTCCAGGGCCCGGAGCACCGCCGCGGTGTCGGTCGAGAAGAACGGGTTGCCGGTCCCGGCCGCGAAGATCACGATCCGGTTCTTGCCCAGGTGGCGGATCGCCCGGCGCC
Organism: Gemmatimonadales bacterium; assembly: GCA_041612035.1. Lineage (GTDB taxonomy): Bacteria > Gemmatimonadota > Gemmatimonadetes > Gemmatimonadales > GWC2-71-9 > SZUA-320. Next base: position 17,101 of record JBFILX010000002.1, on the reverse strand, counting down.
GGATGTAGGGCTCGGCCACCGACTCCATCCGGATGGCGGTCATCACCCGGGTCTCGAGCCCCAGGCCTTCCAGCACGTTCTGCAGGGCCAGGGCATTGATGACGGTGGCCAGCATGCCCATGTAATCGGCCGAGACCCGGTCCAGCCCGGCCTGGCTGGCGGTGGTGCCCCGCACGATGTTCCCGCCGCCCACCACCAGCCCCAGCTGCACCCCCCGGCCGTGGACGTCGCGCAGCTCTTCCGCCAGCCGCTCGATCACCCCGTAGTCGAGCCCGATGCCCCGGTCGCCGGCGAGGGCCTCGCCGGAGATCTTGAGCAGCGCCCGCCGGTGGGCCAGGGCCATCACCCCTCCCCGACCCGCCGCCGGACGAACCGGGACACGGTCACCGCGCCCCCGGCCGCCTTGGCGGCCTCCTCGACCAGGGCGCCGATCGCCTTCTTGTCGTCCTTCACCCAGGGCTGGCTCATGAGCGCCTGTTCCGCGATGAACTTGCGGACCTTGCCCTCGACCATCTTGGCCCGCACCGCCTCGGGCTTCCCTTCCGCGGTGGCCTGCTCGTCGGCGATCCGGCGCTCCCGGTCGAGCACCGCCGGATCGATGTCCTCGCCCCGCACCGCCAGGGGGTTGGCCGACGCCACGTGGATGGCCAGTTCCCGCGCGAGGTCCTCCACCGCCGGATGGGCCGCCACCTCGGGCGTGGCCGCGGCCAGCTCGACCAGCACCCCCACCTGCCGGTTGTGGTGCAGGTACAGCCCCACCCGGCCGGACGGGCCGGGGGCCAGCTTGACCGCATGGCGCAGCGCCACGCTCTCCCCGGTCTTGCCGGAGACTTCCTTGACCAGGTCGGCCACGGTCTTGCCGGGGCTGCCCTGGGCCGGCTGGGCCAGGAAGGCCTCGAGCGCCATGGGCTCCCCGGCAGCCACCTGGGCCAGCAGCGCCTCGGCCACCCGGCCGAAGTCGTCGGTGCGGGCCACGAAGTCGGTCTCGCAGGTGAGCTCGACCAGGGCGCCCGCCCGGCCGTCCTCGCCCACCAGGCCCGCGATCAGGCCCTGGGAGGTGGTCCGGCCGACCCGCTTGTCGGCCTTGGCGATGCCCTTGGCGCGGAGCAGCTCCGCGGCCCGGGCCATGTCGCCGTTGGCCTCCTCGAGCGCCTTCTTGCAATCCATCATGCCGGCTCCGGTGCGCCCCCGAAGCTCGGCCACGTCCTTGGCGGTGATCGTCTGCGTCATGATGTCCTGTCGATCCGTCCTCGCGTGTCGCGGTTGAGGTTCCTGTACAAACCGCCGCCCGCTGGCCGGGGCCATCGAGCGGCGGCGAGGCGCGGGGCGGCCCGAAGCCGCCCTCAGGCGCCGGAGTCGCTCGCGGAGGGCGCCGCCTCCGGCACGTCGCTCTTCAGCCGGGCCGCAATCGCCTCGGGCTTGGGCCGCCGCTTCCGGGTCGGCCGGCGCCGGCGGCGCTCGGCCTCCACGTCCCCTTCGGTGCCGGTGTCGGTGCTGTAGGTCTCGGCGTCCGGGTCGTCGCCGCCCTCGCGCTCCGGCGCCTGCATCCGGGCTTCCTTGATCGTCTCGCCCAGCGCGGCGGTGATCAGCGACACCGACCGGATGGCGTCGTCGTTCCCGGGGATCGGCACCGTGATCAGGTCGGGATCCGCGTTGGTGTCCACGATCGCCACCACCGGGATGCCGATCTTGTTGGCCTCCGTGATCGCGATCCGTTCCTTGTGCGCGTCCACCACGAAGAGGGCGCCCGGCAGGCGGCCCATGTTGCGCAGCCCCTCGAGGTTGCGCAGCAGCTTGACCTTCTCCCGCTCGAAGAGCAGCCGCTCCTTCTTGGTGTAGTTGGCGAACTCGCCGCCTTCGCCCCCCTGCTCCAGCTCCCGCAGCCGGCGGATCTGCCGCCGGATCGTCTGGAAGTTGGTGAGGGTCCCGCCCAGCCACCGCTCGGTGACGTACAGGGCGCCGGCCGCGTTGGCCTCGGCCTTGACCAGCTCCTTCAGCTGGCGCTTGGTGCACACGAAGAGGACGTTGTCCCCCCGCAGCACCACGTTGCGCAGCAGCTCCTGGGCCTTCTGCAGCTGATGGAGGGTCTTCCGCAGGTCGATGATGTAGATGCCGGAGCGCTCGGCGAAGATGAACCGGCGCATCTTCGGGTTCCAGCGGCGGGTCTGGTGGCCGAAATGGACTCCGGCCTCGAGCAGGTCCTGCACCTGGGGCTGACTGTACTGGGTCTGATCGGTCATGCGTGGCTGCGTGCCGTGCTCCTTCTGGGTTGGGCCGCCACCGCCTTCGCCTCCCCGCGCGATCCCGGGGCCCGTGGCCCGCGAGACACCCCGGCGGGAATCCGGCGGTGTGTGGAGTGATCGGGGACCGGCCGCGCCGGCCCCCGGGTTCGGTTGTCTACCGCTTCGAGAACTGGAACCGCTTCCGGGCGCCCGGGCGACCCGGCTTCTTCCGCTCGACCTCGCGCGGGTCGCGGGTCAGCAGCCCGCTGGCCCGGAGCTTGGTCCGGTGCATCTCGTCGGCCAGCACCAGGCACCGGGCGATCGCCATCCGGAGCGCCCCCGCCTGGCCGGTCATCCCGCCCCCGTGCACCCGGGCCTTCACGTCGAACGCCCCCAGGGTGTCGGTCGCGGTGAACGACTGCTGGATGTGCTGCACCAGCGAGCTGCGCGGGAAGTAGTCCCCCAGCGTCCGCCCGTTGATGTCCCACTTGCCGGTGCCCGGGGTCAGGTAGACCCGGGCCACGCTGGTCTTGCGCCGGCCGACGGCGTGCCAGCGGAACTCGGTCGAACTGCCGGTCATGCGTTCACCTTGATCGCGTAGGGCTTGGGCTGCTGCGCCGCGTGGGGATGCTCGGCGCCGGCGTACACCTTCAGCTTGCGCCGCAGCTTCTGCTTGGCCAGCGAGGACTTGGGCAGCATCCCGTACACCGCCCGCTCGATCACCCGCTCCGGATGCTTCGCCAGCTCGTCGGCCACCGGGATGTGCTTCTCGTGGCCCATGTAGCCGGTGTGCTTGAAGTAGGTCTTCTGCTCCGCCTTGCGCCCCGTCAGCCGCACCTTGGCGGCGTTGAGCACCACCACGAAGTCGCCGCCGTCCATGTGGGGCGTGAAGGTGGGCTTGTGCTTGCCGCGGATCAGCTGCGCGACCGCGCTCGCCAGGCGGCCGAGCGGCACGCCCTCCGCATCCACGACGTGCCAGTCGTGCGACAGGTCGCTCGGCGTGGCGCTGAAAGTCTTCATGGTGTCCTGACTCGCCTCTGCGTAAGGCTTCGCCCGGTCCCTCCCTGGGACCCGGGGCGCCCGTCCGGTTCGGACAGAGCTATGCAAACTAATCCGCCGCAAACGCTTAGGTCAAGCCGATCCGCCCCCCCCGGGAACCCCGTCATTTCGGCTCCCCCGGCGGGGCCAGTTCCACCAGCACCTGGCCCTTGTCCACCGCCTCCCCCGGCGCGGCGTGGACCGCCCGGACCACCCCCGGCCCGGCGGCCCGGAGCTCGTTCTCCATCTTCATCGCCTCCAGCACCACCAGCCCCTCGCCGGCCGCCACCCGGGCCCCGGGCTCGACCAGCACCCGGACCACCAGGCCGGGCATCGGGGCCCGGACCTGGGCCGGGCCGCCCGCGGCCCGCTCGGCGCCCGCCATGGCCCGGATGTGCCGGGTCCGCTCGTCGATGGCCTCCACCTCGACCGACTCCCCGCGGCAGGTGACGGTCCAGCGCCCGGCCTCCCCCGGGGTCACGCCGAGCAGGATCGAGCGACCGTCCAGCACGAGGCGGCGGAGGGGGGTCCCGGGGACGTCCTCCAGCCGGGCGGTCCGGGCCACGCCGTCCACCACCACCCGCTCCCCGTCCACCTCCACCTCGCGGGTCCCGTCCGGCAGGGTCACGTGGTATTTCATGCCGCCTCCAGCCGGGCCACGGTCTCCACGTGCGCCGTCTGGGGAAAGAGGTCGAAGCCGCGGATCGCGGTCACCCGGTACGACCCGGCGAGGGCCCGGAGGTCCCGGGCCAGGGTGGCCGGATCGCACGACACGTAGACGATGCGGGCCGGGGCCGCGGCGGCCAGCGCCCCGGTGACCGTGGGGCCCAGCCCGGTACGGGGCGGGTTGGCGTACACCACCGTGGGCCGGGGCAGCCGCCCGAGCCACGACTCCACCCGGCCGACCCGCCGGGTCAGCCGGGGGTGGGCCATCCGGCCCCGGCCCGCCGCGACGGCCTCGGCGTCCACCTCGACGCTCTCGACCCGGGCCCCGGCCTGGGCCAGGGCCAGCCCCGCCTCGCCCACGCCGGCGTAGAGGTCCCACGCGACGTCCCCTTCCCCGACGGCGCACTCCGCCAGCGCGTGCTCCCGCACCCGCCGGCCCATGGCCGGGGCCACCTGTTCGAACGATCCGGCCGCGTCCCCGCCCGGGCCGGCGATCAGCCGCGTCGCGCCGGGCCCCGATCGCGACCAGATCGAGACCGCCACCCCCTCGGCCGCGAGCGCCCGATCCAGGCCTGCCCCGCCCGGTTCGATTTCCCCGCCCCCCGCGAGGACCAGGTGGAGCCCGCCCGCGTCGTCCATCCGCAGGGTGAGCCGCTCCAGCCCGTCGGGCAGCGCGCTCCGTCGGGCGGTCACCGCGCGCCAGAGCCGGTTGAGGGGTTCCGCGGCGATCTCGCACCGGTCGAGGTCGAACACCTCCCCCGGGCGGTCCACCGGGTGGAACCCGATCCGTCGCCGGTCGTCCGACACGGCGAGGGTGATCCGGGCCCGGTAGCCGAACTCCTGGTCGGCGGGCTCGAGCGCGGGGTCGTCCGCCGCCAGCTTCCCGATCCGCCGCAGGGCGTCGCCCGCGATCCGGCGGCGGGCCGCCCGCTGGGCCCCGGCCTCGAGGTGCTGCAGCTGGCACCCGCCGCACTCGTCCTCGCGGTAGTGGGCGCAGCGCGGGGGCACCCGGCCGGGGCCCGGCTCCAGCAGGGTGCCGAGCCGGGCGCGGGCGTAGCGCGCGGCGAGCCGGAGCCCGGTCGGCTCCACCAGGTCGCCCGGCGCGGTGCGGGGGATGAACACCACCCGCCCGTCGGCGAGCCGGCCCACGCCGTCGCCCCCGGCCGCGATGCGGTCGATGCGGACCGGCGCCGTCACCGGAGCCCCTCGCGCCGGGCCGCCAGCAGCCAGGCCTCGCGGCCTTCGCTCGGGGCCGCCACGCCGAGCCGGACCGCGTGGCGGCGCTCGTCCTCGAGCAGCGCGGCGGCGGCCGCGAGCAGGGCCGCGGTGTCCTCGTCCATGGCCGGCGCGAGGAGGTCGGGCCGCCGCTCCAGGAACTGGATGTCCAGCTCGCCCGCCCGGAAGGCGGGGTCGTCCAGGAGCCGCTGGTGGAAGGCCTGGTTGGTGGCCACCCCGACGACGGTCAGCTCGTCCAGCGCCCGCCGCATGCGGGCGATCGCCTGCGCCCGGGTGGTCCCGCCGGTGATCAGCTTGGCGAGGAGCGAGTCGTAGTACAGGGTGACCTCGTCCCCGGTCTCGACCCCGGCGTCCCACCGGACGCCCGGCCCGGCGGGCGGGCGCAGGAACGCGATCCGTCCGGTGGAGGGCAGCAGGTTGTTGCGGGGGTCCTCGCTGGTGATCCGGCACTCGATCGCCCAGCCGCGCGGGACCGGCGGGCCCTCGGGCACCGTCATCGGCAGCCCGCGGGCGATGCGGAGCTGCTCCCGGACCAGGTCCACGCCGTAGACGATCTCCGTCACCGGGTGCTCGACCTGGATCCGGGTGTTCATCTCGAGGAAGTAGAACGCGCCGTCGGGCGCCAGCAGGAACTCGCAGGTGCCCGCGCCGAGGTAGCCGACCGCCCGGGCCGCGTCGACGGCCGCCTGTCCCATGCGCGCCCGGAGCGCGGCGTCCACCGCCACCGAGGGCGCCTCCTCGACCAGCTTCTGGTGGCGCCGCTGCACCGAGCATTCGCGCTCGCCCAGGTGCACGGTGCGCTCGTGGTCCGCCAGCACCTGGATCTCGACGTGGCGCGGGTGGAGCACGTACTTCTCCAGGTAGACGCTCGCGTCCCCGAAGGCCTTCTCCGCCTCCGAGGCCGCCGCCGTCAGCGCCCCCGCGAGTCCCCCGGGCTCGGCGACGATCCGCATGCCCCGCCCGCCGCCACCCGCCGCGGCCTTCACCAGCACCGGGTAGCCCAGCGACCCGGCCAGCGCCGCCGCGTCGGCGGGGTCGGTCACCGGCGCCGTCCCCCCCGGCACCACCGGCACCCCGGCCGCCTGCATCCGGCGGCGGGCCTCGGTCTTGTCGCCCATGGCCCGGATCGCCGCGGCGGGCGGGCCCACGAAGCGCAGGCCCGCCGCCTCCACCGCCTCGGCGAACGCGGCCCGCTCGGCCAGGAAGCCGTAGCCGGGATGCACCGCCTGGCACCCGGTCTCGCGCGCGGCCGCGACCAGCCGGTCGATGCGCAGGTAACTCTCGGCGGCGGGGGCCGGGCCGATGTGCACCGCGGCGTCGGCCGCGCGGACGTAGGGGCTGGTCCGGTCGGCGTCGGAGTAGACCGCCACCGCCTCGAGGCCCTCCTCGTGGCAGGCGCGCACGATCCGGAGGGCGATCTCCCCCCGGTTGGCGACGAGCACCCGGTGCACCGGGTGCGGATCGGCCGCGCTGGCGGGAGAGCGCATGCCGGTCAGAGGGGGATGTTCCCGTGCTTCCTGGGCGGGTTCCGGTCGCGCTTGGTGCGCAGCAGCCGGAGGCCCTCGATCAGCCGGGGGCGGGTGTCGCGCGGGTCGATGACGTCATCCACGAAGCCCCGCTCGGCCGCCGCGTAGGGATGCGCGAAGGCGCGCACGTACTCGTCGATGCGGCGCCGGGTCTCCGCCTCCGGGTCGTCGGCCGCCGCGATCTCGTGGCGGAACAGGATCTCCACCGCGCCCTTGGGCCCCATCACCGCGATCTCCGCGGTGGGCCAGGCCAGGTTGAGGTCGCCCCGGATGTGCTTCGAGCTCATGACGTCGTAGGCGCCGCCGTAGGCCTTGCGGGTGATGACCGTGAGCTTGGGCACGGTGGCCTCGCAGTAGGCGTAGAGCAGCTTGGCCCCGTGCCGGATGATCCCCCCGTGCTCCTGGGCCACCCCGGGCAGGAAGCCCGGCACGTCCACGAAGGTGACCAGCGGCACGTTGAAGGCGTCGCAGAACCGGATGAACCGGGCCGCCTTCACCGAGGCGTTGATGTCGAGCACCCCGGCCAGCATCGCCGGCTGGTTGGCCACCACGCCCACCGGCTGGCCCCCCAGCCGGGCGAACCCCACCAGGATGTTGCCGGCGAAGGCGGCGTGGACCTCGTGGAAGTGCCCGTCGTCCACCACGGCCCGGATGACCGTGTGCATGTCGTACGGCTGGGCCGGGCTGGACGGGATGACGTCGAGCAGGCCCGGGTCCCGGCGGTCCGCCGGGTCGGTGCCGGCCCGCACCGGCGGGTCGTCGAGGTTGTTGCCGGGGAGGAACTCGAGCAGGTCGCGGACCGCCGCCAGGCAGGCGGGCTCGGTGTCGAACACGGTGTGGGCGATCCCCGAGGTCTCGGCGTGCACGTCGGCGCCGCCCAGCTGGTCGAAGGAGACCTCCTCGTGGGTCACCGTCTTCACCACCCCGGGGCCGGTGACGAACATGAAGCTCACCCCCCGCACCATGAACACGAAGTCGGTGATGGCCGGGCTGTACACCGCGCCCCCGGCGCAGGGACCCAGGATGACGGAGATCTGGGGGACCACGCCCGAGGCGAGGGTATTGCGCAGGAAGATGTCGGCGTAGCCGCCCAGCGAGGCCACGCCCTCCTGGATCCGGGCCCCGCCCGAGTCGTTGAGCCCGATCACCGGGGCGCCGGTCCGCACCGCCAGGTCCATCACCTTGCAGATCTTGGCCGCGTGGGTCTCCGAGAGCGACCCGCCGAAGACCGTGAAGTCCTGGGAGAAGACGTACACCGGACGGCCGTGGATCCGGCCCGAGCCGGTCACCACCCCGTCGCCGGGGTAGCGCTGGTCGGCCAGCCCGAACTCGGTGGCGCGGTGGGTGACGAAGCGGTCGAGCTCGACGAAGGTGCCTGCGTCGAGCAGCAGGTCGAGCCGCTCGCGCGCGGTGAGCTTCCCCTTGGCGTGCTGCTGCGCGATCCGCTCGGGGCCGCCGCCCAGGTCGGCCTGGGCCTGCCGGTGCTTCAGGTCGTCGAGCCGTTCCCGGGGGTCGGACATGGGGGGAGAATATACCTACCGCACCACGACCGTCTTGAGGTTCACGAACTCGCGGATCCCCGCCGCGCCCAGCTCCCGCCCGTACCCGCTCTGCTTGATCCCGCCGAAGGGCAGCCGGGGGTCGGACCGGACCAGGCCGTTCACCACGCAGGCGCCCGCGGCGAGGCGGGTCCGCGCGATCCGCTCGCCCCGGGCGAGGTCGCGGGTGAAGACCGCCGCGCCGAGCCCGAAGTCCGACGCGTTCGCCACCCGCACCGCCTCGTCCTCGTCGGCCACGGGGAGGACGGCCGCCACCGGGCCGAACAGCTCCTCGTCCGCCGCGGGCATGCCGAGTCGGACGTCGGTGAGCACCGTGGGCGGGTAGAAGGCGCCGGGGCCCGCGGGCACCTCGCCGCCCAGCCGCAGCCGGGCCCCCTGCCCCACGCTGGCCGTCACCTGGCGGTGCAGCGCGTCGCGCAGGTCGCGCCGGGCCTGGGGGCCCACGTCGGTCGTCTCCGCCAGGGGGTCGCCCATCACCGCGGCCCGCATCCGCTCGACCAGCCGGGCCTCGAACGCCTCGCGCACGGCGGGCACCACCAGGAAACGCTTGGCCGCGATGCAGCTCTGCCCCGAGTTGATGAGCCGGCTCTCGGCGCAGACCGCCGCGGCCGCCGCCACGTCCGCGTCGTGCAGCACCAGGTACGGATCGCTGCCCCCCAGCTCCAGCACCGTCTTCTTGAGGGCCTCGCCGGCCCGCGCGGCTACCGCCCGGCCGGCCCCGGTGCTTCCGGTCAGGGTCACCGCGCGCACCAGGGGGTGACGGATCACGCCGGTGGCCTGGCGCGGGGTGATGAGCAGGGTGGCGAACAGGTGGGACGGGAACCCGGCGTCGCGGAAGAGCGCCTCGATCGCCAGCGCGCACCCGGGGACGTTGGCGGCGTGCTTGAGCAGGACCCCGTTCCCGGCCATCAGCGCCGGGGCGGCGAAGCGGAAGACCTGCCAGAGCGGGAAGTTCCACGGCATGATCGCGAGGACCACGCCCAGCGGGCGGCAGGTGACGTAGCTGCGGGAGGCGTCGGTCGCCACCACTTCGTCGGCCAGGAACCCGGCGGCGTGCTCGGCGTAGTACTCCGCCACCCAGGCGCACTTCTCGACCTCCGCCCGGCCCTGCCGCACCGGCTTCCCCATCTCCACCGCCATGAGCCGGGCGAGCTCATCGGCCCGCGCGCGCAGGAGCCGCGCGACGGCGCGCATCGGCGGCGCCCGGTCGGCCACCGCGCGTTCGCCCCACGCGGCGGCGGCCCGATCGGCGCGTTCGATGGCCCGGCGGACCGCGGCCGCCCGCATCTGGGGCACCTCGCGCACGGTCTCGCCGGTGGCGGGGTTGACGACGGGAAACGCCATGCCGGGCTCCTCGGTGCGGCCCGCCGGGCGGCGGGTCCTCCGAGTATACACGGCCCCCGGGGGCCGCCGGACCCGTGGCGCTAGATGCGGGGGAGGTGGAGGGCCATCGTGAACCCGTAGGGCACGAAGCCCAGCGCCCGCTGCACCGCCATCGCGCCCGGGTTCCGTTCCGAGGCGCGCCACTGGGGCACCAGGCCCGCCGCGACGGCGGCGCTCGCCGCGGCCCGCGCGGCGGCCTGGCCGTGGCCGCGCCGCCGGTGTGCCGGGTGGGTCACGAAGGCCAGGTGCGCCAGCCGCCCGCCCCAGACCTCGTAGCCGGCCAGGGCGACGAGCTGGTGGTCGCCGGTGAACGCGCCGAACCGGAGGCTGCCCTCGGCCAGCGCCCCGCCATCCTCCCATTCGCTGGGCGCGCACGCGCGCCGCAGGGCGGCGACCGCGACGCCGTCCGACGCCGCGAGCTGTCGCACCGAGGCCACACCTGCGGCGTCGGGCACACGGTCCGCCAGGTAGCTGAGCTGCAGGGGCCCGATGACGGCGATGGGGCGGATGGGGGCGATTTCGGCGCAGAGGGCGGCCCGCATGCTCACCACGGAGGGGGGCCAGAACGGTACCCGGGGCGCCACCGCCGCCATGAGGTCGGGCGGGAGCGACACCACCGAGGTTCCCTCCACCTGGAGGATGAAGACCCCGCGGTAGTCGGCCAGGGCGGCGCCGTGGGCGATCGCGGCGGAGCCCCCGGCCCGCAGGGCGTCGGCGGGGACGCCCAGGAACCCCGCCCAGTAGGCGTCCGCCACCTGCCGTGTCGTGAGAGAAAGCGTCGGCATCGAGGTCCCGGGCATCGCGCGGGGGGCGCGCGGTCCGTTCCAAAGATACCCGGTCGCGACCGCCTGACCGGTCCCGCAGATTCCCATCAGATGATACGGCTCCATCGTCGGGCGCTCCCGCACGGGTCGCCCCCCCGGGGAGCCGGGGATGCAAGGGGTGGACCGTCCCGCGCCGGGCGGGCCGAAACGCGCACGGGGCGGCCCCTGGGGGCCGCCCCGTCGGCGCAGGAGTGCCGGCCGCCGATCAGGCCTCGGCCGGGGGCGACTCCGCCGCGGGCGCCTCGTCGCTCGACGCCTCGGCCGGGGCGGGCGGCGCGGGGACCTCTTCCTCCTCGTCCTCGTCGGCGTCGTCCTCCACGACCGGCCGCTGGATCGGGATGATGGGCTCGTCGGGATAGCCGGTCACGCCCACCACGATGCGGTGGTGGATCGGGTCCACCTCGAGCACGGCGGCCTCCACCACCTGCCCTTCCTGCACCGCCTCCGCCGGGCTCTGGATGTCCTCCTTGCCCAGCTGGCTCATCGGCACGAAGCCCTCGAGGTCGTTGCCCAGGTCCACCACGACGCCCTTGTCCATCAGGCGCACGACCCGTCCCCGGAGCGCGGTGCCCACGGGGTAGGTCTCCCCGATCTTGAGCCAGGGATCCTCCTCCGCCTGCTTGAGCCCGAGCGAGATCCGCTTGTTGTCGACGTCGATGTTGAGGACCATCACCTCGACGACGTCACTCTTCTTGACGATCTCCGAGGGGTGCTGGACGCGCTTGGTCCAGGACATGTCCGAGATGTGGATCAGCCCGTCGATGCCCGGCTCCAGCTCGACGAAGGCGCCGAAGCTGGTCAGGTTGCGCACCTTGCCCGAGACCCGGCTGCCGATCGGGTACTTGGTGGGCAGCGTCATCCAGGGATCCTGCTCGGTCTGCTTCATGCCGAGCGAGATCTTCTCCTCGGCCTCGTCCACCTTGAGCACCACGGCCTCGATGGTCTCGCCGATGCTCACGATCTTGGAGGGGTGCCGCACGTTCCGGGTCCAGCTCATCTCGGAGATGTGCACCAGCCCCTCGATGCCGGGCTCCAGCTCGACGAAGGCGCCGTAGTTGGTGATGGACACCACCTTGCCCTGCACCCGGGTGCCCACCGGGTACCGCGCGCCCACGTCCTTCCACGGGTAGGCCTGCAGCTGCTTCATGCCCAGGCTGATGCGCTCCCGGTCCCAGTCGATGTCGAGGATCTTGATCTCGACTTCCTGGCCGATGGAGACCGCCTCGGACGGGTGGGACACCCGGCCGTACGACATGTCGGTGATGTGGAGCAGGCCGTCCACGCCGCCCAGGTCGATGAAGGCGCCGAAGTCGGTGATGTTCTTCACCACGCCCTTCCGGACCTGGCCCACCTCGAGCTCCTTCATCAGGTGCTCGCGCTTCTCGGCCCGCTCGCCCTCCAGGATGACGCGGCGGCTGACCACGATGTTCCGCCGCCGCTTGTTGAGCTTGATGATCTTGAAGTGGTAGGTCGAGCCCAGCAGGTCGTCGATGTTGGGCACCCGGCGGAGCGCGATCTGGCTGCCGGGCAGGAAGGCGTCCACCCCCATCACCGACACCACCACGCCGCCCTTGATCTTCTTCATCAGGGTGCCTTCGACCGGCTCGTCGCTCTCGTACGCGTGCCGGATCTTCTCCCACACCCGCATGAAGTCGGCCTTCTTCTTGGACAGGACCACCGCCCCGTCCTGGTCTTCCAGGTGCTCGAGGAAGACCTCGACCTCGTCGCCGATGGCCGGCGGCTCGGTGAATTCGTCGAGCGCGACCGACCCCTCGGACTTGAACCCGACGTCCAGGATGACGGCGTTTTCGCTCACCCGGAGGACGGTGGACTTGACGATCTCGCCCTCGACGATGGCCGCCAGGGTGCTCTCGTACATCGAGAGCATGTCCTGGTACTCCTCGTGGCTGTAGTCCTCGTCGTAGAGGTCCTGGCGGACCTTGAGGCCGGTTTCGGTGCTGAGGCCGGGAATGGCGGGGGGCTTGGTGGTGGACGACATGCGTGCGGAACCTCGTGATGTGGCCGCGCCGACCCGCGCGCGGGCTGAGTGAAGGCAGTCGGGCCGGAGCCCGAGGGAACCCGGAAAGTTACGCCGCCGGAACGTCCCCCTGCAAGGGAGACCGACGGACCGCCGCCAGGATCGCGGTCACCACCTCGGCCTGGGTCATCGTCGAGGTGTCGAGGTGCACAGCGTCCGGAGCAGGCCGCAGCGGCGCCACCGGCCGGCTGGCGTCGGCCTGGTCCCGGGCCCGGAGCAGCCCCGCTTCCCGCGCCACCGCGTCCGGGCCGGTCTCCTCCGCGCGCTGCTGCAGCCGCCGCCGGGCCCGCTCCTCGGGGCCCGCCAGCAGGTAGATCTTCACCGGGGCCGCCGGGAAGACCGCCGTCCCGATGTCCCGGCCGTCCACCACGACGCCCCGCCCGCGCCCCGCGAAGGCCCGGAGCCGCCGGTTGACCCAGTCCCGTACCTCGGGGATGGCCGACACCCGGGAGACCGCCGCCGTCACCGCGGCGGTCCGGATCACCCCCTCGGCCGGGCGACCGTCCAGCACCACCACCGCCGCCCCGTCCCGCTCCTCGAGATCGAGCCGGCGCCCTTCCGCCGCGGCCAGGATCTCCCCCGCCCCGGCCGCCGCCTCGAGCCCGAGGGCCACCAGCGTCACGGCCCGGTAGAGGGCCCCCGAGTCGACATGCAGATAGTTCAGCCGGCGGGCCACCTCGGCGCCGGTGCTCGACTTGCCCGAGGCGGCCGGTCCGTCCACCGCCACCACCCGGATCACCGGCCGGCCCCCGTGACCGCCCGGAGCGCGGCCGGGAAACCGGGGAAACTCACCTCGGCGCAGCCCAGGTCGTCCACCGCCACGGCGGCACCCCGCACCCGGCCCAGCACCTCGAACGCCATCGCGATCCGGTGATCTCCCTCGGTGACGATGCGGCCGCGGGGCGGTCGGTCGTCCCCGTTCACCCAGAGCGTGCTGTCGGCGGCGTCCGCCTCCACCCCGACGGCGCGGAGGTTTTCCGCCAGCAGGCGCAGCCGGTCACTCTCCTTGACCCGAAGCTCCCCGACCTCGTGGAACACGGTCGTCCCCTGCGCCCGGCTCGCCAGGACGGCGAGGACCGGCACCTCGTCGATGAGTCCCGGGATCTCGGGGCCCGACACCTGGGTGGCCTGCAGCGGGGCCGGGCGCACCACCAGGTCGGCCACCGGTTCGCCCTGCGCGATGCGTGGGTTCTCCAGGTCCACCTGCCCCCCCATTCGGCGCAGCACGTCGAGGAACCCGGTCCGGGTCGGATTGACCCCCACCCCCGGCAGCCGCAGTTCGCCTTCATCCGCCAGCGTGCCCGCCGCGACCAGGAAGGCGGCGGATGAAATATCGCCCGGAACGGCCATGGAGAAGGGCACCACCTCGCCGTCCGGCTCGAGCCCGATCCACCCGTCGTCCGACTCGGTCACGCCGTACCCGAACCAGCGGAGCAGCCGCTCCGTGTGGTCGCGCGAGCGGCCCGCGGGCTCCCGGACCCGCACCGGCACGCGCCCCACCACCCCGGCCAGGAGGAGGGCCCCCTTGAGCTGGGCGCTGGAGACCGGCAGCTCCCACCGCAGCGGACGAAGGCGCCCCCCCGTGATGGTCACCGGCAGCCCGTCCCGCTCGGAGGGCTCGACCCCGGCCCCCATCAGCACCAGCGGCTCGGTGACCCGGCGCATGGGCCGGCGGCGGAGCGACCGGTCGCCCGTCAGCGTTGACCGGAAGGGGTGCCCCGCCAGGACCCCCAGTCCCAGCCGCGCGGTGGTCCCGGAGTTGCCACAGTCGAGCGGGCCGTCGGGGGCCGACAGCGCTTCCGGGGCGACCACCCGGACCCGGGCCCCGCGCCGGAGCGCCCCGACGCCCACGCCCAGGCGGCGAAGCACCGCGGCCGTGGACCGGGCGTCGAGCGAGGTGAGCGCCCCCGAGATCAGGCAGGAGCCCCGGCTGAGTGCGGCGAAAAGCAGGGCCCGGTGGGTAATGCTCTTGTCCCCGGGGACCGTGATCGTACCTCGGACGATCATTCCTAATGAATCCTTAATGCTTAGGGATGGGTGACCGCGTGCTGTTACATTGGATGCTCGATTCCGACCCAACCATAAGCCTAACCGGCCCGAGGCAGCGTGGCGCGCATCCTCGTCGTTGAGGACAGCCCCGACAACATGAAGCTGTTCACGGCGATCCTGGCCATGCACGGCCACGCCGTGACCGGCCTCGCCACCGGGGACGGGTTGCTGGAGACCATCCGCGCCACCCGGCCGGAGGTGGTCCTCATGGACATCCAGCTGCCCGACCGCGACGGGTTCGCCCTGCTGGAGGAACTCCGGGCTGGCGGATTTTCGGACCTCCCCGTGATCGCCCTCACCGCGCACGCGATGGAGGGCGACCGGGAGCGCGCGCTGGGCGCCGGCTTCGACGGGTACATCACGAAGCCGATCAATGTCCGGGAGTTCCCCGACGAGGTGGTCCGTGCGCTCAAGCGCTGACCGGGGAATGGTCCTTGCGAAGCCGAACCGCCATGCCCATTGCCGCCAGGACGGCCGCCGTGCCTGAGCAGCGATCGGGCGCTGCCCCGGAGGGGATGAAGGACGCGCTCCTCGAGGCGGCCCAGGCCGCCGTCCAGGCCAAGCGCGAGCCGCAGTCCAGGGGGGCTCCCCGCTCGGGAGCGCGTCCGGTCGTGCTGATCGGAGGCACGGCGGTCGCCGCCGCGCTCGCCGTGCTGCTGATCACCCAGCCTGACTGGCTCGTCCCCCCGCCTCCCCCTCCCGAGCCGGTCGCGGTCCAGGAGGCGTCGGCCCGGCTGACCCTGGTCCGGGAGGCCAACTCCGTCCGTCGCTTCCGGGGCGAGCACGGCCGGCTGCCCGCGACCCTGGCGGAGACCGGGTCGCAGGTGCGGGGGGTGGAGTACGAGATCCTGCCGGGGGACCAGTTCGCCCTCAGCATGACCTACGCGGGGACGTCCCTGCGGTTGCAGTCGACCGACCGGGTCGAGGACTTCCTGGGCAACAGCATGAAGACGGTGCGCGAGCATGTGCGCTGAGCCCGTGGCCCGCCCGCGCCGGCGGAACCGCCGCGGCTTCACGATGGTGGAACTGCTCATCGTGATGCTGGTGATGGGGCTGCTGGCCGCGCTGGCCATCTACAAGTTCTGGGATTTCCGGGACAACGTCCGGGTCGCCGCCGTCACGGGCGATTTCCGGAGCGTCATGGTCGCGTCCTACAGCTACTTCGCCGACCACGACACCTGGCCGCCGGACGGCAACCCCGGGGTGATTCCCCCGGCGCTGGTCAATTACCTGCCCAGCAGCGCCGACTTCAGCAAGCCGGAATACACGCTGGAGTACGACAACATCCCGATCGGGCAGGGTCACTACATCATCGGGGTCACGGTGAGTTCCCCGCGGCAGCGGCTGATGGACCAGCTGATCCGGACCCTGGGCAACCAGCACCCCTTCTTCGTCGCCGGCGGGACCCTCACCTACGTCATCATCGCGTCCGACGGCAGCTACTGAGCCGGGACGCCCATGCTCGGGGTGGGATTCGAACCCACACGGGGGAGATCCCCCTGGGGATTTTAAGTCCCCTGCGTTTGCCAGTTTCGCCACCCGAGCGCCGCCGGGGAATATACCCCTCGACCGGGGCCGGGCCGGGCGCCGTCTGGCGCCCGTCGGGCCGCCCGGCCAACTTGCACCGGCCATGCAATTCCGTTCCCTGACGACCACGGTCCTCGTGCTGGCCGGACTGGGGTGGCTCACCGCCCCCCTCGCGGCCCAGCTCCCGTCTCCCATCATTCCCAAAGGCCTGCTCCGGGTGGGCGTGACGAGCGAGTTCTCCTCCTCGGACCGGCGGTTCTTCGGCGGCGTGGAGGAGCCGGGCCTGGCCGATTTCATCCGGGACAGCGCGGGCGCCAACCTGATCCCGGCCCTGGGATCGGCCGACGAACTGCTGGCGCGGATGACCGGCCTGCCGGACGCCCGGCTCAACCTGGGCCGCACCACGGCTTCCCGCCTGGTCACGGTGGGCCGGGGGGGCCTCGGGTTCGGGTATGGCGTGACGGACCGGGTGACCGTCTTCGGCCGGCTGCCCTTTGTGCGGGTCGTCGTCCGGAGTGCCATCGGGCTCGACTCCACGAACGCGGGCGCGGGCTTCAACCCGGCCGATCCGGTCTTCGGGGGCGGGGGCGGCGCAGCCGCGGCCACGGCCTTCTTCACCGGGTTCGGAGCCGCGCTCGACCGGCTGCGCCAGGAAATCGCCCGCGGCGCCTACGACCTCGACCCCGCCCGGAAGGCCCTGGCGGAGCAGACGGCGGCGGAGGGCACGCGCCTGCGTGACGACCTGCTCGCCCTCACCCTCGGCGAAGGCACCGCGTCCCCCTTCCTGCCCACCCGGAGCAGCGTCCTCGGCGGGGCCATCCAGGCCCGGGTGGCCGCGCTGCAGGCGGCCTTCGCCACGCTCGGGGTCACCGGGTTCACCCAGGACCCGATCCTGGCCGATGGCCCGCTGACCGCCGAGGGGCTGCGCGAGTTCCTCACCAATCCCCAGGGACCGGTGGCCGGGTCGCTCGAGGCCCCCACGCTGTCCACCTTCGGGAACGCGGAGGTGGGCGTCGCCGTGGCCCTGGCCGAG
>JBFILX010000001.1:0-36747 GCA_041612035.1 Gemmatimonadales bacterium | reverse complement strand
GAAAGATTTCACAAAGCTAGCGCGCCTGCCACCCCTCGTCAACGAGTCCGCGGTGCAGGGCGACGAAGTCCGCCGGCGCGAGGGTCTCGGGCCGGGCCGTCGGGGTGAGCCCCAGTCGCGCGAGCAGCTGGAGGGCCCGCTGGGCGTCCCATCCGGTGAGCTGGCGCACCCCGCGCACCAGCTGCTTGCGGCGGAGCCCGAAGAGACCGGTCACCAGGCGGCGGAAGCCGGGTAGTGCCGCGTCGCTCACCAGGGGCTCGGGCCGGGGCACCAGGCGGATCACCGCGGAGTCCACCCTGGGCGGCGGGGTGAAGGCGCCGGCGGGCACGACGAAGAGCCGCTCCGCGCTCGCGACCGCCCCCACGCCGACGGTCAGCGACCCGTAGGTCCCCGACCCGGGCGCGGCGGTGACCCGGTCGGCCACCTCGCGCTGCACCAGGAAGACGATCCGGCGCGGCCGCGGCGGCTGGAGCGCCCGGTCGAGGATCGGGGAGGTGATGTTGTAGGGGATGTTGCCGGTGAGGAGGTAGCCGCCGTCCCCTTCGCTCCCAAGCACGGCGGCCCAGTCCACCTCCAGCACGTCACCCTCGACCACGGTGACCTCCGGGAACCGGGCCCGCAGCCCCGGCACGAGGTCCCGATCGATCTCGATGGCCGTCACCCGGGCGCCGCGCCGCAGCAGGGCCTCGGTGAGACTCCCCCGCCCCGGGCCGATCTCGAGGGTCCGGTCGCCGGGCGCGGGATCGAGCGCCTCGGCGATCCGGTCCAGCAGCCGCGGATTGGTGAGGAAGTGCTGTCCGAAGCGCCGCTTGGGGTGCCCCACTCAGAACCGGAGGGCGAGCAGGGTGCGGTCGTCCTCCGGGGCCTCGCTGAACGCCTCGACCTCTCCGCTCACCTGCTCGACCAGCTGGTCGAGCGGGGTGGCGCGGCGGGCGACGATCCCCTCGACCACCCGCGCCTCGCCGTAGCGCTGGCCGGCCGCGTCGGCGGCGTCCACCAGGCCGTCGGTCCATACCGCGAGCAGGTCGCCGTCCGGGTCCCAGGGGAGTTCGCGCTGGTCGATCTTCGCGCCGGCGCCCAGGCCGAGCGGGGGCGCGGTGGCCTCGAGCCGTTCGGCGGTGCCGTCGGCACCGATCCGGTAGGCGTGCGGGTGGCCGGCGTTGGCGTAGCAGAGGACGCGCCGGTCCCGGTCCAGCACGGCATAGAAGACGGACACGAACATCTCGGTCTCGGACAGCTTGGCCACCAGGCTTTCGCGCAGCAGCCGCAGGGTCTCCGCGGGGCCCACGGCGGCGGCGGTGTGGATGCCCGCGGCGGCGAGGACCAGCGCCATGACCAGGGCGGCGGACAGGCCGTGGGAGGAGACGTCCCCGACCATCACCCCGACCCGGCCGGGGCCCAGGCGGAGGAAGGTGAAGAAGTCGCCCCCCACCGACGACACCGGGAGACAGCGCACCGCCACCCGCGCCTCGCCCTGCAGCACCCCGGGCTCGGGGAGCAGCTTCTGCTGCAGGTCGTGGGCGACCTCCAGTTCCTGCCGCAGCCGCTGCCGCTCGCGTTCCCGGGCCGCGAGCCGCCCGTTCTCGATGGCCGCGCCGATCTGGCTCGCCACGGCCGTGACGAGCTTGCGGTCGCGCGGGGAGAACCGGTCGCCGTCGAGCGAGTCGGTGAGGTTGATGACCCCGATGCAGCGGGCGGTGGCGCCCGGCGCCGCGTAGGTGATGGGCACGCTCAGGTAGGCCGTGCCCTGGTAGCCCGGGTGCTGTCCGCGACGGCCCCCGCCGGCCGGCCGGCCCTCGCCCGCGACGAGGCGCTGCTCCCGAAAGGCGCGGGCCGCCACCGAGTCGGGGTCGTCGGCGGGAATCGGGGGCGCCTGCTCCCGGTCGAACCCCTGCGCCGCGACCACCCGCAGGTCGCCGGTCGTCTCGTCGACCACCATGATCGAGGCCCGGCGGGCGCCCACCACGCGGCTCACCTGCCGGATGATCGTGCGGGCCGCCTCCTCCAGCCGGAGGGTGTGGCCCAGGATCTCGCTGATGACGTAGAGGAGGTCGATCTCCGCGTAGCGGACCGTGAGTTCGTCCCACAGCCGGGCCGCGTCCCGCTCCGCCGACAGCACCCGTTCCAGCAGGGGCGCGGCCAGCGCGGCGCGCGGGGTCCCCAGCGGCCCTTCCTCCCCCGACACCTCGAGCCAGACCCCGTCCGCCTCGGGCACCCGGGTGAGCCAGGCCGGACCGGCCGGCGTGGTCACCTGCCCTTCGACCGCGGGCAGGTCGAGGGTCCAGCCGGGGTCGTCGCCGCAGCTCACGCGCAGCCGGCCGTCCCGCGCGTGCCACAACCGCAGGTTCGACCGGGTGAGCGTGCCCAGCAGCTCGAGGACCGGCGCCAGCCGGGTTACCAGCGCGGGAGCGTCATCCAGATGGTGTTCCCCTTCTCGTTGAACTCGACCTGGTCGGCCAGGTGATGGATGATGAACAGCCCCCGCCCGCAGGGGCTCTCCACGCGGTCCCGGGGGTCGGGCACCCGGCTGGGGTCGAACCCCGGGCCCTCGTCGCTGACCGAGATGCGGATGCGGTCGCGGTGCAGCTCCGCGCGGATGGCGACCGCCTTGCGGGGATCGCAGCCGTTGCCGCACTCGATGGCGTTGGTGACCGCCTCCGCCACCACCACGCGGACCCGGAACGCGGTCCGGCGCTCCGGCGGCCGCTCCAGGAAGCAGTGCCGGACCATCAGGTCGGCGGCCGGATCGACCAGGGCGATGTCGCTCGGAAGCCGGAGCAGCAGGGTGGCCTCGACGTCCTCACCCGGTCGCCCGGGCAGGCGTTCCACGACCAGCATGGGGGCGGACGCCACGGCCCCGCCTCAGAACCCGTCGAGGGCCTGGCGCGAATCGGGGTAGATGGCGAACAGCGTGTCGAGCTTGGTCAGCTCGAACAGCGAGCGCAGGTCGTCATTGAGGCCGGCCAGCCGGATCAGGCCGCCGACTTCCCGGACGCGCTTGGAGATGGTGACGAGGGCGCCCAGCCCCGAGGAGTCGATGTAGCTGGTGGCGGCGCAGTCGAGCAGGAGCTTGCGCGCCCCGCCGTCCACCGCCTGCTGCACCGCGGCTTTCAGGTCCTGCCGGTTGCCGACGGTGAGCTGGCCATCCACCTGGATGACGGTCACGTCGCCGCGGGTCGCTGTGCTGAGGGCCATGCGTTCGCTCCTAGGTCTCGCCGTCCTGGCCGCCCTGGAGGGCCACCATTGCCGTCACATCCACAATATCATGGACGGTCGCTCCACGCGACAGGTCCGACATCGGGCGCCGCAGGCCCTGAAACAGCGGACCGATCGCGGCCGCGCCGCCCAGCCGCTGGACCAGCTTGTAGGCGATATTGCCCGCGTCGAGGTCCGGGAAGACCAGCACGTTGGCCGCCCCGGCCACCGGCGACCCCGGGGCCTTGCGCTCCGCGATCCCGGGCACGAGGGCCGCGTCGCCCTGCAGCTCGCCGTCGGCCACCACGTCGGGGGCGAGGGCACGGAACCGGGCCACCGCCGCGGCCACCCGCTCCACCGAGGGCCCGGCCGCGCTGCCGCGGGTGGAAAACGAGAGGAAGGCGACCCGCGGGGTATCGCCTACCAGGCGGGGCCGGTCGCGGGCCGCGGCGAGGGCGATCTGCGCCAGCTGGTCGGGATCGGGGCGTTCCACCACGGCGCAGTCGGTGAAGGTGAGCACCCCGCCCTCGGGCAGCAGCATGTAGAACGCCGAGCTGACCAGCCCGCCCGCGTCGGTCCCGATGGCCCAGAGGGCGGCGCGGATCACCGCGGCCGTGGGGTGAACGGCCCCGGCCACGCACCCCTCGGCTTCGCCCAGCGCCACCAGGCCTGCACCGAAGCGAAGCGGGTCGCTGGCCAGGTCGAGCGCATGGACCCCGTCCCGGACCCGGTCCGGACGCCGGGCCCGCAGCAGTTCCGCCACCGCCGGCAGCCGCGGGTCGCTCCCGGGATCGATCCCCTGGGGGCCGAGCAGGACGGGCCGGCAGATCTCCCGGGCCTCGAGCAGGCCGGCGGCCTCGCGGACCCTGGGGTCCTCCCCTTCCGCCAGCACCACGCGGGACCCGGCGGCCCGGGCCCGCGCGTGCAACGCCTCGCGGAAGCTCACCGGGCGTAGGCCCGGGCGAGCGCCTCGCGGACCGCCGGATGAACCAGGGTGCCGAGATCCCCGCCGTACCGGGCGACTTCGCGAACCAGGCTCGAACTGAGGAAGGTGAGGTCGAAGGCGGGGGCCAGGAAGACCGTCTCCAGGTCGGGATGGAGCTGGCGGTTCATCAGGGCCATCTGGAACTCGTACTCGAAGTCGCCGGCGGCCCGGAGGCCGCGGATGATGAGCCGGGCGCCGCGGGCCTTGGCGAAGTCGGCCAGCAGGCCCGAGAAATGGGCCACTTCCACGTCCGGCGTCTCCCCCACCACGGCCCGCAGCAGCTCGAGGCGCTCCTCCACCGAGAAGACCGCCCGCTTCTCGCTGTGCTGGGCGACCGCCACGATCACCCGATCGGCCAGGGTCCGGCTCCGGCGGATCAGGTCCTCGTGGCCCCGGGTGGGGGGATCGAACGAGCCGGGGTAGATCGCGATGCGGGTCATGGGGCCCGACAGAAGGTGATGGCCGTGTCGCCGTAGCGGCGGGTCTCGTCGCCCGGCAGCGGACGGGCGGCCGGGTGTTCCAGGGCCAGGAGTTCCGCGAACGGCTGTTCCCGGAACCGCTCCACCAGCCGCTCGGCATAATCCCCCGCGTAGGGCGGGTCCGCAAGGGCGATGTCGTAGGCCCGCGGCGGCAGCCCCGCGACGAACCGGAGGGCGTCCGCGCGGATCACCCGGACCCGGTCGCGCACCCCCAGCGCGTCGACGTTCCGCCGGAGCACGACCACCACGTCGGGCACCCGCTCGACCAGGTCGGCGTGCACCGCGCCGCGCGACACCGCCTCCAGGCCCAGCGCGCCGGTCCCGGCGTACAGGTCGAGCACCCGGGCGCCCGGCAGCCGGGGGCCCAGGATGCTCATCCAGGCCTCGCGCACCCGGTCGGAGGTGGGGCGGACCCGCCGGCCGCGCGCCACCGCCAGGCGCCGCCCGCCGAACTCGCCGGCGATGATCCGGGTCACGGTCCGGCCGCGGTACCGCCGGGGGAGAGGGCCAGCAGGCGGGCCTGCAGGCTGCTTTCGCCGCGGAACTCGTTCCGCTCGATCCGGATCGCGGCGTCCACCGGCCCCTCCTGCAGCCAGGGGTAGCGGTCGGCGAACTGGAACCCGATGGCGCTCAGCCGCCGTCCGGCACCCACCAGCCATCCCTTCAGGTGGCCGTCGCCCACCACCTGGAGCCGCTCCAGCGCGGTGCGGCGCAGCCCGAAGACGGGGGCCGGGTTGCCCATCCCGCAGGGCTCGAGGTGACGGCACAGGCGTTCGAGGTCGTCGGTGACGTCCTCCAGGGCGATCTCCAGGTCCACCCGCTGCTCGGGGCCCAGCGTCGCCGGATCGAGCCGCTGCCGGGCCACCTCGCGGAACCGGTCGCGGAAGGCCTCGAAGCGCCCGCGCCGCACCGTGACGCCGGCCGCCATCCGGTGTCCCCCGTAGCGGTCCAGCAGGTCACCGCACTCCACCAGCGCGGCGTGCAGGTCGAACCGGCTGATGCTGCGCCCCGAGCCCTTCCCGATCTCGCCGTCGAACCCCACCAGGAAGGTGGGCCGGCCGTAGCGCTCGACCACGCGGGACGCGACGATCCCGACGACGCCGGGGTGCCAGTCCTCCGAGGCGAGCACGAACGCGGCGTCGCGGGCCGGGTCGAACCCGTCCGCCACCTGGTCCAGGGCCTCGCGCAGGATCCGCTGATCGATGTCCTGGCGCTCGGCGTTGTACCGGCCCAGCCGCTCCGCCAGGCGGGCCGACTCGGCGGGGTCGTCGGTGAGCAGGAGGCGGAGCCCGTCGGCGGCCTCCCCCACCCGGCCGGCGGCGTTCAGCCGCGGGGCCAGGATGAACGCGACCTGCCCCGCGCGGATGGCGCGGTTGGCGAGCCCCGCGCTCTCGATCAGGGCGCGGACCCCCGGCCAGCGGGAATGCTGGAGCAGCCGGAGCCCGTGCCGTACCAGCACCCGGTTCTCGCCGATCAGCGGGACGACGTCGGCGATGGTGGCCAGCGCGACGAGGTCGAGCAGATGCAGCGGCATCGTCTCGGGCAGGTCGAGCGCGGGCACCAGCGCCTGGGCCAGCTTGAAGGCGAGGCCGGTGCCGCACAGCATCCCCAGCCCCGACTCGTCGTCCGACCGCTGGGGATCGATCACCGCCGACGCCCGGGGCAGTGCCGGGCCCGGCAGGTGGTGGTCGGTGACCACCACCTCGATGCCCTCGGCCTGCGCCTGGGCGACGGGATCCAGCGCGGTGATGCCGCAGTCGCAGGTGATGATGAGCCCCGCCCCGATCCGGCGGGCCTCCGCGAGCCCGGCGGGACCGAAATCGTAGCCGTCGCGCAGCCGGTGGGGCACGAACCCCACCACGCGGGCCCCGGCGGCCTCGAGCGTGCGGGTGAGCAGCGCCGTCGCGCTCTGGCCGTCCACGTCGTAGTCGCCGTGCACCAGGATCGTCCGGCCGCCGCGGACCGCCGCCCGCACGACCTCCACCGCCCCGGCCATCCCGGCCAGGGCGTACGGGTCGGCCAGCGAGGCGAGGTCGGGCCGGAGGAAGGCCTTGGCCGCGTCGGGCGTGTCGAAGCCGCGCTGGATCAGCAGGCCCGCCAGCGCGCCCGGCAGCTCGAGGGCGCGGGCCAGGTCGTCCACCACCCGCGGATCGGGCGCCGGCGCCACGACCCACCGGGTGGGCACCGCCGGCGCAGCGGCCCGGTTCACGCCGCCCCGTCGTCCGCCGCGTAGAGGATCACGCCGCAGGCCTCGCAGCCGTCCAGCGAGACCCCGAGCCGGATGTGGTTCCGTCGGCTCATGGGGATGGCGGTGAAGCAGGCGCCGCAGGCGTCGTTGCGGAGGGCCACCACCACGGCCGAGGTGCGGGTCTGCCGCAGGCGCTCGTAGCGCTGCAGCAGTGCCCGGCCGAGCCGGTCGGTCACCTCGCGGCGGGCCTCGCGGGCGGTCTCGATCTCGGACTCGAGGGCCGCGATCCTGGCGGTGAGTTCCTCCCGGTCGGCCTGGCGGCTCTCGCCCAGCTCGCTGAGCCGGGCCGTGGCCGATTCGACCTCCTGCTCCCCGGCGGTGACCGCTTCGGCGGCGCGGAACCACTCGTTTTCCTCGCGGGCCAGGACCGAGCGGGCGAGCTCCAGCTCGTTGCTGAGCGCCTGAAGCTCCCGGGAGGTCTTCGCCATCTCGACCCGCTGGCGGCGCCGCTCCTGCAGCACCCGCAGGCCCTCCACCTTGGCCTCGACGTCCACCCGCCGCTTCACCCGGTCGTCCACCAGCCGGCGGGCCGCGTCCAGTGCGCCGCGGGCCCGCGCCAGCTCGTCGTCGAGCGTGGCCACCTCCGCGAGCAGACCCTGGCGCCGGGTCTCCAGCTCGTGGAGGACCAGGTCCTTCGCCTGCAGTTCGAGCAGCGTCTCCAGTTCCTGATGCATCGTCCTCACCTGCCTGGGGTCAAGTTCGCCGTGGCGACCGGCCGCGCTGGGCGGCCCGGAACCACGAGTAGCGTTGCTTCGTTTCCCTGGACCAGCGGTCCATGATGCGGCGCCGCTCTGCCGGATCCCGCACCTGGCCGAGCCGGCGGAACTCGGCCCGGTCCCGGAGCTTGTCCGCCGCCGCGGCGTACTCCTGGTCGAACTGGAGGCCGGCCAGCGCCTCCGCGGACTCGCGCAGCCGGTCGAACTCGGCCAGCTCCGCCTCGCCCAGCCCCGCCGCCACGTCACCCGCATCGGCCTGGTCCGGCAGCCCCGTCAGCGCGTGGTAGACGGCCCGGTACGCCGGGACCTCGAACCACTCCTCCGGGACGTCGTGGCGCGCGCGCGACCGCCATTCGGGCGCGGCCAGCAGGATCCGCAGCAGCGCGGCCTCGGCCCGGTTCCAGGCCCGGGCGGCCCGTCCGCGCGAGGCCCCGTCGGCCCCGGGGGCCGGGGGCGGCGGGGAGCCCGCGGGCCGTGGCGAACTGCGCAGCTCCCGCTCCAGCGTCTCCCGCGAGACGCCCATCCGCTCCGCGACCCGCCCCACGTACAGGTCGCGCACGATCGGATCGGCCGCGGCCCGCAGCGTGGGGAGGATCCGGTCGAGCGCCTCCCGCTTGCGCTGCAGGTCGCCCAGCCAGCCGCGCTGTTCCAGCAGCTGGAGCTTGCGGTCGAGCAGGTCCATCGCGTCCCGCACCAGGGCCTCGATGGCCTGAGCGCCGCCGGCCCGGGCCACCGAATCGGGGTCCTCGCCGGGGGGCAGCGAGGCCACCCGGACCCGCACGCCGCGGCGCAGCAGCTCGTCCCCGGCACGGAAGGTGGCCCGGAGTCCCGCCCGGTCGCTGTCGAACAGGAGCACGGCGGTCTTGGCATACCGGCGCAGGGTCGCCGCCTGTTCCTCCGTGAGGGAGGTGCCCAGGGGCGCCACCACGTGCTCGAGCCCCGCCGCGGCCAGCCGCAGCACGTCGAAATACCCCTCCACCACCAGGGCCGTCTCCTCCCGCCGGATGGCCCCCTTGGCCTGGTGGAGGTGGTAGAGCATCGTGCCCTTCCGGAAGACCGGGCTCTCGGGGGAGTTGAGGTACTTGGGCTCCCCGTCGCCCAGCAGCCGCCCGCCGAACCCGACCACCCGCCCGCGCACGTCGTGGATCGGAAAGAGCAGCCGGCCCCGGAAGCGCGGCACCACGCGACCGTCATCGCGCGCCTGCAGGAGGCCCGCCTCCAGCAGGACCGGCTGCTCGACGCCCAGGCGGGCCATGTGCTCGAGCAGCTGCCCGCCGCGCGGGGCATAGCCCAGTCCCCATTCCCCCGCCAGCTCGGCGGGGATCTCACGGCTCGCAAGGTAGTCGCGCGCGGCCCGCGCGTCGTCGCCCTCCTGCAGCCGCCGGGCGAAGAACTCCTGGGCCAGCGTGACCGCCTGGAAGAGCGGCTCCCGTGGATCCGGGCCCTCGCGGGCTTCCTGGTCGGGCACCACGATCCCGGTCCGGCGCGCCACCTCGCGCACCGCCGTCGGGTAATCCATGCCGAACCGCTTCATGAGCCAGGTGAAAACGTCTCCGCCCTCGTGGCAGACGAAGCAGTAGTACATCCCCTTCTTGGGGATCACCGCGAAGTTGCGGTTGGTGCCGCCGTGGAACGGACAGGGGCCCCGATAGTCGGCCCCGGTCCGCTTGAGCTGCACGGCCTCACCCACGATCTCGAGGAGGTCGGCGGCGTCCCGCACCTGTTCGATGATCTCGTCGGGGATCCGGCTCATCGCCTGAACTCCACGATCGTCACCCCCGACCCGCCCTCGGTGACCGGCGCCAGCGCGAAGCGGGCGACCCGCCGGTCGCCGGCCACCACCTCGTGCACGCGCTCCCGCACCGCCCCGGTCCCCTTGCCGTGGATCACCCGCAGGCTCGGGTGGTCCGCCAGCACGGCGGCGTCGAGCGCCGCCAGGATCGCCACCGCCGCCTCGTCCACCCGCATGCCCCGCAGGTCGATCTCCAGCGGCGCCGCCTCCACCCGCGACTCCACCGCGGCGGCCGCGCCCCGGTCCGCCCGGCGGGGCGCCGGGGCCTCCGCCAGCCGCTCGGCCACCAGCCGGGAGGGCACCACCATCCGCAGGCTCCCGGCGAGCACGGTGAGCATCCCGTCGTCGCGGATCGCCTCGACCTGGCCCACCGTGCCCCCCTCCAGGCGGACCCGCGCGCCGGGCTCGAGCACCGGCGAGGCCCCGCCCTCCCGCGGGCCCCCGGCCCCCGCGGGCTGGTGGGATCCGGCCTCGCGAACGGCCTCCTCGACCCGCCGCCGCGCCTCGCGGGCCGCCGCCTCCGCGCCGTCCCGGGCGGTCTCGATGGCGGCCTCCACCTCGCGCCGCGCCTCCAGCAGGTACGCCCTGGCCTGGGCCTTCGCCGAGCGCTCCGCTTCCCGCTCCCGCCGGCGCAACGCCGCCTCCCGGGCCTCGACCGCCTCGCGCTCGCGGGCCAGCGCGGCCTCGCGTTCCGCCGTGCGGGCCAGCGCCGCCTCGAGGTCGAGCTCGCGTTCCCGGGCGCGGCGCTCACGGTCGGCCGCCTCCCGCAGCAGCGCGTCGAGGTCGCGCTCCTGCACGGGCACCCGCTCGGTGGCCCGCGCGATGACGGCGGGGTCGAGCCCGAAGCGGCGCGCGATCGAGAGGCCGTACGACCGCCCCGGCACGCCCTTGCTGAAGCGGTAGGTGGGGCTCAGCGTGGCACCGTCGAACTCCAGCGAGCCGTTCACCACCCCGGGCTCCTCGCCCGCCAGTGTCTTCAGAGCCCCCAGGTGGGTCGTGGCGACGGTGAGCGTCCCGCGCCGGGTGAGGGCCTCGAGCACCGCCCAGGCCAGCGCCCCCCCCTCGGCGGGGTCGGTCCCGCTGCCCAGTTCGTCCAGCAGCACCAGGCTGCCGGCATCGGCCTCGTCGAGCACGTGCCGCAGGGTCGCCACGTGGCCGCTGAAGGTGGAGAGATCGTCGGCGATGGACTGGCGATCCCCGATGTCGGCGAAGAACGCGGTCACCAGCGGGAACCGGCTGCCCGCCCCCACCGGCGGGACCACCCCCGACTGCACCAGGGCGGCGAACAGCCCGACCGACTTGAGGAGCACCGTCTTCCCGCCGGCGTTGGGGCCGCTCACCACCAGGGTGCGCTCCCCGGGCTGCAGGTCGAGGTCGAACGGCACCGTCTCCCCGCCGCGCGCCAGCAGGACCGGGTGCCGCCCGCTGCGGATCACCAGCGGCCCGCCGGACGGCCCGACCTCCGGCACGCCGGCGCCGATGGCGTGCGCGTACCGGGCCCGGGCGGCCACGGTGTCGGCGCGGACGCACAGGGCGTGACCGGCGGCGAGGTCGGCGTGGTGGGGCCGGAGCAGCTCCGTCAGCTCGCGCAGGACGGCCAGCGCCTCGCGGGCCTCCGCGGCGATCGCCTCGCGGAGGGCATTGCCCAGCTCGATCGCCTCGGTGGGCTCGATGAACAGCGTCCCCGCGCTCCCCGACTCGTCCAGCACGATCCCGGCGGGGCGGCCGCGGGAGTCCCGCCGCACCGGGATGACGTAGCGGCCACCCCGGATGGTCACCGCCGCCCCGGGGGGGACGGTCTGGGGGTCCATGCCGCGCAGCAGCGCCTCGAGCTTGCGCACCAGGCGCTCGCGCGCCGTGACCACCTGCCGCCGCGCGCCGGCCAGCGCCGGGCTGGCGGTGTCCAGCAGCTCGCCGTCGGGGGCCAGCGCATCCTCCAGCCGCCGCTCCACCCGGCGGTCCGGCACCGGGCCCGCCAGCGCGGCCAGCCCGGGGGCGCGGGGCGCCACGCGCCGGAACTCCCCGGCCAGCAGCCGCATCGCGCCGAGGGTGGCCCGCAGGTCCACCAGCTCGGGGCCGTCGAGCACGCTCCCCGGGAGCCGGAGCCGGTCCAGCACGGGCCCCAGCTCCGGCACCGGCGCCACGGCGAGCGGCTCCCCGGCCTCCGCCAGGCGGATCGCCTCCCCCACCAGGCTCAGCTCGGTTCCGATCCGCACGGGGTCGGCCAGCGGCACCAGCGCCTGGATGGCTGCCCTCCCCAGCGGACCGGCCGCGTGTTCGCCCACCAGCCCGAGGGCCTCGGGGAGGCCGAAGGCGACGAGCGTGTCGGCCGCCCCGCCGGCGGCGGCCTGGGCGAAAGGGGACGGGGTGCCGGCGCCCTGGTCTTGCGCCGGCACCCCGTCGGGATGCGACAGAGGCTGAGGACTCACGCCGGGCGCCTCACCGGGGCGCCTCCGGACTCGGGGCCGGGCCCCGCCACACGAATGCCATTGTGGAAAAACGTAATCCGCCCCCGGCGCCGAGCCAACGCTCACCCCGGGGGCCACTGCATCGGGCGGCCCCCGAGCAGGTGCAGGTGCAGGTGATCCACGGACTGGCCGCCGTGGGCCCCCGCGTTGATGACGAGCCGGAAGCCGGACTCGGCGATGCCCTGAGCGCGGGCGACCTCGACCGCGAGTCCGAGCACCGCGGGCCAGACCTCGGCCCCGGCCTCGTCCACGTCGGCCGCCGAGCCCACGTGCCGCGTCGGGATCACGAGCACGTGCACCGGGGCCTGCGGGTTCAGGTCCTCGAACGCCAGGGCGTGGTCGGTTCTCGCCACGACCGCGGCCGGGATCTCGCCCGCGGCGATTCCGCAGAAGATGCAGTCAGCCATGGTGTGCCTCCCGGGCCGCGCCGGCCAGGACCGCGACGGCGAGCGCGGCGGTTTCGAAGCGGAGCACGTGCGGGCCCAGCCGGACCGGCCGGAACCCATGCCCGATCAGCAGCTCGCGCTCCGCCTCGGTGAATCCTCCCTCCGGACCCACCGCCGCGAGCAGGGCGCCCGCGGCCGTGTCGAGGGCGGGCCGGTGCCCCTCCGGCTCCGCCAGCCAGCGGGTCTCCCCCGCGGGGCGCCGGGCCAGTTCGTCCAGGGTGCGGGCGTCGTGCACCCGCGGTGCCCAGGCGGAGCCGCTCTGCTTGATGGCCTGCCGGGCGCGGGCCCGGAACCGCTCCAGGTGCGGGGCGCGCACCCGGCCCGCGACGTCCCGGGTCCGTTCGGTGTCGAGCGGGACCAGGTCGGTCACCCCGAGTTCGGCGGCCTTCTCGACCAGCCACCCGAAGCGCTCACGGTCGCCGGCCCCGACCGCCAGCGTGAGCCCGGGGGGCGGGGGCACCGCGCGCACCTCCGTCACCGCCACCTGGTCGGCACCCAGCAGGCCTCCGCGAGCCACCAGGCCCTCCCCGTCCAGCAGGGTGACCTCCTCGCCGGGCCTCAGGCGACGGACGGCGGCGTGCCGGGCTTCCATGGGATCGAGGGTGACGGTGGACCCGACGACCAGGTCGCCGGGCGCGGCGAGCAGGGCGGTCACGGGCGGCCGGCGACGCCCCACCAGCCGGCGTCCACCATCTCGCGCACGATGGTGAATCCGGTGGCCGCGAGCACGGGGCGGAAGAGCGGCGCCTCGGCCTCCTCCATCCCGGCGAAGATCGCGGTGCCGCCGGGCCGGAGCGCCCGTCGCACCTCCGGCAGGATCGCCACGTTGATCTCCCGGAGGATGTTGGCCACCACCACGTCGGCGGGGCCCGCCACCAGCGCGAGCGACCCGCCCTCCCCCTCCACGAACCCGACCGCATCGGTCACGCCGTTCCGGGCCGCGTTGCGCTCGGCCACCTCGATCGCCTCGGGGTCCATCTCGATCCCGATCGCCGCCCGCGCCCCCAGCTTCCGGGCCGCGATGGCCAGCACCCCGCTGCCCGATCCGAGGTCGAGCACGAGGTCCCCCGGCGTGATCAGGCTTTCCAGCAGGGCGAGCGCCACCCGGGTCGAGCCGTGCTCGCCGCTGCCGAACGCGGTCTCCGGATCGATGAGCACCACGGCGTCGCCCTCGACCGGCCCGGTCCATGACGGGGCCAGGGTCAGCCGCCCGATGCGGCGTGCCTCCAGCCCGTCCCGCCAGCGGGTGCCCCAGTCCACCGGCTCGACCTCGGTCAGGTCGGTCCGCAGACCTTCGCCGAAGGCGCGAGCGAGATCGTCGCGGAGCGCCGTGGCGGTGGACCGGTCGGCGGCGAACCCCACCAGCGAGCCGTCGGCCCGCTCCTCCACGGTCTGGCCCGTGCGGCGCACCAGCCAGCTGGCCACGTCGGGGCGGAGCGTTTCGGGGGCCTGGACGCTCATCGCCCACCAGGTCATGCGCGGAGCGCCTCCTTGAGCCGGCTCCAGAAGCCGCCCGACTTCGAGGGCGGGTCGCCCTCCAGGGCGGCCAGGTCACGGAACAGCCGCCGCTGTTCGTCGGACACCGACTCCGGGGTCCAGACATGCACCCGGACCACGAGGTCGCCCTGTCCGTTCCGGCCCAGCCGCGGCAGGCCCTTGCCCTTGAGGCGGATCTCGGTCCCGGACTGCACCCCGGCGGGCACCGAGAGCCGCTCCTCGCCGAGGGGCGTCCTGAGGGTGGCGCTGGTGCCGAGGGCGGCCTGCGAGAAGGAGACCGGGAGGACACAGGCGAGGTCGTCGCCCTGTCGCTCGAACTCCTCGTCCTCCTGCACGTCGATCATCACGATCAGGTCGCCCGGCGGACCGTTCCGCGGGCCCGCGGCGCCCTGGCCGCGCAGGGTGATGTAGTGGTTGCCGGAGACTCCCGGGGGCACCTCGACCGCCACCGACCGCTCGCCCTTCCGGCGTCCATCCCCGCGGCAGTCCTGACAGGGGGACTGGATCACGGTGCCCTCGCCCGCACAGGTGGGACAGGGGGAGACCGAGACGAACTGGCCGAAGACGCTCCGGGCCGCCCGCCGGATCTCGCCGCTGCCCGCGCAGGTGGTGCAGGTCACGGGCCGGGTGTCGGGTTCGTGCCCGGCCCCGTCGCAGGTGGTGCAGCGCACCAGGGTGCGCAGCTTGATCGTGCGCCGGACGCCGGAGGCCACCTCCGCCAGGGTGAGCTTGAGGGAGACCCGGATGTCCTGGCCACGCCGCGCCTCCAGCGGGGCCCGGCCGCCGGCGAAGAGGGTCTCGAAGCCGCCCAGGCCCCCGAAGTCGCGCATGAAGATGTTGAGCGCCTCGGCCAGGTCGATGTGGCTGAATCCCGGGTCGGCGGCGCCCTTGATGCCGGCGTGGCCGTAGCGGTCGTAGGCGGCGCGCTTCTGCGGATCGCGCAGGGCGTCGTAGGCCTCCGACAGCTCCTTGAACCGCGCCTCCGCGTCGGCCGCCTGGCTCCGGTCGGGGTGGTACTGCATGGCCAGCCGGCGGTAGGCGCGCTTGATGTCGTCCGGCGACGCGCCGCGGTCGACCTCGAGGATCTCGTAGAAGTCCCTCACTCGACGAGCCCCTCCACCAGCCGGCTGGTGTGGCCGACCAGGCCGATGATCTTGTCGTAGGGCATCCGGGTCGGGCCGATGACCCCGATCACCCCGGTGAGGTCGCCGAAGTGGTAGGTGGAGGTCACCAGGGTGAAGTCCGCCAGCCGGGGGTCGGCGTGCTCGGCCCCGATGGTGATGGAGAGCCCCCCGCCCTCGCGCCGGGACAGGGCCTCGCGCAGCACGTCGCGCCGCTCGGTGAGGCTCAGCAGGCCCCGCATCCGCTCGTTGGAGGCGAACTCCGGCTGGCTGGCCAGCATCTCCGCGCTGCCGAGCACGACCCGTTCGCCGTCGCCCGACAGGTCGAAGATCTCCTCGCCCTCGGCGATGAAGATGTTGAGCAGGTCGCTGCCCTCCCCCGGCGCCCCCGCATCGCGCAGGCGGGCGCCCAGCGTGGCCCGGATCTCCCGCAGGGTGAGCCCGCCGAGCCGCTCGTTGAGCACCCGCGCCACGTGCTCCACCGTGCCCGGCGCCACGGACGCCGGGATCTGCACGAAGATGGTGCGGACGGCGCCGCTCCGGAGATGGAAGACCAGCAGCAGGCGCTCCGACGCCACGTGCACCAGGTCGAGCCGCTCCAGCACCACGTCTTCCAGCCGGGGGGCCACCGCCACCCCCAGCTCCTGGGTCAGCACCCCCAGCACCTGGGCGGCGCGCCGGAGGATCTCCTCGATGGCGGAGCGCCCGGGCTGGAGCTGGCGCCGGAGCAGCTCGCGGTCCTGGCTGCTGGGCGGCGAGAGCCGCATGAGGTCGTTCACGTAGAGCCGGTAGGCGAGGTCGGTCGGGATCCGGCCCGCCGAGGCGTGGGGGTGATAGAGGTATCCCTTGGCCTCGAGCTCGCTCATGGTGTGACGGATGGACGCGGGCGAGAGCCCGATCGGGAACCGGCGCGCGATCGTGCCGCTTCCCGCCGGTTCCGCGGTCTCGATGTACGTCTGGATCACCGCCTCCAGGACGGTGCGTTCGCGCTCGCTCAGCGGCTCGACGGCAGGCATTCGGAAAAATCTAAGGAGTCCTCGGGCAGGCTGGCCACCAACGCGTCGAGCCGGAGCCACCCCGATGCCGTGAGCCTCAGGCGTCCTTCCCCCTCGCGGGCCCATCCCTGGGCGCCCCAGCGCGCCCGGTGGGGCGGCGGCACCAGGGCGCTCGGCACGCCGTCGTCGGTTCGCAACCCCAGGTACCGGGCTTCCAGGAGGAGCTGGGCGTCGGTGAGGACCTCCCGACCGGCCTCGGGATCGGTGCCGGACGCGACCGCGCGCCGGTACGCCTCCCACTCCCTGAGGTTCCAGCTCCGCACCCGGCCGGCCGCGCCGTGCGCGCTCGGCCCGAGGCCGAGGAAGTCTTCCCGGCGCCAGTACCCGGCGTTGTGCCGGGCCCGGAAACCGGGCCGGGCGGCGTTCGAGACCTCGTAGTGCTCGAACCCGCCGGTCACCAGGCGCTCATGGGCTTCCAGGTACTCGTCCGCCGCGCGGTCGTCGGAGGCGGGCACCACCTCGCCCCGCACGGTCCACCGGCCCAGCGGCGTCCGCGGCTCCACCGTAAGGGCATAGAGCGAGAGGTGCTCGGGCTCCAGGGCGAAGGCGCGGTCCAGGTCGTCGAGCCAGCGTCGGTCGAGGCTGGGCGGCAGGCCGTAGATGAGGTCGAGGCTCAGATTGCCCACGCCCCCTGACCGAAGTGCGCGGACCGCGGCGCCGATCTGCCCGGTGGTGTGGGTCCGGTGCATCCACGCCAGCACCGCGGGCGCGAAACTCTGGACTCCGAGCGACACCCGGTTGATGCCGGCCGCGACCCAGCGGTCCACCCGGTCGGGGGTGACGTCGTCGGGGTTGGCTTCCAGGGTGACCTCGGCGTCCGGGGCCAGGGGGCGGTCCCCGCGGAGGCCGACCAGGATCCGCTCCAGGGCCTCGGGGGCCAGCCGGCTCGGGGTCCCGCCACCCAGGTAGAGGGACCGGACCGACGGCGACTCGGCCCACCCGGGGTGCCCCTGGCGCAGGCGCCACTCGGCCAGGACCGCGTCGGCGTAGGCGTCGGACGGCGTCTCCCGCCGGACGGCGATGGCGAAGTCGCAGTAGCTGCACCGGCGGGCGCAGAACGGCACGTGCAGGTAGACGAGCATGGCGCGGAAGCTACCCCGGGTGGGGCCGGGGGGGGGCGCGCTCAGGTCGGCGAGAGGACCGCCGCGGTGCCTCGCCGGGCGAAGACGAGGCCCGGCCGCTGCTCCACCGTGCCTTCGATCTCGAGGCCGCCCAGCAGGGCCAGGGTGTCCGACGAGGAGGCCGCGAGGCCCCGGGCCAGCTGGTCGACGTGGCGGGGTCCGCCCCGCAACAGGGCCAGGAGGCGGTGTCGGGGGTCGCGCCCGGTGGCCTCGACCTCCGGGCCCGGCCGGGGGGCCCCCGGATACAGCTCCAGCAGGTCGGTCATCTCGAGCAGCGGCCGGGCCCCGTCGCGCAGGAGCCGGTTGGTCCCCACCGACGTGCGGGAGGTCACCGGGCCGGGGACCGCGAGCACCTCCCGTCCCTGCTCCAGGGCGTGGCCGGCGGTGATCAGCGCACCCGATCCCGCCGCCGCCTCCACCACGACGGTCGCCGCCGCGAGCCCCGCGATGAGCCGGTTGCGCTGGGGGAAGCTGCCCGCGTGGGGCCGCTCCCCCGGGGGCAGCTCGGTGAGGAGCAGGCCGTGCTCCGCCACCGCGGCGTAGAGCGCCCGGTTGGCCGCGGGGTAGATGACGCCCAACCCGTTCCCCAGGATCCCCACCGTGGTGCCGCCGGCCTCGAGCGCGGCCCCGTGGGCGACCGCGTCGAGCCCGCGCGCCATCCCGCTCACCACCACGAGCCCGGCCTCGGCGGCCCCGGCCGACACCGCCGCGCAGACCTCGCGGCCGTAGGGCGACGGGTCCCGGCTTCCCACCACCGCCACCGACGGGGCGACGAGCAGCTCCGGCGCGCCCAGCGCGAAGAGCGCGACGGGCGGGTCGGGAATGGTCCGCAGGCGCCCCGGGAAGCCGCGATCACCCGGAAGCAGGACCCGGCCCCCGAGGGCCTCGCACCGCTCCCGGGCCCGCCGGCCGGCGTGCCGGTCGGCGGACGTGATGGCCGACGCGGCCGCGGTGCCGATGCCGGGGACCCCCTGGAGCCGCGCCCGGCTTGCGCCGAGGGCCGCCTCGGCGGTGCCGAAGGCGTGCAGGAGCGCGCCGAGCCGGGCCGCTCCGATGCCGGGAACCATGGCGAGCGCGAGGTAGGCGTCGCGGGCGGTGCCGCGGAGCGCGCCCGGTTCCTCAGAAGTCATCGCGGTCCGCCTCGGCCTCCGCGTCCCGCTCCGCTTCGACCCATCGCCCGAGCCGCCGCGTCAGCTCCTCGAGCCCGGTGCCCGCCACGCCCGAAATGGTCATCACGGCCAGGGCCCCGGGGGCGTCGATCCGGGGCAGCGGCGCGTCGGCGGGGAGGAGGTCGCGCTTGGTGAGCACCACCAGGTGGGGCCGATGGTAGAGCGCCTCGGAGTGGAGCCGGATCTCCCGCCGCAGCCGGTCGTACGCCGCCTGCGGGTCCTCCTGGTCGAGGGGGAGGAGGAAGGCCAGCAGCCGGGTGCGCTCGACGTGCCGGAGGAAGGTGAGGCCGAGTCCCCGGCCCTCGTGAGCGCCCTCGATGATCCCGGGGATGTCGGCCACCACGAACGACCGGCCGCGGCCGAGGTTCACCACGCCGAGGTTGGGCTCCAGGGTGGTGAACGGGTAGTCGGCGATCTTGGGGCGGGCGGCGGAGATCACCGAGAGGAGGGTGCTCTTGCCGGCGTTGGGCTCGCCCACCAGCCCCACGTCGGCGATGAGCTTCAGCTCCAGTTCGATCTCGCGCTGCTGGCCCTCCTCGCCCGGCTCCCACTCCCGGGGGGCCTGGTGGGTCGGGGTGGCGAACTGGGCGTTGCCGCGGCCGCCCCGTCCGCCCCGGGCGACGAGGATCGGGTGGTCGGGATCGAGCGCCTCCCCCAGCACCTCGCCGCTGTCGGCATCGCGCACCACGGTGCCGACCGGCACCGGCAGGTAGATGTCCTTGCCCGACGCCCCCGTCATCTTCTTCCCCTTCCCGTGCACGCCGCGGTCGGCCTTCCAGACCTTGCGATAGGTGTAGTCGAGCAGGGTCGCGAGGTTGCGGTCGGCCCGGACGAACACGCTCCCGCCGCGACCGCCGTCGCCCCCGTCCGGCCCGCCCTTGGGCACGTACTTGAACCGCGCGAACGAGCTGGCGCCCGAGCCGCCGGTGCCAGCCACGACCTGGACCCGGGCCAGGTCGACGAAGCTCATGCCGGCCCCCCCGGCCGCATCGCGGCCCAGACCCTGGCGGCCACCCCCGAGGCCTCCGCCGTCAGGAAGGGCCCGGCGATGCGCAGCGCGGCGTCCACTTCGGCGACCGTCGCGCCCGCGTGCAGCGCGCCGCGCAGGTGCGAGTGCAGCTGGCGGGGCGCCTCCAGCACCGCGATCTGGGCCACGGTGCACAGCTGGCGCCGTTTCAGGTCCAGCCCCGGGCGTGACAGCACCCGGCCGTACCCCTCGGCGATCATCCAGCGGTCCAGCGCCGGGTGCAGGGTCCGCACGTTGCGGCGGAGCTGCTCGTAGTTCTCGCCGTAGACCCGCGCGCAGGTGGCCGCGCCGCGGGCGACCCAGTCGGCGGGCGACTCCTTCTCGGAGACGTC
Source organism: Gemmatimonadales bacterium (assembly GCA_041612035.1). Lineage (GTDB taxonomy): Bacteria > Gemmatimonadota > Gemmatimonadetes > Gemmatimonadales > GWC2-71-9 > SZUA-320. Next base: position 17,096 of record JBFILX010000001.1, on the reverse strand, counting down.
GGCCCCCGGTGCGGCGACCCCGCTGACCTCGCGCCAGATCCCGGCGGCGACCAGCGCGCGCGGATAGCCCACCATGAGCACCGACTGGAGCAGCAGCTCGTCGGCCCAGGCCCCGGCCACCCCGGCGCCGACCGCGTCCGCGCACGCCGCGCCGATCCGGTCGGGCTCGCCGGTGCCGATGGCGGCCGCGAGCGCGACCAGCGCGCCGGTGGGGCCGTCCAGCGGGGCGAACGCGTCCACTGTGGGAACCATGGGAAGGAGGGACCGTACCCGGATCGGTCAGGCCGCGGCGGAAACCCGCGGACGGCCTCCGGCGCGCAGGGTGCCGACCGGGTGACCGCGGGTGTCGGTGATCGGCGAATCGCGCCACGGGTCCAGCGCGGCGGGCCGTGCCGGCAGGCCGATGGCCGGGCCGAGGGCGTCGAGCGCCCCCACCAGGGCCATGGGGGCCATCCGCATGTCGCCGTCCTCGACCTTCAGCGCGAGGCCCACCCCGCTGGCGGGGACCGCCAGGCAGTAGATCCCTTCCGCGCCGATCTTGGTGACCACCTGGCCCGGCAGCGCCTCCATCATGACGCTGCACAGCCGACCGGTCCCGGCCACCAGGCGCGGGTGGGCCATCATGGCGTCGCGGACCGCGGCCGCCGCTCCCTCTGCCGCGGCGAACCGGGCGTAGGCGCGCGCCATGGCGCGGAGCGACAGCCCGAAGCAGACCGTGGTGCAGCCGTCCACCCCGTAGCGAAGGTCATCCGCCCCGATACCGGCCCATTCGCTCACCACCGCCGTCATCCGCTGCTGCACGGGGTGCTCCCGCCGCTCGTACCCCGCGGTCGGCCACCCGTGGTGCCGGGCGAGGGCGAGCATCCCGGCGTGCTTGCCGGAGCAGTTGCTCCAGCGCGGCGTGAGCCGGGTTCCGTGGGCCGTCACCTGGCGCGCCACCGCTTCGCCCAGCGGAGGATGCGGGCCGCAGGCGAGGTCGTCCTCGCTGCAGCCGATCCGTGCCAGGAACCGCTCCACGACCGCCAGGTGCTCGGCCTCGCTGGAGTGCGAGGCACAGGCGATCGCCAGTTCCTCGCTGCCGAGCCCGAACGCCTCCAGCACGCCGTCTTCCACCAGGGGCAGCGCCTGGAACGGCTTGGCCGCGGAGCGCCAGAAGGTGACCAGGTCGGGCCGGCCGGCCGCCGCCACCTCCGTGCCGTCGGCCCGGACCACGGCCAGCGAGATCCGGTGGACCGACTCCACCAGGTCGCCCCGGGTCCGCTCGATTCGGAAGTCATCCATGGATCAGGCAAGATATCGGGGCCGGGACCGAGTTGACGACTCCGGTCCCCGTCCTAGCTTTGGCGGCAGTCGTCCCGCGCCCCTCCCCTGCCCGGACCCGGCCATGCCGCCCACCTCGCCTCCCTTCGGCCTGACCCGCGAACGCCTCGGCGCCCTCACCGCCGCGAGCGCCGAGCGACGGATCGTGGTCGTGGGCGACGTGATGCTCGACCAGTACCTGCTGGGGGACACCGACCGGCTGTCGCCCGAGGCGCCGGTGCCGGTCGTCCGGGTGGGGCAGCGGCGGGCGGCGCTGGGCGGGGCCGCCAACGTGGCCGCCAACGTCGCGGCCCTGGGTGCCACCTGCCGGCTGGTGGGCGTGGTGGGCGACGACGCGCACGGCACCACGCTCCGCGAACATCTGACCGCGCTCGGGATGGACGACGCGTCGGTGATGACGGTGGCGGGCCGGCCCTCGACGACCAAGACCCGGGTGCTGGCGCGGGGACAGCAGGTCGTCCGGATCGACGAGGAGGTGGAGACCCCGCTCGACGGCGCGGCCCTCGAGCGCCTGACGGCGGTCGCGCTCGAGACGATGGACGGCGCCGACGCGCTGATCCTGGAGGACTACAACAAGGGGGTCCTGGCCCGCCCGCTGATCCGGGCCGTGATGGAGCGGGCGGCCGCGCTGGCGATTCCGGTGGTGGTGGACCCCAAGTTCCGGCAGTTCTTCGACTACGCCGGGGCCACCGTGTTCAAGCCCAACCGCCGGGAGCTGGAGAGCGCGCTGGGGGCGGCGGCCGACCTGGACCACGCGGCGACCCTCCCCGAGGCGCTCGATCGGCTCCGGGTGCAGAACCTGCTCCTCACCCTGGGCGCGGACGGGATGGTACTGGTGACCGCCGACCGCGCGGTCACCCACATCCCGAGCCTGGCCCGCGAGGTGTTCGACGTGTCGGGGGCGGGAGACACGGTCACCGCCTGGGCGGCGGCGATGCTGGCGGCGGGCGCCGGGGTCCGGGAAGCCGCCGTGATCGCGAACTACGCGGCCGGGGTCGAGGTCGGCAAGGCGGGGGTCGCCACGGTCACCGCGGGCGAGGTACTGGCGGTCCACGACGACCACTACGACCGGATCGGGCGGCTCCGCCGGGGCGGAGCGATCTGACCAAACGGGGCGACCCGCTGGTCGCCCCGTCTTGATCAGGTCCCGCCTGCCCCGCCCCCGGGGCACTGCATCACGCCATCGTCTTCGGGGCCCCCATCTTCTCGTAGACCAGGCCGATCAGCGCGCCGGACACCACGGTGAGCACGATCAGGACGAGGACGATGTGCCACGTGGCGGCGTAGGGCCAACCGCCGTACACCGTCATCCAGAGCCAGCCGGGGAAGTTCATGAGCACCCCGGCGTAGAGCCCGTAGGTGAGCCCGCCCTTGAGCGTGGCGCCGAAACTCCCGTGCACCTTGCTCCAGACCCAGACCAGCACCGCGGCGGCGAACAGGTTGCCGATGGTCTCCCACATCTTCGAGTAGGACTCCGTCATGCCCGGGATCTGCGCCACCGCCGATCCCATCACCGCGCTGCTCAGGAAGTTGTCCCAGATCAGGTACCACAGGAACACGACGACAATCGCCGGCACGGCCTTGTTCCACTGCATGGGGCCTCGTATGTGGTTGGGGACCGGCCCAATGTAGGGCCCGGCGCGAGATCCCGCGAGAGACGGACGGCTCCCCGGCGTGTTAGGACCTGATGAACTTCGGGAGGACACCCGGCGCGAGGGCGACCGGGTTGCGGGGACACCCGGGGGAGCCGGATCAGCGCAGGTGCTGACAGGACTCCGGGTTGCGGGAGTGGGCGATGAGGGGCTCGAACCCCCGACCTCGCGCATGTGAGGCGCGCGCTCTAACCAGCTGAGCTAATCGCCCGGAGGGGCGGGGATTGTAAACGACCCGGGGGCCCCAAAGCAACGGACCCCGAGCCAGGCCCGGGGTCTCGTTGGGGCGTCCGGCCATGGGGGGGAGTTGGCGGCCGGACGGGCGCCGGCGATCATGTCGCGGCACCGACCTGAACAAGTGCACCTCACGTGCCGAACCCCCAGTCTCCCGGGTAACATGATGCGAACATGTTGCCATTACACTGGTTACAATGTGTGATCTCAGGTCAGGTATGAGGTCAAGTTGTGTGGTGGTCGCGCCACGCCTGGGGGTCGGAGTCCACTACCGGAGACGCGGCAGGGACAGTTCCCGCTCCGCCGCGGCCCGCTCACCCCCCGCGAACTCCACCGCGACCACCAGCCGATAGCGCCCGGGGTCGAGCCGGGAGAGATCCAGTTCCACCGCCTCGCCCGACATGCCGGCCTGTCCGGTCCGGCCGGGCCAGGAGAGCTCGACGGGGGCCGCTTCCCCGCCGAGGCCCAGCGCCCGCCCCAACCGGCCGAGGAACCCCGGACCCCGCTCCAGCACCCGGACCGAGATCAGGGGCGGCTCGGGCCGGTCGGGGATCCCGTAGACCTCCCAGTAGACCCCCACCCGGCGGTGGGGGGGCGTTTCGCCCGAGGCCATCGCCGCCTCCCCGGCCTCTTCCGCGGTGACGGGGAGCGTGCCGCCCGGCTCGAAGAGCAGGAGGTCCGAGAGCCGGGGCCCGGCGGCCCGCGCGCCCGGGATCACCCGGCGCTCGAGGGCCACCGCCCCGCTGGTCGGGTCGATCACCTCCAGGACCAGGAGCCCGCCCACTCCGCGCGACCGCACCTGGGCCGCACCGCGACCCGCCGGCGCCACGACCCGCCGGGTGACCGGCGCCTCCCCGGGAAGCGGGGAGAGCCCCAGGACCGCCTCCACGTCGTCCCCGCCGAAGAGGGTGTCGGTCCGCGCATCGAAAGCGGCGACGAGGAGGGTTCCGTCGCCGCGCTCGAAGCCGGACACCATCAGGTCGCGCACGCCCGTGACCGTGCTCGCCCAGCGCGGCGCATAGCGGCTCCGGACGCGGGGCGCCTCGAGCGCGTACCGCACCGCCCGCGCGGTCTCCCCCGCCCCGTTCCGCTCCACGGCCACCGGCAGGAAGGCGTACGCCGGGTGCGGCTCGTGCCCCACGACCGATACCTCGCCGGGCGCCGTGGTGGACGGCGGACGGCGCGACCAGGCCGTGGCCCAGCCGTAGCGGAGGATCAGTTCGGCGAGGTCGTCGGTGAAGCGGCTTCCGTGGTGGGTGGTGGCGCCGTCCATGATGGCCGCGTAGGTGCGGCGGGCGAGGATCTCGGTGCGCAGGTCGTTCCCCGGTTCGCCGGCCCGGGGGCGGCCCAGCCAGAAGAGGGTGGCGTTGGCCGAGTCCCGCTGGGCGCAGCCGAGCCGGCCGTAGCCCTCGGCCGCCCCCGACTCGAGCAGCGGATCGAGGTCGTTCCACCGGCAGCGCGTCTCCTCGGGCATCCGCTCCATCATCCGGGCGTAGGCCCGGTCCGCCGCGCCGTACTCGCCCATGGCATGGTGCACGAACCCCGCCAGGGCATCGCACCACCATGGCACGGATCGGCAGGCCGAGACCACGACCAGCGCCTGGGCCGGGTGGCCATGCTCGACCAGGTAGCGCACCCGCTGGCCGGCGATCCAGGGATCGGCCGGGGCCAGGGCGGCCAGGTCGTCGAGCGTCGCGAGCAGTTCGGCGCGGGCCGCGGCGATGCGCGGGGGCTCGGGGGGCGGCGGGGGCTCGCCGGGGTCGTACCAGTAGCAGAAGCGACCCACCCGCTCGTCGCACCGGCCGCCGCCCGTCGGGGTGATCGGGAGGGAGGCGCGACGGGTCCGCTCAAACCGGGCCTGCGCCGCGCGGGCCTGGTCGAGGACCCGGGACGCGTCGGGGTCCTGCCCCAGCTGCAGCAGCGCCAGCAGCACCACCATGCGGACCACCTGCGAAAGCCATGGGCCCTCTGGGATTTGAACCCAGGACCGACGGATTATGAGTCCGCTGCTCTAACCACCTGAGCTAAGGGCCCGCGCGCCGTCCGCGGGACCCTTGGATCCCGGGGGCGGCCCGTGCATAATATCGCGCCGTGCGCGCCGTCGTCCTATCCCACTGCTTCGCCGATCCGGAGCACCGCCAGAAGCTGAAAGAGCTGGCGGCGCTCGGGTGGTCCCTGACCGTGGCCGTGCCGAGCGGCAAGGCGGGCACCGACGGCGCGCTCCGGCTCGTGCCCATCGGCACGGCGGGAGACCCGGAGGCCCCGGCGACCCTGCGCTGGAACCCCCGCACCATCCGCCGCCTGCTCACCGACGTGCGCCCGGCCCTGGTCTACGCCGAGGAGGAACCGGGAACCCACGGCGCCTACGTCGCCCTGCGGGAAGGCCACCGGCTGGGGATCCCCGGCGTGGTGTACGCGCGGACCAGCCTGCCGGTGACGCGCTCGCTGTTCGAACGCCGCCGCTACGCGCGCACCCTCCGGCTGGCGGCGGGCGCGGTCGGGATCAACGCGTCGGCCACGGGGCTCCTGCGCCAGACCGCACCCGACCTCGCCACGCTGGTGGTGCCCCAGACCGGGGTGACCGCGCCCACCAGCCCGCAGCGGCTCCCCCACGACGGGCTGACGATGGCGTTCGTGGGACGGCTGGTGCCCGAGCGCGGGGCCGACCGGCTGCTGCGCGCCTGCGGACAGCTGATGGGGCCCTGGACCCTCAGCCTGGTGGGCACCGGGCCCGAGCAGGTCGCCCTGGAGGACCTGGCGCAGCGGCTGGGCCTGGCCTCCCGCCTCCGCTGGCTGGGCGCCCTGAGCCGGGAGCAGGTCACGGCCCTGTGGCCCGAGATCGACTGCCTGGTGGTGCCCTCCCGCGCCACTCCCGACTGGGTCGAGAGCTGGTCGCCGGTGCTGGTGGACGCGATGGCGCACGGCGTGGCGTCGGTGGTGAGCGCCGAGGGCGCCCTGCCGGAGGTGGTGCGCGAGGGGGGGGTCGTGTTCGCCGACGACGAGGAACTGCTGGTGGCCCTGCAGCAGCTGCTGACCGACCCCGACCGGCGGCGGGCCCTCGGCGACGCCGGGCGGCGCCGGGTGCTGGAGCATTACCAGGACGCCTCGCTGGCGCGGGCGCTCGACGGGTTCTGGCGGTCGGTGGTGGCGGCGCGGACCCCGGTGGGGGCCTGAGCGGTCAGACGTCGAGCGGGAGCGAGACGGTCCGGCCGTCCCGCGCCGACATGTAGAGCCCCACCAGCAGCTCGAGCGACCGCAGCCCTTCCCGTCCGTCGGTCTCCGGCTCGGCCTCCCCCCGGAGGGTCTGGATCACGTTCTCGTAGTACCGGGGGTGCCCGACCCCGTACACCGAGGCGGTTTCGTAGCCGGCCTGTCCCACCAGCTCGTCGTCGGGATCCGGCTCGGCGAAGGCCCAGTGCTGGATCTCGTTCACCGCCACGCCTCCCACCCGGACGGTCCCCCGCTCGCCGATGACGGTGATGGCGCCCTCGTAGTTCCGGGGATAGGTGAGCATCGTCACGCTCATGGTGCCCAGGGCCCCCGACCGCCACCGCACCACGGCCACCCCGGTGTCCTCGACCTCGATCCGCCGTGCCAGGGTGCCGGTGAAGGCATGCACGCTCTCCACGGGGCCGCCCAGCCAGTCGAACAGGTCCACGTAGTGGCTCGCCTGGTTCATCAGGGCCCCGCCGTCGAACTCCCAGGTGCCGCGCCAGTCGGCGCTGTCGTAGTACGCCTGGGGACGGGACCAGAGGACGTTCATGGTCATGAGGTAGAGCCGGCCGAACCGCCCCTTGTCGATGGCCCGCTTGACCAGCTGGACGGTGGGGTTCCGCCGGTTCTGCTTCACCACGAAGAGCCGCACCCCCGCCGCGTCGCAGGCGTCCACCATGGCGAGCCCGTCCTTCCACCGGGTGGCCATCGGCTTCTCGGTGATCACGTGGCGCCCCGCCGCCGCCGCGGCCATCGCCTGCCGCGCATGCAGCCCGCTCGGCGTGGCGAGCACGACGGCGTCGGCGTCGGAGCCCGCCAGCAGCCGCTCGAGCGAGGGGAAGCCCTCCGCGGCGGTGCGGGCCACCGCGCGCTCCAGGGCGGCGGGGTCGGTGTCGCAGACCGCCACCAGCTCGGCGTGGACGCCGTGTTCCTCCAGCGCCTCGATGTGGCGCTCGGCGATCCGCCCGCAGCCCACCAGGGCGAACCGGATGCGCCGCCCGGCGATCGGACGTGCCGGCACCGGGTCGGGCCGGCTCATGAGGCGCGGCCCTCCGCGGCGCCCGCGGGGGGCCCGCCGTTCCGCAGCCGTTCGGCGCGCCACGGTTCGAGCCGGACCGTCAGGGCCACCGACTCGCCCAGGTCCTCCCGGGCCACGACCTCGCCGCTCCGGTACACCTCGGCCAGCCGGGCCCCGTCCGACGCGGGCACCACGATCCGCACGGTGGGCCGCCGCGCCGACGCCAGTTCCCGCAGGGCACGCCGCAGCTCGACCATGCCGTCGGTGCGCATGGTCGTGGCGAAGACCGCCTCGGGGTGCGCGGCCCGGGCCCGCTCGGCGAACCCGACGGGGTCGGCCACCAGGTCCATCTTGTTGTAGACCGGCAGGACCGGCCGTTCGGCCAGGTCCAGGTCGGCCAGGACGCGGGTGACCACGTCGGCGTGCTCCTCCCAGTCGGGGTGCGCGCTGTCGATGACGTGCAGCAGGACGTCCGCCTCGCGGGCCTCTTCCAGGGTGGCCCGGAAGCTCGCCACCAGGTGATGCGGGAGCTTCCGGATGAAGCCGACCGTGTCCGTCACCCGCACCCGGATCCCCTCGCCCAGGTCCACCTCGCGGGTGAGGGTGTCGAGCGTGGCGAACAGCCGGTCCTCCACCACGATGCCGTGCTCCCCCGTGAGCGACCGCAGGATGCTCGACTTGCCCGCGTTGGTGTACCCCACCAGGGCGGCGCCCAGCATCGCGTGCCGCCCGCCCCGCACCGTCTGCCGATGCTGCTCCGCGTGCTCCAGCTTCCGCTTCAGCCGCTGGATCTTCTGCCGGATCATCCGGCGGTCGGTTTCCAGCTGGGTCTCGCCGGGGCCCCGGAGCCCGATGCCGCCCCGGATCCGGGAAAGGTGGGTCCACATCCGGGTGAGCCGGGGCAGCAGGTACTCGAGCTGGGCCAGTTCGACCTGCAGCTTGGCCTCGTGGCTGCGGGCCCGGATCGAGAAGATGTCGAGGATCACCTCGGCCCGGTCCATGACCCGGACCTTGAGCTCCCGCTCCAGGTTCGCGCCCTGGACCGGCGACAACTCCTCGTCGAAGACGACCAGGGTGGCGTCGAGCGCGGCCACCTGGGCCCGCAGCTCCTCGACCTTGCCCTCGCCGATCAGGGTGGCCGGGCTGGGGGACGCCACCTGCTGGGACAACTGGCCCACCACCCGCGCCCCCGCGGTGTCCACCAGCTCGGCCAGTTCGTCGAGGTGTTCCTGCAGGCTCGCCGCGTCGGGCGAGCCCTTGCGGGGGGCGGCCACCAGGATGGTGCGCTCCACCGGGTCGCGCACGGTGATCAGTTCCCGAATGCGTCCCTCTCCTCCGGGGGCCCGCCCGGTCCGGGCAGGCGCCCCGCCACGTTGAAGGTCCCCACCCGGTCGAACGGCACGGGGCCCCGACCGTAGGGCGTCTCGACCTGCACCTCCCCGCGCAGGCGGTACTCGACTTCGCCGGCGAGGAGCGCCCCCCGCACCGCGCGACCGACGCCGCTCCACAGGACCCGGAACGGCACCCGCAGGGTGGTGTCGCCGCGGGCGGGGAGCCGAAACCTAGTCTGCAGCGCGAGGTGCCCGAAGGGCGCGCCCTCGACGTCGAACGCCAGGTCCATCCGGTACCCCTCGATCTCGAACCGGTTGGGGTTGGTGATCCGGAGCGCCAGCTCCAGCGTGGCGCCCTGCAGATCGACCCCGGCGGGCGTGACCCCCGCGAGGGTCACCTCCGGTCGTTCGAACCCGCCGCGCCCGAGCGAGGCGCACCCGGCCGCCAGGGCGCCCGCCGCGACCAGGGCCCGTCCGACGGTCATTCGGGCGCCTCGCCCGCGGCGCCGTCCCGGATGCGCCGCCACCAGGCGAGCCGCTCGGCGATGGTCCGCTCGAAGCCCCGGTCGCCCGGCCGGTAGAACTCGGCCGCCGCCAGCTCGGGCGGGAGGTGGTCCTGCGCCGCATACCCCGCGGGCTCGTCGTGCGGGTAGACGTAGGCGGCCCCGTACCCCAGCTCCTTCAGCAGCGCGGTCGGCGCGTTCCGCAGATGGGCGGGCACTTCCGCCGCCGGGGTGTCCCGGGCGGCCCCGAGCGCGGCGTCGAGCGCCGTCTTGACCGCGTTGGACTTGGGCGCGGTCGCCAGGTAGATGGTCAGCTCCGCCAGGGGCAGGTAGCCCTCCGGGGCCCCCAGCATGTGATAGGCGTCGCGCGCCGCCATCGCGAGCCGCAGCGCGCCGGGATCGGCCAGGCCGATGTCCTCCGCGGCCATGGCGATGGCCCGACGGAAGAGGGTCATCGGGTCTTCCCCGCCCTCCAGCATCCGGGCCATCCAGTAGAGCGCGGCCTGGGGGTCGCTCCCGCGCAGGGACTTGTGATAGGCGGAGAGCAGGTTGAAGTGGTGCTCGCCGGTCTTGTCGTAGACCGGGACCCTCCGGGCCAGCGCGTCCCGGGCCACCTGGTCGGTGACCGCGCCCCCGGGCCCCGCGAGTTCCGCCGCCACCTCGAGCGCGTTCAGGGCCCGGCGCGCGTCGCCGTCGGCCTCCGCGGAGAGCCGCACCAGCGCGTCGTCCTCCACCCGCAGCTCCAGCGTGCCCAGCCCCCGGTCGCGGTCGGCCAGGGCACGACGGAGGAGCGCCAGGAGATCGTCGGCCGCGAGCGGCCGCAGCACGAACACCTGGCAGCGCGAGAGGAGGGCCCCGTTGAGCTCGAAGCTCGGGTTCTCGGTGGTGGCGCCGATCAGCGTCACCGTCCCCCGCTCCACGTGCGGCAGGAAGGCGTCCTGCTGGGCCCGGTTGAACCGGTGGATCTCGTCGCAGAAGAGGATGGTGCCGCGTCCCAGGGCTCGGCGCTGCTCCGCCTCGCGGATGATCTCCCGCACCCGGGGGACGCCCTCGGTGACCGCGCTGAAGGCCACGAACTCCCGGTCGGTGTGCCGCGCCACCAGGCGCGCCAGCGACGTCTTGCCGCTCCCGGGCGGCCCCCAGAAGACCGCGCTGCCGAGGGTCCCCCGCCGGATCTGGTCGCCCAGGGCCTTGCCCGGGTCGAGCAGGTGCCGCTGGCCGACGAATTCCTCCAGGGCCTGGGGCCGCAGCCGCGCCGCCAGGGGCTCGGCCGGCGCGAAGAGGCTGGTCATCCGATCCCCGCCAGCCAGGTGACCAGCAGCAGGGCCAGCGCACCGCCGAAGAACGCCGCGGGCAGGGCCCACCCCGGCTTGGCCTGGAACTCCGGCACCAGGTTCGACGCCGCGACGTAGAGGGTCACCCCGGCGGCGATGGCGAGCCCGTGGGCCCGCAGCGGCTCGGCCACCTCGGTGAGCACCACCCCCAGGACGGTGGCCAGGCCCAGCACCCCGGCCGCGGCGAGCGCCTGGCGCGGCGTCTGGCCCCCCGCCAGGCAGACGCTGGCGATCGCCACGCCTTCCGGCAGCTTGTGGAGCAGCACCGCCAGGAAGAGCAGCATGCCCAGACCCGGTGATTCCAGGAACCCGCTCGCGATGGCCACGCCGTCGAAGAAGGTGTGGAGCGAGAGGCCCAGCAGGGCGCTGCTGGCGGCCCCGGAACTCACGGCATGGGTCTCTTCCCCGAAGTGGAAATGCGGCACCATCACGTGCTGGGCCAGGTGCACGAAGAGGTAGCCCCCGAGCAGGAAGAGCGCGGCCTCGGTCCGGTCGCCGTCGAACACCTCGGGGAGCACGCCCACCAGCACGACGGCGAGCATGAACCCCGCCCCGAAGGCCAGGCTGGTCTCGATGGCGCGGAGGCTGTGCCGGAGCCGGCGCACCACCGCCGCCGCACCGGCCAGGTTGCCGGCCGCCGCCGCGACCGCGAGCCAGAACGGGATCACCGCCAGCTCCGCACCATGGCCAGCAGGTCGTCACGGCGGTTGCGCGAGGGGTCCCGGATCACCTCGTCCACCAGGCGGTCCAGGAGGGTCCCCAGTTCCGGGCCGGGCGCGACGCCGAGGGCCAGGAGGTCATGGCCGGTCACCGCGAGGTCGCCGCGCTCGGTGGGGTCGCCCCGCTCCCGCACCTGGCGCACGGTCTCCACCCAGGCCGGCGTCCCCCCGCGGTACGCCGCCAGCAGGACCAGGTCGTCCACCGCGGTCCCGACCCGGTGCAGCCAGCGTCGCACCGCGACGTCGTCCCGGCCCTCGGGGGCGGCGGGGCCCTCCTCCACCGCGGCGGCCCGGGCGATCTCGTGGTTGCTGGCCCGGAGCCGCGCCAGCACGGTGGCCGGGGCCCGGCAGACGAGGGTGGTCAGGACCACGGGGTCCCGCGGTTCGGGGGCCGGGTCGGCCCCGGCGGGGAGCCCGTCCAGCTCGGGGAGCCAGACGGCCGCCGCGCCCGCCTCGCGCCACAGGCGGCAGAACTCCGCCACCGACCGGGCGGTGACGAGGCCCTTGGTCCATTCGTCCCGCACGCGTTCCGCCGACAGTCCGTCCAGTCCGGGTGCCGCGGCGACGGCGGCGTCCCAGGTGGCGGGGTCGAAGCGGAACCCGAAGCGGGCCGCGAACCGGATCCCCCGGAGGATGCGGAGGTAGTCCTCCCGGAAGCGGTCGGCCGGCACGCCGACGGCGCGGACCAGCCCCGCCCGGAGGTCGGCGAATCCGTCGAACGGGTCGCGCCAGACCTCCCGGACCGGATGGTAGGCGATGGCGTTGATCGTGAAGTCGCGCCGCGCCAGGTCTTCGTCGAGCGATACGCCGAAGCGCACGACCGCGTGGCGCCCGTCGGTCTCGACGTCCTGCCGGAAGGTCGTCACCTCGTGCAGCCGCCGGCCCGAATCCAGCACCCCCACGGTCCCGAACCGGACGCCCACCGGCACCGTCCGCCGGAACAGCCGCTGCACCACCTCGGGCGTGGCGGCGGTCGCCAGGTCCACGTCCGACTGCCCCCCGCCCAGCAGCCGGTCGCGGAGGGCCCCCCCCACGGCCCAGGTCTCGTACCCGGCGTCCTCGAGCGTCCGCGCGATCCGCACCACCTCCGGATCCAGCGCGACCCGCTCGGGGAACCCGGTCACCTCAGCCACAGAGGACGCTGCCTCCGTTCACGTTGAGGATCTCCCCCGTGATGTGCCGGGCCAGGTCGCTGCACAGGAAGAGGATCGGCCCCGCGAGGTCGTCGGCCGGCGGGATGCGACCCACCGGGATGGCCGAGGCGATCCGCGTGCGCGCCTCGTCGGTGAGGGCGGGCGCGCTCATCTCGGTGTCGACCCACCCCGGGGCCACCGCGTTGACGGTGATGGCGGGGCCGCACTCGACCGCGAGCGACTTCACCAGGCTGATGAGCGCGCCCTTGGTGGCGGCGTAGTCGGCATGGAAGGCCTCCCCGCGCTGGCCCGCGGTGCTGGAGACCAGCACCACCCGGCCCCCCGGACGCATGGCGCGCAGCGCCGCCCGCGTGGTGTAGAAGATGGCGTCGAGGTTGGCCCCCATCGTCCGCCGCCACCGCGCGTCGTCCAGCCGCTCCAGCGGGACCTCCTCCACCGGCCAGATGCCCGCGTTGCCGACGAAGCAGTCCAGGGGGCCCAGGGCGTCCACGCACTCCGCCACGATCCGATCGGCCACGGCGGGATCGGCGTGATCGCCGGCGGCCACGTGGGCCCGGCGCCCGAGGGCCCGGATCTCGTCGGCCACCGCGTCGGCGTCCTGCCGCCGCTGGTGACAGGTGAGCCCCACGTCGGCGCCCGCCCGGGCGAAGAGCCGGGCGGTGCTCGCCCCGATCCCGCGGGAGGCCCCGGTGATGAGCGCCGTCTTGCCGGCCAGACTGATCACGAGGCGGCCTCCTCCTCGAGCATCCCGGCGATCAGGTGTTCGGCGGCCAGGTGAAGTTCCTGGATGCGGCTGGTTTCGTCCGAGGCGACCACGAAGGCCAGGTCCACCCGCGCGGCGAGCGGGCCGCCGTCGCGGCCCAGGAAACCGATCACCCCGGCCCCTCTGGCCCGGGCCGCCTCCGCGGCGGCGAGCAGGTTGGGACTCCGGCCGCTGGTGCTGTGGAGCACCAGCAGGTCGCCGGGCCGGCAGAGCGCCTCGACCTGCCGGGCGAAGATCCACTCGAACCCCAGGTCGTTGCCGGCGGCCGTCAGCACCGAGGTGTCGGTGGTGAGCGCCAGGGCCGGCAGCGGCCCGCGGTCGCGCCGGTACCGCACGACGTACTCCGCCGCGATGTGCTGGGCGTCGGCCGCGCTGCCCCCGTTCCCCGCGAAGAACAGGGTGCCTCCGCCGGCCAGGGTGTCCCGGAACCGGGCGGCGATGGCGGCCAGCACCTCCGCCTGGTCGGCGGCGGATCGGGCGTCGGCCGCCAGCGCCTCGAATCCGGCCCGGAACGCGGCGGGGTCCATCACTCCCCCGTCCTGAAGAGCTGGCGGACGCGTTCGAGGAGCGACTGCTCGAACACGATCGGGGCCACCGGCTGGGGCACGCGGTCGGTGACGATGGCCTCGGGGTTGGCCCGGACCAGCAGGTCCGCCTGTTCGATCACCCCGTGGTCGCGCAGGGCCTGGAGGGCGGTGGGCAGGATGCGGTCATCGCCGTGGTTGTCGGCCGCGAGCAGGTCGGCCAGCCCCGCCGCCAGCAGGGCCCGGGCCCGCTGGCCCCGGGTGCCGGGCCGGAACGCGGTGGTGGAGTCCACCTGCATGAGCGCTCCCGCCGACTTCCACGAGCCGACCACCTCGGGCGAGCAGCAGCCGTACCGCTCGGGGTGGGCCAGCACCGGGACGATGCCGAGGCCCGCCAGGCGGGCCAGCGCGCTCCGGGCGGCGGGGGCGGCGATGCCGGGCGGAAACTCCACCAGCATGTAGCGCGAGCCCGCCAGGCGGAGCGCGGGGTTCCCCACCGCCGGCTCCGGGAAGGGGCGGTCGAGCATCAGCTCGACCCCGCGGTGCAGGGCCACGGCGGTCGGCGCCGCCGCCGAGAGGGCGGCAAACGCCTGGTCGTGGCGCGGGGGGAGGCCCTGCCCGGCCCGGGTCGCGTCGAAGTGGGGGGTGAGGCACACCGCGGTCACGCCCGCCGCGGCCATCTGCTCGAGCACGCGCACGGCCTGCTCCACGCTGCGCGCGCCGTCGTCCACGGCCGGCAGCAGGTGACAGTGCAGGTCGATCATGGGCGCGGGGCCTCGCCCCGGATGGCCCGGGCCAGCTCCGCCAGCCGGTCCGGCGCCTCCCGGGCCCGCACCTGGAGCGCCATGGTGACCAGGGCATCGGCGGCGAGGAGGGCCCCCGCGTGCTCGCGGGCGCCCGCCCCGCGGGCCGCCCCGGCCAGCACCGCCCGGGCGGCGCCGGCGAGCGCCTCCGCGGCGTCGGGGGCCTCGCCACCGGGCACCGCGCCCCGGGCGAGGGCGGTGAGGACGGGCGGTGCGCCCGCGCTCAGCCGGTCGAAGGCCGCGAGCGGATCGCTCACGAGCCCGCCAGCCACTCCGCGACGATGTCGGGCACGGCGGTCTTCGCGGCGGGGAGGCGGGCCGGGTCGCCGGCCCCGGCGGAGGCGAAGTGGGGCCGGCCCCCGCCGCGGCCTCCGCTCACCGCCGCGATCCGGTTCACCAGGTCACCGGCCTTGAGCCCCCGCCTGACCAGGTCGTCGGTGAGGGCCACGTGCACCGCGCCCCGGCCCGCGGTCCCGATCAGCACCAGCACCGCCCCGCTGGCGCCTTCGCGGAACTGATCGGCCAGGGCGCCCAGTTCGTCACGGTTCTCCGACACCGTGTCCGCCACCGTCACCTGCAGGTTGCCCACGTCCACCGTCTCGGCGCCCGCCACCGGCATCCCTCCCGACCGGATGGCGTCCGCCAGCCGCGTCTCCAGCCGCTCATGGTCGGCGAGCAGCTGCTCGATGCGGCGGACCAGGTGCTCGGGCTGGGCCCTGAGGGTAGTCGCCGCCTCGTCGAGCTGGGCCTCCAGCCGGTCCACCACCGCGTAGGCCATGGGCCCGGTGACCGCCTCGAGGCGGCGCACCCCGGCCGCCACCCCGCCCTGGCTGGCGATCCGGAAGAGCCCGAGGGCGCCCGTGGTGTCCACGTGGGTGCCGCCGCAGAGCTCGACGGACGAGCCCATCGTCACCACCCGGACCCGGTCGCCGTACTTCTCCGCGAAGAACGCCATCGCCCCCAGGGCGATGGCCTCGGGATACGGCATCTCCCGGGTCTCCACCAGGAAGTTCTCCCAGACGTGCTCGTTCACGTCCCGCTCGATGCGGTCCACCTGCTCGGGCTCGAGCGGGGCGTGGTGACTGAAGTCGAACCGGAGACGGTCGGCCTCCACCAGCGACCCCTGCTGCCGGACGTGGGTGCCGAGGTGACGGCGGAGCGCCGCATGCACGAGGTGGGTGGCGCTGTGATTCCGCTCGATGTTGCGGCGACGGGACGCCTCCACCCGGGCCCGGACCGGCGAGGGCTCGAACGGCTCGGCGAAGGTCCCGCTCACCACGATCCCCCGCTTCTCCCGCGTCACCCGGTCCACCGTGAGGGACCATCCCTCGCCTTCGACCACGCCGGTATCGCTGACCTGCCCGCCCGCTTCCGCGTAGAACGGCACGCGGTGCAGGAGCAGGTCCACCCGGCCGTCGGCCTGGCGGAAGGCGAGCAGGTCGGACTCGGCCTCGACGGCGTCGTACCCCACGAACTTCTGGCGACCGCGGCGCACCGAGGTCCATCGTCGTGCGGTCTTGCGGACCGCCGGGCCGGTCCGGGTGGTGGCCCGTGCCGCCCGCGAGCGCCCGCGCTGCGCCTCCAGGGCGCGCTCGAACCCCTCGGTGTCCACCGTCACGCCCCGCTCCCCGGCGATGACCTGGGTGAGGTCGAGCGGGAAGCCGAAGGTGTCGTACAGCCGGAACGCCTCGTCGCCCGGGATCTGCCGGGTACCCGAGGCGAAGATCTCCTCCAGCCGGCCCAGGCCGCCCTCGATCGTCTCGAGGAAGCGGACCTCCTCCGCCAGCGTGAGGTCCCGGATGGTCCCGGCCTTGTCGCGCAGTTCGGGGTAGGCCGGGGCCATCAGCTCGACCACCAGGTCGGTCAGGGGCGCCAGCGTCGGCTCGCGGCGGCCCAGGAGCCAGGCGTGCCGCACCGCCCGGCGGAGGATGCGCCGCAGCACGTAGCCCCGGCCCTCGTTGCCGGGGTAGACCCCGTCGGCCAGCAGGAACGCCACGGCGCGGGCGTGGTCCACCAGCACCCGGTAGGAGGGGCCGGTCCCCTCCAGGGAACCCGGGTAGGGCGCCCCCACCAGTTCGCTGGCCCGATCGAGGAGGGGCCGGAAGAGGTCGGTGTGGAAGTTGTCGTCCTCGTCCTGCATCACGGCGGCGATGCGTTCCAGCCCCGCCCCGGTGTCCACCGAGGGCTTGGGCAGCGGGGTCAGGGTCCCGTCGGCCGACCGGTCGAACTGCATGAAGACCAGGTTCCAGATCTCCAGGAACCGGCCCGCCTCCGCCTCGCGCTCGAAATCGGCGGTGGCGATCTCGGGCACCGGCATCCCGGGGGTCCAGGCGAGGTCCACGTAGATCTCGGAGCAGGGACCGCAGGGACCGGTCTCGCCCATCTGCCAGAAGTTGTCCCGGTCTCCCAGGCCGTAGATGCGGTGGTCGGGGAGACCCGTCAGTTCGCGCCAGAGCGCGCGGGCCTCGTCATCGGTGTGGTGGACGGTGACCCGCAGCCGGTCGGCGGGGATGCCGAGCCAGTCGGGG